>NZ_JBMRGI010000011.1:0-144663 GCF_049384345.1 Stenotrophomonas sp. CASM110
GTTGAATGCAGTTGCCGGCCAGCGGCCGGCACTACCGGAAGAAGAACGGGCGCCCTGGGCGCCCGTTCTGCTTACTTGAACTTGTAGACCACGTTCATCGTGGTCAGCGTATCGGTCTTGCGCTTGTCCTCGGCCACGTCACTGTTGTAGCGCGCCTGCCAGCCGGCCTTCAGTGCCAGGTGCTCGTTCATGCTCACCGAGACACCGAAGTCGTTCTGGCCGAAGGTGTTGTACGAACCGGATTCGACCAGCAGCGTGTTGACCAGGTCGGTGTTGTCAGTCAGCGAATACTTCATGTCGAACAGGCCACGGCCGATCAGGCCGGTGCGGGTGCGGTCGTCCTCGGTGCTGTGGGTGCGGCGCACACCGGGGCCGATCTGCGCGTCGAACGAGAAGCGCTCGGTGTTCCACAGGCGGGTGCCGTAACCCAGACCGAACGAGCTCTGGCGGTCGTAGGTGGCGAAGTCGTCGCGTTCCGTACGCACCGTCGCGGTCAGCTGGCGGTGTTCGCCCAGCTGCAGCGCGCTGCCGGCACTGCCGGTGTAGCGGTTGGCGGTGGTGTTGTTGCGGCGGGTGGTGGTGCCGTCGTCGTTGGTTTCGGTCACCTTGGAGCTGGAGCGCAGGCCGAACAGGTCCATGCTGTGCACCCAGTCACCGTCGGTGTAGCGCAGGCGCAGACGGCCGTTGAAGCTCTCGGTGCTGCTGTTGCCGCGTGCCGAGGCAAACCCGAGCTCGCCACCACTGCCGCTCCACGGCGAGGACATCGCCGCCAGTTCGGAGGCATCCTGTGCGTATGCGAGCGGCGCACACAGCAGCAGGGGGATCAGCAGGGACACGCGCAGGGACATCGAGGCTTCTCCGGAACGGTTGACAGCCGGTGATGATACTGGAAGCGTGATGGCGGTCCGAATCGATCCAATGCGCGCTTCAGCGAACGTTGGCGCGGTCGCCTATTCAGGGCAGATCGACGCGCACCTCAGGGTCGTTGAAGCGCGAATAGCGCAGGCGCAGCTGGAAGCTGCGGCCATTGCTGCTGCCGCTGCGTACGATCTGGCGTGGCAGGCCCTGGGCATCCACCCAGTACTCCAGGCGTTCGCCGGGCTGGGCACCGCGCAGCCGGTAGTGCCGGGTCTGCACCCCGTCCAGCGACTGGCTGCCGAGATCTTCGGCCTTCAGTTCGGCGGGCAGGGCATCGGCGGGCAGCGGGTTGCGCCATTGCTCGAGCAGGCCGGGCGGGGTCGGCACCTGGCGGATCGCGCCGTCGGCCTGCAGGAACATGGTGTCGCCGATGATGGTCTGCGGCCCCGCCGGCGTCTCCACCCGGAAACGATCGGGCGCGACGAAGTCCATGGCGCTGCGCACCGGCTGTGGTGCGCCCAGCACCTCCAGTTCGGCGTGGAAGCTGCGCAGGGCCGCGAAACGCTGGCTGGCGCCCAGCACCGCCTGCGTCGGATCGGCGACGGGTACCGGGGGCTCGGCGCCGGCCGGCGCCGGCGCGCGATCACAGGCGGCCAGCAGCAGGCAGGCCAGCAGGGACAGGGCAGGCAACCGGCGCATCGGGCATTCCATGGGGGTGGGGGCGACCACGATAGCCCAAACGTCCCACACAAGACCCGCGACTCGGACATAATCGGGGGTATGGACCGATACGAACGCATCACCGCCCTGCATCGTCTGCTCAAGTCCGCGCGCTATCCGGTGACGGTGGCGACCCTGCAGGACAAGCTCGGTTGTTCCCGCGCCACCGTCTACCGCGACCTGGCCTTCCTGCGCGATGCGCTGATGGCACCGATCGAGGGCGACGGCGAGGCGGGCTTCCGCTACCAGGCTGACGAGAGCGACCGTTTCGAGCTGCCCGGCCTGTGGCTCAGCTCGGAGGAGCTGCATGCCCTGCTGGCCTCGCAGCACCTGCTGGCGCGGACCGGCGGTGGTGTGCTGTCGTCGGTGCTGGCACCGCTGCAGCAACGCATCGAGAGCCTGCTGGCGGCCCAGGCCGGCGTGTCCAGCTGGCCGGTCGACCGCGTGCGGGTGATTCCGCACCGTGGCCGCAAGTTTGACGAAGGCAGCTTCCGCAGCGTCGCATCGGCCGTGCTGGAGCGCCGCCAGCTGGCGTTCGAGTACCGTGCCCGTTCCACCGACGAGCCGACCAAGCGCACCGTCTCGCCGCAGCGCCTGACCCACTATCGCGACAACTGGTACCTGGATGCCTGGGACCATGACCGCGACGCCCTGCGCAGTTTCGCGGTCGACCGCATCCACAAGGCGCGGGTGGTCGACAGCACCGCGCGCGACGTCGCCGACAGCGAGCTGGACGAGCAGCTCGGCGCCAGCTACGGCATCTTCTCTGGCGCGCCGAAGGGCTGGGCGACCATCCTGTTCAGCGCCAAGGCCGCGCGCTGGGTGGCCGACGAGCACTGGCATTCCAAGCAGCAGGGCCGCTTCCTGGCCGACGGCCGCTATGAGCTGAAGGTGCCGTACAGCGTCTCGCGCGAGCTGCTGATGGATGTGCTGCATTACGGCTCGGATGCCGAGATCGTCGAGCCCATGATGCTGCGCGAGCAGGCCAAGGCGTTGCTTGAGCTGGCCCTGAGCAACTACGAAAACTCCTGACACTCCCCCGAGAATTCAATCCCCCATGAAAAAGACCCTGTTGCTGCCCCTGCTCGCCGCTGCGCTGGCCCTGACCGCCTGCGGCAAGTCCGGCGAGCCCTCGCAGAAGCTGGTGGTGGCCGCCACGGCCGTGCCGCATGCCGAGATCCTCGAGGTGGTCAAGCCGATCCTCAAGCAGGAAGGCGTGGACCTGGACGTGCGGGTGTTCAATGACTACGTGCAGCCCAACGACCAGCTGGTGCAGAAGCAGGTGGATGCGAACTACTTCCAGACCGAGCCCTACCTGGATGCCTATAACCGCGACCGCAAGACCGACCTGGTGAAGGTGATCGGCGTGCACATCGAGCCGTTCGGTGCGTACTCGCGCAAGGTCAAGTCGCTGGCCGAGCTGCGCGAAGGCGCCGACGTGGTGATCCCGAACGACCCGAGCAACAACAGCCGCGCGCTGATCCTGCTGCACAAGGCCGGCGTGATCGAGCTGAAGGACCCGACCAACGCACTGGCGACCCAGCGCGACATCATCGCCAATCCGAAGAACCTGAAGTTCCGCGAGCTGGACTCGGCGATGCTGCCGCGCGTGCTGGACCAGGTCGACCTGGCCCTGATCAATACCAACTACGCGCTGGACGCAGGCCTCAACCCGACCCAGGATGCGCTGGCGATCGAGAGCAAGGACTCGCCGTACGTGAATTTCCTGGTCGCGCGCCCGGACAACAAGGACGACGCCCGCGTGCAGAAGCTGGCCAAGGCCCTGACCAGCCCGCAGGTGAAGGCGTTCATCGAGACCAAGTACAAGGGCGCGGTGCTGCCGGCGTTCTGACGCCAGCGCCCATTCGCCTGTAGAGCCGAGCCTATGCTCGGCTCTGCTTTTTGCGGTATCCCGCCAGCAGCAGCCGAGCATGGCTCGGCTCTACAGTGTCACTCCACGTGCCGCAGCAGGGCAGCGCATTGCCATTTCAATCGACGTGGAAGGCGAGGGTGGCGGCCACCGCCTGCTGCCATCCCGCATACAGTTTCTCGCGCCGGGCCACCTCCATCCGTGGCTCGAAGCGCCGGTCCAGGCCCCATTGCGCGGCGATCTGTTCGCGGCTGTTCCAGAACCCCACTGCCAGGCCGGCCAGATAGGCCGCACCCAGCGCGGTGGTCTCGGTCAGTCGCGGCCGCAGCAGCGGCACACCGAGAATGTCGGCCTGGAAACCGGCCAGGAAGTCGTTGCCGATCGCACCGCCATCAGCGCGCAGCTCGGTCAGCGCGATACCCGCATCGGACTGCATCGCATCGAGTACATCGCGGGTCTGGTAGGCCATCGCTTCCAGCGCGGCGCGCACGAAGTGCGCCTTGCGGGTGCCACGGGTCAGGCCGAACATCGCACCGCGCACATCACTGCGCCAATAGGGCGCGCCGAGGCCGACGAACGCCGGCACCAGGTAGGCGCCGCCACTGTCGGGCACCTGCGCAGCCAGCGCCTGGCTGTCGCTGGCGCGTTCGATCATGCGTAGTCCATCGCGCAGCCACTGCACCACCGAGCCGGCGATGAAGATCGAACCCTCCAGCGCGTACTCCACGCGGCCGTCCAGGCCCCAGGCAATGGTGGTCAGCAGGCCGTTGCGCGACCGCACCGCCTGCGCGCCGGTGTGCATCAACATGAAGCAACCGGTGCCATAGGTGTTCTTGACCATGCCCGGCTGGAAACAAGCCTGGCCGAACAGCGCCGCCTGCTGGTCACCGGCGATGCCGGCGATGGGGATCGGGTGGTCGAAGAAGAACTGCGGCCGGGTGTGTGCGTACACCGCGCTGGAGTCGCGCACCTGCGGCAGCATCGCGCGCGGAATGTCGAGCAGGGCCAGCAGGTCGTCATCCCAGTCCAGCGTGTGGATGTTGAACAGCAGCGTGCGCGCCGCATTGCTGTAGTCAGTCACATGTGCCTGGCCACCGCTGAGGTTCCACACCAGCCAGCTGTCGATGGTGCCGAACAGCAGCTCACCACGTTCGGCGCGCTGCTGCGCACCATCCACGTGGTCGAGGATCCAGCGCACCTTGGTCGCGGAGAAATAGGCGTCGATCAGCAGCCCGGTCCGCTCGCGGATCAGTGCTTCATGCCCCTCCGATTTCAGCCGCTCGCAGATGGCGTGGCTCTGCCGCGATTGCCAGACGATGGCGTTGTGGATCGGCTGGCCGGTGGCACGGTCCCAGACCACGGTGGTTTCGCGCTGGTTGGTGATGCCCAGCGCGGCGATATGGCGTGGGTCGATCTGCCCGCGGCTGAGCAGTTCGGTCAATGTGGCATAGACGCTGGTAAGGATCTCGCGCGGGTCATGCTCGACCCAGCCGGGCTGCGGGAAGATCTGCGCGAACTCGCGCTGCGCGCTGCCGACGATATCGCCGGCGCGGTCGAACAGGATCGCGCGCGAGCTGGTGGTGCCCTGGTCGATGGCCAGCACGTAGCGGGGCGTCATGCAGCGTCTCCAATGGCGATGGGGAAATCCTAATGCATCGATCGCGTCGCGCGCGGCTGCCCTGGTAGCTGCCAACCTGGGTTGGCACACGTGGCATCACGGGGGGCAGAGCCCTTTCCGTGGGAAAGGGATCCGACCCTCCATCCATGCCTGCAGCCGTGCCACCTGCGCAGCATCCAGGCGCAACCCCAGCTTGCTCCGGCGCCACAGGATATCGTCGGTGTCACACGCCCACTCGCGTTCGCGCAGGAAGTCCACTTCGCGTGCATGCAGGCCACCGCCGAAGTCCTCGCCCAGATCGTGCAGGCCGTGTACACCCTGCAGCAGTTCCGCGCCGCGACTGCCATAGGCCCCGGCCCAGCGTCGCGCGATACCTGCGGGCAACCACGGTGCCAGCGCCAGCAGGCGCGAGCACGCCTGTGCGGCGTCGCCCCAGTCGCTGCCCGGCAGCGGGTCTCCGCGCGCCGTCCAGGCCGGTCCCATCTGTGGCAGGGCAGGGCGCAGCAGGTCCAGTGCCTCCTCGGCCAGCACCCGGTAGGTGGTCAGCTTGCCGCCCAGTACATGCAGCGCCGGTGCCGGGTCCACCTGCACCTGCAGGCGGTAGTCGCGGCTCAGCTGCGCTGCGCGCGGATCCGGGTCGGCCAGCAATGGACGGACACCGGCGAACGCCCAGACCACCTCGTCCGGGGCGATGGGGTCACGCAGGTAGCGATTGGCCGCTTCGCACAGGTAGGTCACCTCGGAAGGCAGCACGCTGCAGCGCGCCGGGTCACCGCGATAGTCGGTATCGGTGGTGCCCACCAGCAGGTGGTCGTGGGCGAAAGGCAGCAGGAACACCACCCGCCCGTCGGGCTGCTGCAGCAGGCAGGCGCTGTCATCGGGCCAGGGCCTGCGCAGCACGATGTGGCTGCCCTGCACCAGGCGCAGCGCAGGGCCGCCGCTGCGCGCCTGCATCCGTTCCAGCAGGCCCCCGGCCCACGGGCCCGCCGCATTGACCACGGCGCGGGCATTCACGGGGTGCCGCTGGCCATCGGCGGATTCCAGAACGGCCCGCCACCGGCCCTGCACGGGGTGCAGGTCGATGCAGCGGCTGCGCACCTGCACCTGTGCGCCCCGCTGCGCGGCATCCAGGGCGTTGAGCAGTACCAGCCGCGCGTCATCGACCTGCGCATCGGCGTAGCTGAAGGCCTGCCGCAGCGCCGGGGAGAGCCACTGGCCGAGCGGATCGTGTTGCAGTTCCAGTGCGCGTGACGCGGGGAAGGCGGGGCTGCGCCGGCCCAGATGGTCGTACAGCCACAGCCCCGCGCGCAGCATCCAGCGCGGGCGCAGGTGCGGTTCCCACGGCAGGACGAAGCGCAGCGGATGGACCAGATGGGGCGCCTGCCGGCGCACCACCTCGCGTTCGCCCAGCGCCTTGCGCACCAGCCCGAACTCGCCCTGCTCCAGGTAGCGCAGGCCGCCGTGGATCAGCTTGCTGCTGGCGCTGGAGGTGTGCGCGGCCAGGTCATGCTGTTCGCACAGCAGCACGCGCAGGCCGCGACCGCTGGCGTCACGGGCGATGCCGGCGCCATTGATGCCGCCACCGATCACCAGCAGGTCGACGTCGTCCATCGTGTCTCCGCGTCCTGTGTCTGTAGAGCCGAGCCGCGCCACCCTTGACCGTGGGCGCCATTGAACGTAACGCATCGCAATGCGCGCGGAGCCCGCCGCTCGACTCGGGATAGGGGGCTTGGCTCGACTCTACAAAAAAGCAGCCGAGCATGGGCTCGGCTCTACACGCGGAACGCGGGTGACGGAAACGACGACGGGCCCCGAAGGGCCCGTCGCGTTGCATCAGTGAAGCAGGTGCTGCCTGGATCAGAAGCGGGCGCCGATGCCGAAGCCGACGGTCCACGGATCCATCTTGGCTTCGCCGATCTTCTCGCCGCCGACCTTGATGTCCGGGCGGGCGCGCATGTAGCGGGCGTCAGCGCGGGCGAACCAGGTGGAGTTGATGTTCATGTCGACGCCGACGGTGCCGATCACGCCCTTGGCATCCTTGAAGCGGATGTCGGTGTCAGCGCCGTTGCCCAGCTTCTCGTTGCTGAAGCTCGACTGGTAGTAGCCCACGCCCACGAACGGGCGGAACACGTTGTCAGCCTGGCCGAAGTGGTACTGGCCGCTCAGCGCGACCGGCTGCTGCTCGACCGAACCCAGGCGGGCGTTGTTCGGGCCCTTGAACTTGTTGTCGAACTTGTCGGCAGCGCCCCACAGCTCAACGGCCCAGTTGTCGTTGATGTAGTAGCTGAAGCTGACGGTCGGCGCCGGGCCACCGTCGGTCTTCTTCACGCCGGTGATCGGGTCGTTCTTCGGCTCCAGCAGCGAGATGCCGCCAACAACGGCAAAATGCTTGCCCGAAGCGGTATCGGTGGTGCTGCTGTCCTGGGCGAAAGCGGCCGGCGCGAAGGCGGCGGAGGTCAGCAGGGCGAGACTCAGGATACGGATGGAGCGCATGGGGGTATCTCCTAATGTTTCTTGTTTTGGGCCCCCGGTTGCGGGGCGAGCACACCGTAGTCGCCCCAACATGAATCGAATCCGACGCACGTTAAAAAATAGTTTTCCTTGTTCAGCGACGGGTGCGGAATGCCTTTATTCATGGCGTTTTCTGCTCTCGCCGACATTCATGCAGTTGGAGAAGATGTGAGCACGGCAACGTTGTGCATTGGCCTGCCAGCGCAGGTGAACGTGGGATGCCGGGTGCTGCTGCTGGGCTCGATGCCAGGCGTGGCATCCCTGCAGGAGCAGCGCTACTACGCGCATCCTCGCAACCGCTTCTGGCCGCTGATGGCCGATATCTGCGGTTTCGACGCGGATCTGCCCTATGCGCAACGGCTGCAGGCGTTGAAGGCCGCAGGCATCGGCCTGTGGGATGTGATCGGGCGCTGCGAGCGGCGCGGCAGCCTGGATGCGGACATCGTGCGTGGCACGGAAGTGGCCAATGCACTGCCGGAACTGATCGCCACGTTGCCTGAGCTGACGCTGATCGGCTGCAATGGCGGCGCGTCATTGCAGGCATTCCAGCGCTGGGTGTTGCCGCGGCTGGAGGCCCCGCCGAAGGTGGTCGCGCTGCCGTCGACCAGCCCTGCCAATGCGGCGTGGTCGTTGCCGCGCCTGCGCCAGGCCTGGCAGCCGGTGGCCGACGCGCGGGCGACATGAAGCGGACATCGCCTGGACAATACGCTACCGACTGGTCGCGCACCCGACCCATGGGCAACAGCCTGTCCCGGCTGCGTGCGTACTGAAAACACCTGTAACGGTTGGCGCTGGACCCCGCTGGCCGCACAATAGACGTTTCCCTACACCAGATTGCCGGAGTTATCCCCATGGCCGAAATCAAGGAAGCACTTGTCCCCGATATCGGTGACTACAGCGATATCCCGGTAATCGAGGTGCTTGTCGCCGTCGGCGACACGGTCAAGAAGGACCAGGGCCTGGTGACGCTGGAAAGCGACAAGGCGACCATGGAAGTGCCGTCCTCGGTGGCGGGCGTGGTCAAGGAGCTCAAGGTCAAAGTGGGCGACAGCCTGTCCGAAGGCAAGGTCGTGGCCCTGATCGAAGTGGCCGAAGGCGAAGCCGAAGCCGCCAAGCCGGCCGCACCGGCACCGGCCAAGGCCGCTGCCCCGGCTGCCGCCACCCAGAGCGCGCCGGCCGCAGCTGCGCCGGCCGCTCCGGCTGCCAGCGGTGGTGCGGTTGAAGCCCTGGTGCCGGACATCGGCGACTACGCCGGCATTCCGGTCATCGAAGTGCTGGTCGCCGTGGGCGATACGGTCAAGAAGGACCAGGGCCTGGTCACGCTGGAAAGCGACAAGGCCACCATGGAAGTGCCGTCGTCTGTGGCCGGCGTGGTCAAGGAGATCAAGGTCAAGGTGGGCGACAATCTGTCGCAAGGCGACGTGGTAGCCATCATCGAAGCCGAGGGCGCTGCCGCGCCGGCGCCGACCAAGGCCGCTGCTGCTGCCGCTCCGGCGGCCGCAGAGACCGCCACCAAGGTCGAGCCGGTCGCTGTGCCGGCGCAGCCGGACAAGCTGGCGGCCCGCGAGATCGCCTCGGCCGGTACCCCGTCCAGCCCGCCGGTGCAGTTCAATGCCGATGGCGTGCTGCCGGCCAAGGTGCCGTACGCCACCCCGGCGGTGCGCGTGTTCGCCCGCGAGCTGGGCGTGGACCTGCTGCAGATCAACGGCACCGAGAAGGGTGGCCGCATCACCAAGGGTGACGTACAGAAGTTCGTCAAGGCCGCGCTCAGCGGTGGCGTGCCGGCCGCTGCCGGTGGCGCCGTCGCCGCTGGTGGTGGCCTGAACCTGCTGCCGTGGCCGAAGGTCGACTTCAGCAAGTTCGGCGAGACCGAAGTCCAGCCGCTGTCGCGCATCAAGAAGATCTCCGGTGCGAACCTGGCCCGCAACTGGGCCATGATCCCGCACGTCACCCAGTTCGAGCAGGCCGACATCACCGACCTGGAAGGCCTGCGCGTGGCGTTGAACAAGGAGAACGAGAAGGCCGGCATCAAGCTGACCATGCTCGCCTTCCTGATCAAGGCCAGCGCCGCAGCGCTGAAGAAGTTCCCGGAATTCAACGCCTCGCTCGATGCCAGCGGTGAAAACCTGACCCTGAAGAAGTACTTCCACATCGGTTTCGCCGCCGACACGCCGAACGGCCTGGTCGTGCCGGTCATCCGCGACGTGGACAAGAAGGGTGTGGTGCAGATCGCGCAGGAAACCGGCGAACTGGCCAAGAAGGCACGCGACGGCAAGCTGGGCCCGGCGGACATGAGCGGCGGCTGCTTCTCGATCAGCTCGTTGGGCGGCATCGGCGGCACCGCGTTCACCCCGATCGTCAACGCACCGGAAGTGGCCATCCTCGGCGTCTCCAAGTCGTCCATCCAGCCGGTCTGGAACGGCAAGGAATTCGCACCGAAGCTGATGCTGCCGCTGTCGCTGAGCTATGACCACCGCGTCATCGACGGCGCACTGGCCGCACGCTTCACCACGTACCTGTCGCAGGTACTGGCCGACATGCGCCGCGTGCTGCTGTAAGGCACCGCTTCGCCCCCACCGTGCGGCCGCAGCCCCTGGCGCGGCCGCGTGAACAGATGCAGTGACAGCCCGCCGGCGCCGCCGGGCGGGCACGAGGAAAACCCACCATGGCCACGATTGAAGTCAAGGTTCCCGACATCGGCGATTACAGCGATGTGCCGGTGATCGAAGTGTTGGTCGCCGTCGGCGACACGGTGAAGAAGGATCAGGGTCTGGTGACCCTGGAGTCGGACAAGGCCACCCTGGAAGTGCCGTCCTCGGCCGCTGGTGTGGTCAAGGAAATCAAGGTCAAGCTGGGCGATACCCTGTCCGAAGGCGCCGTGGTCGTGGTGCTGGATGCTGAAGGCGCCGCCGAAGCCCCGGCCAAGGCCGCCGCGCCGGCTCCGGCCGCCCCGGCCAGCAAGCCGCCGGTGACCCCGTCGCACCGCGCCCCGGCCGAACCGGCTGCGCCGAAGCCGGCGCTGTCCAGCGGCAAGCCGGCCGACATCGAATGCGAGATGGTCGTGCTGGGCTCCGGCCCGGGCGGCTACACCGCAGCCTTCCGCGCCGCCGACGTCGGCCTGGATACGGTGCTGGTCGAACGTTACGCCAGCCTCGGCGGCGTCTGCCTCAATGTCGGCTGCATCCCGTCCAAGGCGCTGCTGCATGCTGCTGCGGTCATCGACGAAGTGGCCCACGCCGGTGATTTCGGCGTCGAGTTCGGCAAGCCGACCATCACCCTGGACAAGCTGCGCGCGTATAAGGAAAAGGTCGTCAACCAGCTGACCAAGGGCCTGGCCGGCATGGCCAAGCAGCGCAAGGTCCGCAACGTGCAGGGCGTCGGCAGGTTTGTTTCGGCCAACGAGCTGGAAATCACCGCGGCTGACGGCAGCACCCAGCTGCTGCGCTTCCAGAAGTGCATCATCGCCGCCGGTTCGCAGGCGGTGAAGCTGCCGAACTTCCCGTGGGACGACAAGCGCGTGATGGATTCCACCGATGCGCTGGAGCTGGCCGAAGTGCCGGGCTCGCTGCTGGTCGTCGGCGGCGGCATCATCGGCCTGGAAATGGCCACCGTGTACAGCGCGCTGGGCAGCAAGGTCACCGTGGTCGAGTTCATGGACCAGCTGATGCCGGGCGCCGACAAGGACCTGGTCAAGCCGCTGGCCGACCGCCTGAAGAAGCAGGGCATCGAGGTGCACCTGAAGACCAAGGCCTCGGGCGTCACCGCCGATGCCAAGGGCATCACCGTGACCTTCGAAGCCGCCGAGGAAGGCCAGGCGCCTGCGCTGGCGCAGGGCACCTTCGACCGCGTGCTGGTGGCCGTGGGCCGCTCGCCGAACGGCAAGAAGATCGATGCCGAAAAGGCCGGCGTGCAGGTCACCGACCGCGGCTTCATCCCGGTCGATCGGCAGATGCGTACCAACGTGCCGCACATCTTTGCCATCGGCGACATCGTCGGCAACCCGATGCTGGCCCACAAGGCCACGCACGAGGGCAAGCTGGCCGCTGAAGTGGCAGCCGGCCACAAGAAGGAGTGGGTCGCCCGCGTGATTCCGTCGGTGGCCTACACCAACCCGGAAATCGCCTGGGTCGGCGTGACCGAGACCGAAGCCAAGGCCAAGGGCCTGAAGGTCGGCGTGGCCAAGTTCCCCTGGGCCGCCAGTGGCCGCGCGATCGGCATCGGTCGCACCGAGGGCTTCACCAAGCTGATCTTCGACGAAGAGACCCACCGCATCATCGGTGGCGCGATCGTCGGCGTGCATGCCGGCGACCTGCTGGCCGAGATCGGCCTGGCGATCGAGATGGGTGCGGAAGCGGAAGACATCGGCCACACCATCCATGCGCATCCGACGCTGAGCGAGTCGGTGGCGATGGCCTCGGAAATCTACGACGGCACGATCACCGATCTGTACATGCCGAAGAAGAAGTAAGGCGTCCGCGCCGTTCCGAACGAAAAGCCCTGGCATCTGCCGGGGCTTTTTTTCTTCGATCAGTGCTGCAGCAAAGGGTGGGGCCACTGCACGGGTGGCAGGCATTTCGACAAATGTCCCCCGTCGCCCGCCTGCGGCGGTCGCCTCCTCCTTTACTTTGTCGAAATGCCCGCCACCCGCGCAGCAGCTCGGCTTGCGGACAGTCGAGAGCAGTGCCAAAGCCGCCCGGATGCCCACTCCCCCCAGCGCTCGACCACGCCTGCGTCTACGGCAATTGCCACCCGTGCAGCGGCTCGGCTTGCAGATAGTCGAGAGCCAGTGCCTGGGCCGCCGGGATGCCTGACACGCGGAGGGAGCGGGGGTTGTGTGCGAAGTAAAGGAGGAGGCGTCGGCCGCAGGCCGGCGCCGGGGGACATTCGCACGCAGCCCCCGCTCCCTCCAGCGCTCGACCAACCCCGCTTCTGCTCTCTGCCAGCAACCCACAAAAAACGCGGCCCCGATGTTCCGGAGGCCGCGCCAGGAGAGAAGATGCCGTGGAAGGGGCAGGGGATCAGAACACGAAGCTGATACCGGCCACCGGGCCCTTGAATTCCTGCTTCAGGCCGACCGTGCCGTCGCTGCCCTTCTTGTCCACGTCCAGCTTGAACCAGTCGTAGCCGGCGAACACACCGAAGTTCTTGGTGAAGCGGTAATCGACGATCGCATTGGCGCGGCTCAGGTCGCCCTTGTAGTCATCGAAACTGCCCCAGCGCGTGTTCAGGTACTGGCCCTGCAGCGTGATCATCCAGCGCTCGGACGGAGTGAAGGTCATGCGCGCACCCACCACCGGTGCCACGCCATCGGCCTTCTCGTTGAGGAACTGGCCTTCATACACCGTGCCCAGGTCCGCGTAGCCCTTGGTGCTGACCTTGGCGTACTCGCCACCGATCTGCAGGCCCAGGTCGAAGGTGTCGGTATCGACGACCGAGTAGTCATAGACCAGGCTGGCCACCTGGTACTTCAGCTCGCCCTTCACGAAGCTGCCGGCCGGCACGCTCTCACCGCCGAAGGAAATGCCCTGGTCAAGCGTCTCGCGACGGTCCTTGTCGTACTTGAAGTAGTTGAACAGCAGGCGCTGACGGTTGCTGATGCGGAACATGCCGTCGATGCGCGGCTCCCATTCCTTGCCACCCAGCTTGAAGTCCTGGTCCAGGGAGATGTCCTGGCCGGCCACGGTGGTGCTGCCACGCAGCGTGTTGTCCGAATCGATGTTCATCGCACCCAGACGGATGGCGAAGCGGTCGTCGCCTTCGGCGGCGTGGGCGGCATTGGCGAACGAGGCGCCGGCAGCGAGCAGGGAAAGGGCGAGCAGGGTGGGTACGGGGCGCATCGAAGAGTCCTTGCAGTGGTTCATCAGAATGAAGACCACTGTGCCGGACGCCGCCGTCCACCATCCGTGAACGTATGGTCCACGGAGTGTGCACGGTTCAGCCCTGTCGCGACGACGCAAAAAGATGGCCCCGGAGCCGGGCTTCGGGGCCATCGTGGGACCTGCGGGGCGGAGCGTCGACGAGGTTGCTGCAGGCAGGTCGAAAGATCGGACCGGCGCATCCGGCGAAAGTTCCGCGCCTGCGACCAAAGTTCAATACTGCAGCGCAGCATCACGCGGACGTCATTGTCCCCCGGGTGGCACGCAAAAATGTAACCGTTACCGCAACTTGCGGCTTCCAGGGATGAACAGGCAGCGGTTGTCTCGCAAATTGTCCCATTGCTATAATTTGGCGGCTCGATGAGGCCCCCCTGCTGTAGCCGCCTCAGCCCTCCACTTGCAACCACGCGGGACGTCCTGTGCTGAACTCCGTTGATGCGGGTCGGCGACTGATGCTGCGCGCCGCGGTCTACCCGCTGGCCGCGGTGGCTGTCCTGGCCCTGGCCTTCCTGCTGGTAGGCCCGAAGTATGCCCTCGGCGCGCTGGCGTCCGGTGTGGCCATTTCGGCCGGCGGCTGGGTTGCGGCACGGATGGCTCTGGGCGGTGGTGCGGTGGCCGCAGGATCGGCGATGGCTCGCCTGATCATTGCGATCGTGGCCAAGTGGGTCGTGGTTTTCGGCGTCCTGCTGGTGGGGTTCCTGGTCTTCAAGCTGCCTGCATTGGCGCTGTTGGCCGGTATCGCCGTCGGCTTGATGTTCCAGGTCCTGGCCATGGCCAGGCGTTGACAGAATTCAATTAACTGAAGGTTCCGGACACATGGCGGGCGAGGCTCTAACCCCTACCAGCTACATCCAGCATCACCTGCACAACCTGACCGCACCGGTCGGCAAGGGTGAGGGTATGTTCTGGCATATCCACGTCGATACCTTCCTCACCGC
Organism: Stenotrophomonas sp. CASM110; assembly: GCF_049384345.1. Classification (NCBI taxonomy): domain Bacteria; kingdom Pseudomonadati; phylum Pseudomonadota; class Gammaproteobacteria; order Lysobacterales; family Lysobacteraceae; genus Stenotrophomonas; species Stenotrophomonas sp. CASM110. Next base: position 14,392 of record NZ_JBMRGI010000011.1, read on the forward strand.
CGTCCTGATGGGCCTGGTGATCGTTGTCGCGTTCTGGCTGGGAACCCGCAAGGCCACCGCCGGCGTGCCGGGCAAGTGGCAGGCCTTCGTCGAGATCTGCCTGGAGTTCGTCGACCGCCAGGCCAAGGACACCTACCACGGCAAGAGCAAGCTGGTCACGCCGATCGCCATCACGATCTTCTTCTGGATCCTGTTGATGAATCTGCTGAAGATGATCCCGGCCGATTTCATCGCCAAGCCGCTGGAATGGGTGGGCGTGCACTACTGGAAGCCGGTGCCGACCGCTGACGTCAATGCCACCCTCGGCATGGCCATCAGCGTGTTCTTCCTGATGCTGTTCTTCGCGCTCAAGTCCAAGGGCCTGGTCGGCTTCGTCAAGGAATTCCTGACGGCGCCGTTCGGCAAGTGGATGATGCCGTTCAACCTGATCCTCAACATCGTCGAGTGGCTGAGCAAGCCGATCTCGCTGGCGATGCGACTGTTCGGCAACATGTTCGGCGGCGAAATCGTGTTCCTGCTGATCTGGGTGCTGGGTGGTGCCGGTTTCTTCGGCGCCATCGCGGGTGGTGTGTTCGGCCTCGGCTGGATGCTGTTCCACCTGCTGGTGATCCCGCTGCAGGCCTTCATCTTCATGATGCTGTCGATCGTGTACCTGAGCCTGTCGGAAGACGCTCACTGAGTTTCAAGCTTCAACGCGTTTCAACCTTCATCCGTTTCATCACCCTTAGCAACTTAAGTTCCTGGAGATAACCATGTACTTCGCCGTCCTGACCAACTTCGCGCAGATTCAGAGCTCCACCGCCCTTGCCGTCGGCATCATGATCGGCCTGGCCGCGCTGGGCGCCGGTCTGGGTCTGGCCATCATGGCTGGTAAGTTCCTGGAGTCGGCCGCGCGCCAGCCGGAACTGATCCCGGTCCTGCAGGTCCGCATGTTCATCACCGCCGGCCTGATCGACGCCGCGTTCATCATCTCGGTCGCCGTTGGCCTGCTGCTGGCCTTCGCCAACCCGCTGTCGGCTGCCTTTGCTGGCGCCGTCACCAAGGCTCTGGCCGGCTGATACAGCGGTTTGAGACGACCGGGTGCTGATGCACCCGGTTTCGGATGAAGGCCGGATGTGCCGCTTCGGCGGCACGTCCACCCCGAAACCAGCGATCGAGCTAACCATGAATATCAATTTCACCCTTCTTGCGCAGGCGCTGGCCTTCGCTGGTCTGATCTGGATCATCGCGACCAAGATCTGGCCGCCGCTGATGAACGCGATCGAAGAGCGCCAGCAGAAGATTGCTGAAGGCCTCGCTGCTGCCGACCGCAGCCAGAAAGATCTGGCCCAGGCGCAGGAGAAGGTCAACGAAGCGCTGAAGGAAGCCCGCACCAAGGCCAACGAGATCATCGATCAGGCCCACGCGCGTGCCAACCAGATCGTTGATGCAGCCCGTAACGAAGCGATCACCGAAGCCACCCGTCAGAAGGAACTGGCCCAGGCTGAAATCGACGCCGCCGCCAACCGTGCCCGTGAAGATCTGCGCAAGCAGGTGTCCGCGCTGGCCGTGACCGGTGCCGAAAAGCTGCTCAAGCGCGAAATCGACGCCAACGCCCACAAGGCGCTGCTCGACGAGCTGGCCTCGGAGATCTAAGGATGAGCCAGGCCCTCACGCTTGCCCGCCCGTACGCCCGCGCCGCGTTCGCGACCGCGCGCGACGAAGGTGCGTTCGCGCCGTGGTCGGACGCCCTGGCGTTCTCCGCCCACGTCGCCGCCGACCCGCGCGTGGCGGCCCTGCTCGCCAACCCGGAGCTGGGTCGTGACGACGCCGTCGCCCTGCTGGCGCCGGTGTCGCACGGCGAGACCTACTCGCGCTTCCTGGCCATCCTGGCCGAATCGCATCGTCTGCCGCTGCTGCCGGAAATCTCCGGCATGTTCGACGCCCTGCGCGCCGAAGCCGAGCACGTGGTCAAGGCCACGGTGACCTCGGCTTCCGAGCTGTCGGCCGGCGAGCTGGACGCGATCAAGGCTGCGCTGCGCAAGCGCTTCAACCGCGAGGTCGACGTGACCACCGCGGTCGATGCTTCGCTGATCGGCGGCGCCGTGATCGACGCCGGCGACGTGGTCATCGATGGTTCGCTGAAGGGCAAGCTGGCCCGTCTGCAGACCGCGCTCGCTAACTGAATTCATTTAACGTCCGGCCCCGCTGCCGGCACTAGGACTTGACGATGGCAACCACGCTCAACCCCTCCGAAATCAGCGAACTGATCAAGAACCGCATCGAGAAGGTCAAGCTGGCCGCGGAATCGCGCAACGAAGGCACCGTGACCAGCGTGTCCGACGGCATCGTGCGCATCTTCGGTCTGGCCGACGTGATGCAGGGCGAAATGATCGAACTGCCGAACAACACCTTCGCCCTGGCCCTGAACCTGGAGCGCGACTCGGTCGGCGCCGTGGTCCTGGGTGACTACGAGCACCTGCGCGAAGGCGACGTCGCCAAGACCACCGGCCGCATCCTGGAAGTGCCGGTCGGCCCGGAACTGCTGGGCCGCGTCGTGAACGCGCTGGGCGAGCCGATCGACGGCAAGGGCCCGCTGGGCACCGACCTGACCGCTCCGGTGGAACGCGTTGCTCCGGGCGTGATCTGGCGCAAGTCGGTCGACCAGCCGGTGCAGACCGGTTACAAGTCGGTCGACTCGATGATCCCGATCGGCCGTGGCCAGCGCGAGCTGATCATCGGTGACCGCCAGACCGGCAAGACCGCCATGGCGATCGATGCGGTGATCAACCAGAAGGGCACCGGCATCAAGTGCGTGTACGTTGCGATCGGCCAGAAGGCGTCGACCATCGCCAACATCGTGCGCAAGCTGGAAGAGAACGGCGCGCTGGCCCACACCATCGTGGTGGCCGCGACCGCTTCCGAATCGGCTGCCATGCAGTACATCAGCGCCTACTCGGGCTGCACCATGGGTGAGTACTTCATGGACCGCGGCGAAGACGCGCTGATCGTGTACGACGATCTGTCCAAGCAGGCCGTTGCCTACCGCCAGATCTCGCTGCTGCTGAAGCGTCCGCCGGGCCGTGAAGCCTACCCGGGTGACGTGTTCTACCTGCACTCCCGTCTGCTCGAGCGCGCTGCCCGCGTGTCCGAGGAATACGTCGAGAAGTTCACCGAAGGCAAGGTCACCGGCAAGACCGGTTCGCTGACCGCGCTGCCGATCATCGAGACCCAGGCCGGCGACGTGTCCGCCTTCGTTCCGACCAACGTGATCTCGATCACCGACGGCCAGATCTTCCTGGAAACCGACCTGTTCAACGCCGGCATCCGTCCGGCCGTGAACGCCGGTATCTCGGTGTCGCGCGTCGGTGGCTCGGCCCAGACCAAGATCATCAAGAAGCTGTCGGGCGGCATCCGTATCTCGCTGGCCCAGTACCGCGAGCTGGCTGCGTTCGCGCAGTTCGCCTCGGACCTGGACGAAGCGACCCGCAAGCAGCTGGAGCGTGGCCAGCGCGTCACCGAGCTGATGAAGCAGAAGCAGTACGCGCCGATGTCGATCGCCAACCAGGCGCTGTCGATCTACGCCGTCAACGAGGGTTACCTCGACGACGTGCCGGTCAACAAGCTGCTGGCGTTCGAAGAAGGCCTGCACGCCCACTTCGCCAACACCCAGGGCGAGCTGATCAGCAAGGTCAACGCCACCGGCGGTTGGGACAACGACATCGAAGGTGCCTTCAAGAAGGGCATCGCCGAGTTCAAGACCACCGGCAGCTGGTAATCGCGGTCCTGTAGAGCGGAGCCGCTGGCTCCGCTGGACCAGATGACAAACGGTTGAACAACGCGGGGCATCAGCCCCGCGCCACGGGAAACAAGAGATGGCAAGCGGACGCGAAATCAAAACCAAGATCAAGAGCGTGCAGAACACCCGCAAGGTGACGCGCGCCCTGGAAATGGTCTCGGCCTCCAAGATCCGCAAGGCGCAGGATCGGATGAAGACCTCGCGTCCGTACGCGCAGGCGATGAAGCAGGTGATCGGTCATCTGGCCCAGGCCAGCACCGACTACCAGCATCCGTTCCTGGTCGAGCGCGAGCAGGTCAAGCGGGTCGGTTTCATCGTGATCTCCTCCGATCGCGGTCTGGCCGGCGGCCTGAACAACAACCTGTTCCGCAAGATGCTGGGCGAAGCCAAGGCATGGCAGGACAAGGGTGCCGAAGTGGACCTGGTGACCATCGGCCAGAAGGCTTCGACCTTCTTCCGCCGCGTGAAGGTCAACATGGTCGGCAGCGTGACCCACATCGGCGACGTGCCGAAGCTGGAATCGCTGATCGGTGTGATCAAGGTCATGCTCGACGCCTTCACCGAAGGCAGGATCGACCGCGTGTACCTGGTCTACAACCGCTTCGTGAACACCATGGTGCAGAAGGCCAGCTTCGATCAGCTGCTGCCGCTGCCGCCGGCTGAGAAGCAGGTCGCTCACCACGACTGGGACTACCTGTACGAACCCGATGCCGCGACCGTGCTCGAGCACGTGATGACGCGTTACATCGAGTCGCTGGTGTACCAGGCACTGCTGGAAAACGTCGCCTCCGAGCATGCGGCACGCATGGTTGCGATGAAGGCGGCGAGCGACAACGCCAACAAGCTGATCGGCACCCTGCAGCTCGTCTACAACAAGGCGCGCCAGGCAGCGATCACCCAGGAAATCTCCGAAATCGTCGGCGGCGCGGCAGCAGTCTGACCGCGTTCGTTCAAAGCACACATTAGAGGATGCAGCAATGAGTCAGGGCAAGATCGTTCAGATCATCGGCGCGGTCGTCGACGTCGAATTCCCGCGTGAATCGGTGCCGAAGGTGTACGACGCACTGAAGGTGGAAAACACCGAGATCACCCTCGAAGTCCAGCAGCAGCTGGGCGACGGCGTGGTGCGTACCATCGCCCTCGGTTCCACCGACGGCCTTAAGCGCAACCTGGTTGCCGTCAACACCGGCCGTGGCATCTCGGTGCCGGTCGGCGCCGGCACCCTGGGCCGCATCATGGACGTGCTTGGCCGTCCGATCGACGAAGCCGGCCCGGTCGCTGCCAGCGACAACTGGGAAATCCACCGCGCTGCGCCGTCGTATGAAGACCAGTCCCCGGCCACCGAGCTGCTGGAAACCGGCATCAAGGTCATCGACCTGATGTGCCCGTTCGCCAAGGGCGGCAAGGTCGGCCTGTTCGGCGGCGCCGGCGTCGGCAAGACCGTCAACATGATGGAACTGATCAACAACATCGCCAAGGCGCACAGCGGTCTGTCCGTGTTCGCCGGCGTGGGTGAGCGTACCCGTGAGGGCAACGACTTCTACCACGAAATGAAGGACTCCAACGTCCTGGACAAGGTGGCGATGGTGTACGGCCAGATGAACGAGCCGCCGGGCAACCGTCTGCGCGTCGCCCTGACCGGCCTGACCATGGCCGAGTACTTCCGCGACGAGAAGGACGAAAACGGCAAGGGTAAGGACGTCCTGCTGTTCGTCGACAACATCTACCGTTACACCCTGGCCGGTACCGAAGTGTCGGCACTGCTGGGCCGCATGCCGTCCGCCGTGGGTTACCAGCCGACCCTGGCCGAGGAAATGGGCGTCCTGCAGGAGCGCATCACCTCGACCAAGAACGGTTCGATCACCTCGATCCAGGCCGTCTACGTTCCCGCGGACGACCTGACCGACCCGTCGCCGGCGACCACCTTCGCCCACCTGGACTCGACCGTGACCCTGTCGCGTTCGATCGCCTCGCTGGGTATCTACCCGGCCGTCGACCCGCTGGACTCCACCAGCCGCCAGATGGATCCGCTGGTCATCGGCCACGAGCACTACGACACCGCCCAGCGCGTCCAGCAGACCCTGCAGAAGTACAAGGAACTGAAGGACATCATCGCCATCCTGGGCATGGACGAACTGTCCGAAGAAGACAAGCAGGCCGTGTCGCGCGCCCGCAAGATCGAGCGCTTCTTCAGCCAGCCGTTCCACGTGGCCGAAGTGTTCACCGGTTCGCCGGGCAAGTACGTGCCGCTGAAGGACACCATCCGTGGCTTCAAGGCCATCGTCGATGGCGAGTACGACCACCTGCCGGAGCAGGCGTTCTACATGGTCGGCGGCATCGAAGAAGCGGTCGAGAAGGCCAAGAAGATGGCCGAGAAGGCCTGATCCGGGACGGGCGGGAGCGATCCTGCCTGACCTGACGCCGGCGCCGGGCAACCGCCCGCGCCGGTGGACCCCCACGGCGGCATTGCGCCGCCGCGAACAGCGAAGAGATTTGCATGAGCACGATCCGTTGCGACATCGTCAGCGCCGAGCAGGAAATCTTCCGTGGCGAAGCGACCCTGGTCGTGGCCACCGGTGAGCTGGGCGAACTGGGCATCGCGCCCAAGCACGCGCCGCTGATCACCCGCCTGAAGCCGGGCAAGGTGGTGGTGACCACGCCGAACGGCGAGCAGCTGGATTTCGCCATTTCCGGCGGCATCCTGGAAGTGCAGCCGCAGGTGGTGACCGTGCTGGCCGACACCGCGATCCGCGCGCAGGACATCGACGAAGCCTCGGTCCGCAAGGCCAAGGAAGAAGCCGAGCGCATCCTGGCCAACCGCGGCGAAGCGATGGAAGTGGCTGAAGCCCAGCAGAAGCTGGCCGAAGCCGTCGTCCAGCTGCAGGCGCTGGAGCGCCTGCGCAAGAATCTCAAGCACTGAGGTTCGCGCGTCATCAAGCACAAGCGCCGGCTAGCTGCCGGCGTTTTTGTTTGTTCGCCACAGGAGCAGGGAATGCAGCACTACTCGACAGCGATTGAAGGCGGCAGCTGGCAGCGGCCGTGGCGCACACCGGCAGGCGTGTTCCTGATTGCGTGGATCGTTCTGTGCCTGCCATGGCTCAGTGGCATCAAGACCATTCCCTTTGATGCCGTGCAGCAGTTCTTCCCGGCGGTCAGTTTCAGTGCCGAGCAGTTGCGTCACCTGCAGGCCCCCTGGTGGAATCCGTATCTCTACGGTGGCTACCCGCAGGTGGCCGATCCGCAGATGATGACGCTGCAGCCGACGATGCTGCTGCCGATGCTGCTGGCGCCGGGCTCCCTGCACCTGTTCACGGTGGTGGTGCTGCTGCATGTGCTGGCAGGCGGCCTGGGTGCACTGCGGTTGAGCCGCGTGCAGGGCATGCCGCCGCCGGCGCAGCTGCTGTTCGCACTCACGCTGATGTTTGGTGGCGTGGCCGCGTCGCGCCTGCAGCACACGCCGATGACCATCAGCTACTGCCTGCTGCCCTGGCTGTGGCTGGGCCTGGAGCAGGTCCGCCGGCGGGGACGGATGCGCGACATCCTGCTGGCCGGTGTGGCCGGCGGGATGTGTGCGCTTCAACTGACCCAGGTCACCTATTTCATCATCCTCACGTGCGTGATCTACGCCGTGGCTGCTGTCGTGCTGGCACAGGGGCAGCGCATGCGCCTGCTGTGGCAGCTGGGCGTGGTGGCCATTCTCGCCGGTGGTGTCAGTGCGCCGCAGTGGCTGTCCACGCTGGCCTGGCTGGACCAGACCAATCGCAATGGCCTGACGCTGGAAGCCGCGCTGCCGGGTGCCATCCACTGGCAGACACTGGTGACACTGCTGTCGGGCAACGTGTTCTCGCAGGGGCGCGGCGACAGCTGGGCCTTCGGTGATATCAGCGCCGATTACCTCTATGTGGGGGCAGTGCCGCTGGCGCTGTGGCTGCTCTGGGGCGGTGAGGTGCTGCGGCGCAAGCCGGCGGCGACGCGCGTCGCGCTGTGTGCGCTGACGCTGGCGATCATGGTCGCGGTGGGTGGCGCCACGCCGCTGTTCCCCTGGTTGTTTGGCTGGCTTCCGGGGCTGGACCTGTTCCGGCGCCCATCCGATGCGCTGTTCCTTACCGTGCCTGCGGCGGCGTGGCTCGGTGCCAGTGCCCTGCAGGTTGCCCTGCAGCGGCAGCCATTGCGATTGCATCGGGTGTCCGTGGCAATCGTCGCAGTGCTGGGTGCGTGCGCTGCGTGGCTGGCGATCGATCATGGTCATCCGCTCGCTTTCGCCTGGCTTGCGGTCAGCGCCGCGCTGGGCGTAGCCGCGGTGTGGGTGCTGCGCCGCCACCAGTCACCTGCGCGCTGGGTGCTGGCGCTGGTGCTGTTGGACCTGCTGCTGTTCAACGTCGGCACCAGGTTCAACGCGGGCAGCGGCACAAAGTCGGTGCTCACCGCCGATCGTGCGGGTCCTGCGCAGCGCGCCTATGCGCTGCTGGCGGCAGAGCGGCATATCGGCATACCCGAGCGCGCGGTGGTCTTCGGCATCGGCGGACTCACCAACGGCGCGGCGGTGCATGCCATTGCGCTGGCAAACGGCTACAACCCGCTGCTGGCAAGCGACTATCTGCAGATGACCGGGATGCCGGGCGAGCCGGTGGATACCTTCCAGCAGAAGGTCCCCACTGCCTGGATGCCAGACACCGCTGCTCCCCTGTACGACCTGTTGGGCGTGCGTTGGCTGCTGGCCCAGGAGCCGTTCCCGGGCTCCAGCGCGCAGGGCGACCAGGTGGAACTTGCGCGACGTGACAGCGTGCTGCCACGGGTGCTGAATCCGCGGCAGGTGCGCCGCCATGAGGAGCGTCTACCGCCTGCGCCGCTGTTCAACCAGACCGATTTCAACCGGCAGCTATGGCTGCCGGCAGCCGCCAGCAGCCACTGTGCCGAACAGGATGCCGGCGAGGCCACGGTACAGGTGCTGCGCTACCAGCCGGGACGCATCGAGCTGACGGTGGTGGCCGACCATGCAGCATGGGTGGTGATCAACGAAACCACCGGTCGTGGCTGGCAGGCGCAGCTCGAGGATGGCCAGGTACTGCCGCTGCTGCGCGGCAATGGCCTCTTCCATGCGTTGTGCGTGCCGGCCGGGCAGCATCAGGTGCGGTTGCGCTACAGCGCGCTGCAGCTGTGGCGTGAGGGACTGGGAGCGCGCCTGCGCCTGCGCCGTGACGGTGATCGCTGACCGCTGACCGCGATCAGCGGTACACCACGTAGCGCATCAACAGGAACGACACGCACGCCAGCCCGCCTTCCACCAGTGGCTTGGCCAGCCAGGTGTACTGCAGGCCCAGCGCGTGGTCGACCAGGCTCACCAGCAACGTGCTTGCCGCAGTCAGCAGCAGCCACAGCCCGAAGAAGCGTGCAAAGCGCTTCCAGCCCAGCTTGTGGGTGCCGGCCTCGGCAAAGGTGTAGCGGCCGTTGAGCCAGAAGCCCAGCAGCATGCCGGCCAGGCGCCCGGCGACGTTGGCCGGTGCGACCGGCATGCCAAGCGCGGTGGCGACCACGAACACCAGCCAATCGACCAGCAGCTGCACGAGCCCGATCACGAGGTAGGCGCTTCCCTGGCGGACAAGGCTCATCGGCATGGTGAAGGAGGAGGGATGCCCATGTTAACGGCGTACGCTCTAGAATCGTCGGCAACGAACCACGGACTGCCGTTCCCATGACCCAAGCCCTGCACGTCATCATCCTCGCCGCCGGCGCCGGCAAGCGCATGAGGTCGGTGCTGCCGAAGGTGCTGCAGCCGATCGCCGGCCAACCGATGCTGGCGCACGTGATCGATGCGGCCCGCGAACTGCAACCGGCGGCCATCCATGTGGTCTACGGCCATGGCGGTGAGGCGGTGCGGCAACAGTTCGCCGACCAGCCCGACCTGCAGTGGGCTGAACAGGCGCAGCAGCTGGGTACGGGCCACGCGGTGGCGCAGGCGATGCCGCAGGTGCCGGATGCCGTGCAGGTGCTGGTGCTGTACGGCGATGTACCGCTGATCCGCGCGCAGACCCTGCGCGATCTGCTGGCGCAGCCGGGGCGGTTGGCGGTGCTGGTCGCCGAGGTTGATGACCCGACCGGTTACGGCCGCGTGCTGCGCGATGCCGAAGGCAAGGTGGGAGCGATCGTCGAGCAGAAGGACGCGACCGACGACCAGCTGCGCGTGCGCACGATCAACACCGGCATCATCGCCGCGGAGTCGACCGCGCTGCGCCGCTGGCTGTCGCAGCTGTCCAACCGCAATGCGCAGGGCGAGTACTACCTGACCGACGTGTTCGCATTTGCCGCGCATGAGTACACCCCGGCCGAAATGGCGCTGGTGGCCGACGCGCAGGAAGCCGAGGGGGCAAACGATCCCTGGCAGCTGTCGCAGCTGGAGCGTGCCTGGCAGCATCGCGCCGTGCGTGCGCTGTGCGCACAGGGTGCACGCGTGCGCGACCCGGCACGACTCGACATCCGTGGCACCGTCACCGTGGGCAGTGACGTGCTGATCGATGTCGATGTCGTTCTCGAAGGCAACATCGTGCTCGGCGACGGCGTTACCATCGGTCCGTTCAACCGCCTGAAGGACGTTACTCTCGGCCCCGGTACCGAAGTACGCGCGCACTGTGATCTGGAGGGTGTGGTCACCGAAGGCGCGGCGCTGGTCGGTCCGTTCGCGCGCCTCCGCCCAGGTACCGTGCTGGCCGATGGCGTGCACGTCGGCAACTTCGTCGAAACCAAGAAGGTCACCCTCGGCGTCGGCAGCAAGGCCAACCACCTCACCTATCTGGGTGATGCGGTGATCGGCAGCAAGGTGAACATCGGTGCCGGCACCATCACCTGCAACTACGACGGCGTGAACAAGTCGACCACCACCATCGGCGACAACGCGTTCATCGGTTCCAACAGTTCGCTGGTGGCGCCGCTGACGATCGGCGAGGGCGCGACCATCGCTGCCGGTTCGGTCATCACCCGCACCGCCCCGGACGGCAAGCTGACACTGGCCCGCGCACGACAGGAAACCATCGATGGCTGGAAGCGCCCGGTCAAGAAGTCCTGAGCCACGTATTCCGCATGCCGACGAGCTCGGCGTGCTGCCGGCAATTGAACAGCGTGCCGGCGAACTGCTGAAGGATCACGAAGCCCATCCGGTATTTGCCGGCCACGGCCTGGATCTGCCGACGCTGCAGGACGGCCTTCAGCGGGGCCAGTTGTGGGTTGTGGACGGCCCCGGCGGCGACATTGCCGGTTACCTGCTGGGCGGCGAGCTGGGGGGCGAGTTCCATGTCCTGCAGATGGATGTGGACCCGGCGCACGCGCGTCGTGGCCATGGCCGTGCATTGCTGCGGCACGCCTTGGCGCAGGCCAGGGCCACCGGCTTTGCTGCAGCGGTGCTGACCACCTTGAGCGATGTGCCATGGAATGCAGCCTTCTATGCCAGCGAAGGGTTCGACGTAGTGCCTGAGGCTGAGTGGAACGACGGCCTGCGCGCCGTCATGGCCGAAGAGGCTGCGCTCGGGTTTCCGATGCACCTGCGGGTGGCGATGCGGCGGACCTGGTAGGTGCCGGCCCTGGTCGGCACATCCGCGCATGGCGTGGATCTACCCGATCGGCCCGCTCAACCCACCGGCAACAGGATCGACACGCACAACCCGCCATCGCCGCGGTTCTGCAGCGACACGCGGCCACCGTGCGCTTCCACGATCTCGCGCGTCAGTGCCAACCCCAGGCCGGTGCCGTTGCGCTTGGTCGAATAGAACGGCATCAAGGCGTTCTGCAGCACCTGCTCGTTCATGCCCTTGCCGCGATCCAGTACGTCCAGGCGCAGCCATTGCGGCAGCCGCGTGAGTTGCACCTGTACGTCATCGTTGGGCGGATCGGCCTCGGCGCAGGCTTCATGCGCGTTCTTCAGAAGATTCAGCAATGCCTGCCCGAACTGCGCGATGTCGATGCGGCTGCTCAGGTCCTCGTCCGGCTCGCGTTCCATGGTGAACGGGATCTGCTGGCGCAGGCTGGACAGGAACGGCGCCCAGTGCACGGTCTGCAGTTGCGGCTGCGGCAGCTTTGCGAAGCGTGCATAGCCACGGATGAAGCCTTCCAGGTGGCGTGCGCGGTCCTCGATGGTGGTGAAGATCTCCGGCAACCGGTCGAAGCGTTCGCGCTGCACCAGCACGCCACCGGAGTGGGCCAGCGAGGCGATCGGTGCCAGTGAGTTGTTGAGCTCGTGGCTGATCACCCGGATCACCTTCTTCCACGTCTGCACTTCCTGGCGGCGCAGTTCGGCGGTGAGCAGGCGTACCAGCAGCAGGTCGTGCGGACGGCCGTTGAGCTGGAAGGCGCGGCGCGACAGGTGGTAGACCTGTTCGTCATCCTCGTCGCCGTCCTCGCCCTCGGCATGCACCGCGAACAGGCTGTCGCCGCCACGGGCGATGGCATCGCGCAGCTCCACCGGCACCTGTTCCAGCACCTCTTCCAGACGCTGGCCTTCCAGCTTCCAGCCGCCATGCAGCAGCTTGCGCGCAGCCAGGTTGGAGAACACCACGCGGGCGATGCCATCGCCGCCGGAGGCAATCAGCAGCATGGCCACCGGCGTGTTCTGCACCATGGTGTCCAGCAGCAGTTCGCGCTGCACCAGGCCCTGCCGCTGTTCGCGCAGCACATCGCCCAGCTCGCGGTGCGCCTGCACCAGGTCGCCCAGTTCGTCGTTGCCCGGCCAGTACACGCCGAAGTTGTACTCGCCGTCGCGGTAGCTGCTGGTGGTGCCGGACAGTGCACGCATCAGCGAGCGCACCGGTGCGGTGGCACGGCGCAGGGTCCACCACATCAACGCCAGCAGGATCACGGCCGACGCCGTGGTCACCACCCAGCCATGGTTCATCCAATACGCCAGCAGCCACGGCAGCGCAGCGGCCAGCGCCAGCACCGGCAGCAGGCGCAGGAACAGGCGGAAGGTGAACGAGCGCCGTTTCATTCGCGTGGGATGCCGTGGCGGTCCATGCGCCGGTACAGGGCCTGGCGGCTCAGGCCGAGTTCGGCAGCCGCCTGGGCGATGACGCCGTGGTTGCGTGCCAGCACGTCCTCGATGCGCTCGCGGTCGGGATCGTTGCCAGCGCTCGGTGCGGGGCGTGGCGCCGGTGCGGTGCGCGGCAGGTTCAGGTCGGCCACCTCGATGCGGTTGCCGGTCGCCAGCAGTTCGGCACGCTGGATCACGTTGCGCAGTTCGCGCACGTTGCCCGGCCACGGGTGCCGTTGCAGGGCGGCACTGGCGGCACTGGACAGCGGCTTGCCGGCCGTCAGGAAACGCTCGGCCAGTGGAACGATGTCGCCCGCGCGCTCGGCCAACGGCGGTAGTACCAGTTCCACTGTATTGAGGCGGTAATAGAGATCTTCGCGGAACGTGCCGTCGCGGATCATCGCCGGCAGGTCGGCATTGGTCGCGCTGACCACGCGGACTTTGACCTGGCGTTCGCGATTGGAACCCAGGCGCTCGAAGCGGCCGGTTTCCAGCACGCGCAACAGCTTCATCTGCCCGCCCAGCGACAGGTTGCCGATCTCATCCAGGAACAGCGTGCCTCCGTCGGCGGCTTCGAACTTGCCCTCGCGTGCCTTGTTGGCGCCGGTGTAGGCGCCGGCCTCGGCACCGAACAGTTCGGCCTCGATCAGCTCCGACGGCAACGCGCCGCAGTTGACCGTGATGAACGGGCCCTTGGCCACCAGTGAATTGGCCTGGATGATCTGCGCGATCTTCTCCTTGCCGGCACCATTGGGACCGGTGATCAGCACCGGCAGCTCGGAGCGCGCGACCTGGCAGGCCAGGGCGATGACGCGCTCGCTGGCCGGATCGGCGAAGACCGCACCGCACAGGTCGTACTTTTCTTCCAGCGCATTGCGCTGGCGCAGCTCGCGGCTGCGGCGGCGGTCCAGTTCGCGCCGCGCCTCGGACAGCTCCAGCAGGTTGTTGACCGTGGTCAGCAGCTTGCGGTCGTCCCAGGGCTTGGCCAGGTAGTCGGCGGCGCCGGCCTTGACCAGGTCCACCGCGCTGCTCAGGTGGGTCCAGGCCGTCAGCAGGATCACCGGCAGGTCCGGGTGGCGTGCGCGGATCTGTGCGAACAGCGCTTCGCCCTCCTCGCCGGAGGTGGTGTCCTCGCTGAAGTTCATGTCCTGGATCACCAGGTCGACCGGCTGCGACTCGAGCAGGGCCAGCCCCTCGGCCGGGCTCTGCGCCTGCAGGGTGTCGATGTCGTGCAGGGAGAACAGCACGTCCAGTGCAGTGCCCACACTGGCGTTGTCGTCGATGATCAGGATCGAAGGCATCAAGCGGTTCTGCAGAAAGGGATGGGCGGCGCCGATGGAGCCGTGTTCGTGTCCATACGCCGGGAGAGCCCGGCGCCACCCATCAAGCATAGCCAAACCCGTAGCCGTCGGGGCGGCGGGCTCAGCGTCGGGGCGGCGGCGGTGGCGGTGCTGGCGGAGGCGGAGCGACCAGCGCCCTGCGCCAGGCAGCGGCGTCCACCGCGACCGTCAGTTCCTGCCTGTCGCGCTGCAGCAGGAGATAGGCCCTGGCGGCGCTTGAACGCCGCAGGGCCTCGGCAAGATGCTCGATCCTGCGTACGGTGGTGTCATCCACCCGCAGGATGCGATCGCCGCTGCGCACGCCGAAGCGGGCTTCCGGACCGGCGGCTTCCACGCGCACCTGGCCTTCGCTCGAACGCAATGCCAGGCGCGCATCGTCCTGGCGCCACTCCAGTGTCTGCGAGCTGCCACCGCCGGCCAGTGCCGGCAGTGGCAGGAGCATCATCATCAGCATCCAGCGGATACGCATCTCATGCGCCCCGCGTGGCAACCGCAGGCGGTACCGCTGCCGCGCGCCGGGCCGGCCCGAACACCGCGATCTGGCCAAGCACCCACAGCAGCAGTGCGCCCAGCGGCAGGTAGTGCAGCGGCATGCGCGGCAGCTCGTACATGTTCATCAGTGCCAGGTTGATCGCATAGGCGGCCAGCATGCCCAGCACGATGCCCAGCGTGGCCAGCAGGAAGTTCTCGGTCTGGAAGTAGCGCAGGATCTGCCCACGCGTCGCGCCGAGCGCGCGACGGATACCAATCTGCTTGCTGCGCTGCTGCACCCAGAAGCTGGCCAGGCCGATGATGCCCAGTGCGGTGACCACCAGCAGCGAGATGCACACCGTGATCAGCAGCCCGACCATGGCCCTGTCGTTCTTGAAGTAGTCATTGCGCTGCGCCTCATAGGTCAGCTTCTCGCGCACCAGCCGGTTGGGGTCGTTGCGTTCAAGCGCGGCGATCGCGCCCTTGAGTACTTCCTCGCGCCGTTCCGGAGCGGTGCGCAGGACGTACGGGCCCTGGGTGAAATCGGTCCGCACAGGCAGCACCATCGACAGCGTGGTGTTGTTGTTGTAATCGGTGGGCGTGGCCAATGACGCGACAATACCCACCACGTGCAGTGGCTGCTTGCCCATGTAGAACGTCTTGCCCAGTGCGTTCTCGCCGGGGTACAGCCTGTCGGCGAGCGTGCGGCTGATGATCACCGAGGAGGCGGTATTGGTGGAGGCGTTCTTCTGTGCATCCTCGACGTTGCTGTATTCACTGGGCTGGAAGTCGCGGCCGGCGGTCAGCTGCAGTCCAAGCGTGGACAGTCCACCTTCGCCGAACATGTACATGGTGACGAAGGCGGTCGGACGTTCCTGTTCCTGCTTCAGCGAAACGCTGGTATTGGAGGAGTTCGGGCGGAACGGCAGCTGGTTGACCTTCGCGGCGGCGGTGACCCCGGGAACGGCGCGCAGGGCGGACAGGTCCTCCTGGGTGCGGGCCTGGCCATTGGTCTGCTTGCCGATGCCGCTGACCCGGACGAACACCAGCTCGTTCTCGGCCAGGCCGCTGGTCTGGCTGATCCGTTCAACGCGCTGGGTGACCAGGAACAGGGCATTGCAGACGATGGCGCAGGTCAGGGCGACTTCCAGCACGATCAGGGCGGCGGCTGTCTTGTGCCGGCGCAGGGTGCTGAGGATGGGGCGGATATCCATGGGAGGTCCTCGTACTCGTGCTTACTGCGACTTGAGCTGGATGGCCGGGGTAACCTGCATCGCGCGCCAGGCGGGCAGGAAACCAGCGGCGAGGCTGGCGAACAGGGTCAGGCCAATGGCCAGCAGCAGCATGCTGCCGTCCAGGTGGGCCAGGCTCGCGTAGTCCACGGGTTGCTGGCGCACCGCATACAGGCCGAGCAGGGCCAGGCCGATGCCGAGCACGCCGCCGGCAACGCCGATCGCACCGGCTTCAACCAGGCATTGCAGGAAGATCTGCCCACGGCTGGCACCGAGGGCGCGGCGCACGCCGATCTCGCCGCTGCGGCGCAGGAACTTCGCCAGCAGCAGGCCCACCGTGTTGACCAGGCAGACGCCGAGAAAGCCCAATGCCAGCCACATCTGCAGGCGCACGTCGCTGGGCACGGCATTCTTGAACGTCAACCACTCCATCACCGGGCGCAGGCGCACGTTGGTGGGGCGCTCGAAACGGCCCGCTGCGCGCTGCTGGTCCGAGTAGTTGGCCAGGTAGCTGCGGTAGTCCTCGACCTTGGCCGGATCCAGCTCCACCCAGTACTGGATCCAGCTGCAGGGCGCGTTGATCGAGTTGCTGCTGCCATCCGGATTCTCGCCGAAGCAGTTCATGTTGCCGTTGCTGCCGAACTCCAGGTCCATCGCAGTGGAAAACGGCACCAGCAGGTCTTCATCCTTGCCGTAGTTGCCGGTGGTCAGATCGAAGAAGTGGGGTTCGGGATTCCACTTCTTCATCACGCCGATCACCCGCAGTGAATGGCCACTCAGGCGGATCTCGCGACCGGTGCTGTCGGCACCCTGGAACAGCTTGTCGTTGATCGCTTTCGACAGCACCACCACCCGGCTGCGATTGTCATCATCGCTGCTGTTCCAGGCACGCCCGTACTGCATCGGCACGTCGAACATCGGGAAGAAATCGGCCGACGTCCAGCGCGTATCCACCGAGAACGGCTTGAGCGTGCTGAGCTCCGGTTCCACCGTGCCGCCGCCCGCGCTCATCATCGCCTGGCGGATGCCGCGCTTCTCGCGCAGTAGGGTCTCGGCGTCGCGCCGTGTCATCTGTTCCTCAGGCTCCTCACCCGGGGTATAGCCGCCGCGCGGGCGCGGATCGACCTGCACGTAGAACAGCTGGTCGCTCTTGCCGGGAATCGGGTCGCCGGACAGCACGTGGAACACCGTCAGCGTGGTCATCGAGGCACCGATGCCGAGCGCGATGGCGACCACCATCAGTGCGGTCAGGATCTTGTTGCGGCGGAAGCTGCGTACCGCCAATCGGGTGTAGTAGGCGAACATGGGAGTGCCCTCACTCGTTGACGGCAACGATGTGGCGCGGCGGGGTAGCCAGCACCGGTTCGCGCACCAGGTCGGTCACCTGGCCATCGACGATGTGCACGTTGCGCTGCGCGCGCGCGGCCAGTTCCGGGTCGTGGGTGACCATCACGATGGTGGTGCCGGCGGCATTGATCTCCTCCAGCAGTTCCATCACGCCGCGGGCCATCTGCGTATCCAGGTTGCCGGTCGGTTCGTCGGCCAGCAGCAGGCGCGGGCTGCCGGCCAGCGCACGCGCGATCGCCGCACGCTGTTGCTGGCCGCCGGACAGTTCGTTCGGGTAGTGCTTCATGCGTGAGCCCAGGCCGACCTGGGTGAGCGCCTTCTCGATGCGTTCGCGGCGCTCGTTGGCACTCATCTTCCGGTAGCGCAGCGGCACGTCGACGTTGTCGAACAGGTTCAGGTCGGGAATCAGGTTGAAGCCCTGGAAGATGAAGCCGATCTTCTGGTTGCGCAGGCGGCTGCGGGCGTCATCGCCCAGCGTGCTCACGTCCTGGCCGTCAAGCAGGTAGGTGCCGCTGGTGAAGGTTTCCAGCAGGCCGGCGATGTTGAGGAAGGTGGTCTTGCCGGAGCCGGACGGGCCGGTGACCGCGACGAACTCGCCTTCCTTGACCTGCAGTTCCAGCGAGCGCAACGCGTGGGTTTCCACCTGTTCGGTGCGGAAGACCTTGGCGACCGAACGCATTTCGAGCATGTACATGGGGTGTCCTCTCTCCAGGATTCAGGTATCAGGTATCAGTTGACGGAGACGCGTTCGGCGTCCTTGAACAGGTCGCTGCCGGAGACCACGATGCGGTCGCCCGGCTGCACACCCGACTTGATTTCCACTTCGCCCAGGCTGCTGACGCCCAGTTCCACCGGACGCCGCACCGCGGTGCGGCCATCCATCACGTAGGCCACGCCATTGCCCTGTTCGACGAACGGGCCGCGCTCGACCTTCAGCACGTCCTTGCGGGTATCGAGCAGCACGCGCACCGACATCCGCTGGCTCTGGCGCAGGCCTTCCGGCTGCGCGCTGGCGAAGCGCACGCGGGCGTTGACCTCGCCGTTGACCACTTCCGGCGACACCGCGCTGATCTCGCCCGGGAACGGCTTGCCATTGCCGCCGGTCAGCTGCGCCGGCATGCCGATCGCCAGGTCGCGGGCGAAGCTCTCCGGCACCTTGATCTCGACCTCGAACTTGGACAGGTCGACCACGCCCAGCACCGGCGCGTTGGCAGCCAGGTTGGTGGACTGGACCGCCTGCACCTGGCCGACCTGGCCGTCAAACGGTGCGCGCAGGGTCAGTGCGTCGACCTGGCGCTGCACTTCGGCCACCACGGCCTTCTGGCGGTCGGCCAGCAGGCGCTTGTTGCGGGCATCCAGGTCGGCGCCCTGGCTCTGCAGGCGCGCATCGGTGGTGGCGTTGGCCAGGGTGATGTCGGCCTTCTTCAGCGAGTCCTTGGCCTTGGCCAGGTCGATCTGTGGCACCGCACCGCCGTCGTAGCCGCGCTGGAAGCGCTGCAGGTCGCGGTCGGCGGCCTGGCGCTCGATGGTGGCCTGGTCGGTTTCCTTGCGCGACTTGGCGCGGGCCAGGGTGGCGTCCAGCGCGGCACGGCTGGCCTCGGCTTCCAGGCCGGCCAGGGTGGCCTGTTCCTGGGCCAGCTTGCTGCGCAGTTCCGGGCTGTCGATGACCGCCAGTTCCTGGCCCTTCTTCACCACGTCACCGGCGACCACTTTCAGGTCCACGGTGCCGGCCGAGATGGCGTACAGGATCGGGCTGTTGGCGGCGATCACCCGGCCGTCGGCGGCGATGTCGCGGACCAGGTCGCCGCGCTTCACTTCGGCGATGCGCACCCGGCTGCTGTCGAAGGAGCGGCTGGCATTGGACCAGGCATGCACGGCCCAGCCGATGCCGGCCAGCAGCACGATGGCGCCCAGCGCCGGCCAGCGGTAGCGCTGCCAGTTGACGCGGGTGGCGCCGGCCGGGGCGGAGGAAACGATCTGGTCCTGTGCGGAAGTGTCGCGGATCATCGGGTGCGTGCCTGACGGTGGTAGCCAGTACCAAGCACGTAGCGTGCCAACTTTATTTCCTTTCAGTTCAACAGGTTGGGCGGGCCGCTGGAGTGTCCGGGTGTCCGCGGACACCTTTCCGGACACTTTCATTAAGCGGACAGGAGGGGGAAGCCGGACACGCGGGCTAGAATGCGCCGATCGTCTTCAAGGAAACGCGTGACATGTGTGGAATCGTGGGTGCAATCGCCGATCGCGACGTGGTGCCGGTGCTGATCGAAGGCCTGAAGCGGCTTGAGTACCGTGGTTACGACTCCTCGGGCATCGCGGTGATCGATCACGCCGAGCGCCCCGAAGTACGTCGTGTCCGCCGCACCGGTCGCGTGTCGGAAATGGCCACGGCGGCCGAGGCCGAAGGGTTCAATGCGGTGCTGGGTATCGGCCACACCCGCTGGGCCACCCACGGCGGCGTCACCGAGGCCAACGCGCATCCGCACATCAGCCACGGCGTGGCGCTGGTGCACAACGGCATCATCGAGAACCACGAAGAGCAGCGCGAGAAGCTGCGCGCGCTGGGCTACACCTTCGAGTCGCAGACCGACACCGAAGTCATCGCGCACCTGATCCATCATCACCTGAAGGGCGGCGATGACTTGCTGGTGGCGCTGCAGCACACGGTGAAGGAGCTGACCGGCGCCTACGCGCTGGCCGTGGTCAGCCGCGCCGAGCCGGAGCGCTTCGTCTGCGCGCGCATGGGCTGCCCGCTGCTGGTGGGCCTGGGCGAGGGCGAGAACTTCGTCGCCTCCGACGTCTCGGCGGTGATCTCGGCCACCCGCAAGGTGATCTTCCTGGAAGAGGGCGACACCGCCGAGATCCGTCGCGATGGCGTGCGCATCTTCGATGAGCATGACCGGCCGGTCGAGCGCGATGTGCACCTGTCCGACGTGTCGCTGGCATCGCTGGAGCTTGGCCCGTACCGCCACTTCATGCAGAAGGAAATCCACGAGCAGCCGCGCGCGCTGGGCGACACCATCGAGGCGGCGATCGACGCCGGTGGTTTCCCGGCCGAGCTGTTCGGCAAGAATGCCGAAGCGGTGCTGTCGGGCATCGAGGGCGTGCAGATCATTGCCTGCGGCACCAGCTACTACGCCGGCCTGACCGCGCGCTACTGGATCGAAGCCATCGCCGGCCTGCCGTGCAGCGTGGAGATTGCCAGCGAGTACCGCTACCGGGCCGCGTATGCCAACCCGAAGCACCTGATCGTCACCATCTCCCAGTCCGGCGAAACGCTGGATACGATGGAGGCGCTGAAGTACGCCAAGGCGCTTGGACACAAGCACACGCTGTCGATCTGCAACGTGCCGGAAAGCGCGATTCCGCGCGCCAGCGAGCTGGTCTGCTACACCCGCGCGGGCGCGGAGATCGGCGTAGCTTCGACCAAGGCCTTCACCACCCAGCTGGCCGCGCTGTTCCAGTTGACCGTGGTGCTGGGCAAGCTGCATGGCCGCATCGACGCGGCGCAGGAAGCGGATTACCTGGAACAGCTGCGCTTCCTGCCGGGCAGCGTGCAGCACGCGCTGAATCTGGAACCGCAGATCGCGGCGTGGGCCGAACGCTTCGCGCGCAAGTCCAATGCGCTGTTCCTGGGCCGTGGCCTGCATTACCCGATCGCGCTGGAAGGCTCGCTCAAGCTCAAGGAGATTTCCTACATCCACGCCGAGGCCTACCCGGCGGGCGAGCTGAAGCATGGCCCGCTGGCGCTGGTGGACGAGGACATGCCGGTGGTGGTGATCGCCCCCAATGACAGCCTGCTGGAGAAGGTGAAGTCGAACATGCAGGAAGTGCGCGCCCGTGGTGGCGAGCTGTTCGTGTTCGCCGACCAGGACAGCAACTTCAATGAGTCCGAAGGCGTGCACGTGATCCGCACGCCGCGCCATGCCGGCGTGCTCAGCCCGATCGTGCACACCATTCCGGTGCAGCTGCTGGCCTACCACACCGCGCTGGCACGCGGCACCGACGTGGACAAGCCGCGCAACCTGGCCAAGAGCGTGACGGTGGAGTAACACTCCCGGATCCGTTGAATGCTGCATGCGAAAAGGGGCCCGCGTGGCCCCTTTCGTTTGCGTGGTTGGCCATGCCAAGTGGGACAGCCGCCGGGTGTTCTGTCCGCCATCGGCAGCAGGCAATCATTCTTTAATGCGTGGCATTGGCTGTATTCAGCGGCGGTTTCAGCCGCGGTGCCATTCTCTGGATCGTCGGTTGGTTCCCACGACGAACTGTCCTATCGATGCCGGTAGTGACCGATGGTCGCAGTCGTAGAATCGATTTGACCGAGGTCCGGGTTGAGCGGTTGAGCCCACCTCGTTCGCGTTGCAGCACATCGCCTGCCGATCCATTCCACGCGGCGGGCGGGTGCGCCAGACGTGCGCTGAAAGGTCTGTTCCCGGGGAGGGGGCGTATCGGAAGAGCACACTTTTTTGACTTCAGTGACCTGCACCAGGAAACAAGAATGAACGTCCGCGAACTCCTGCAATCCAAGAAAGAAGCTGTCATCACCATCGACGCCGAGGACACCATCGGTGCCGCCGCCCACAAGATGAGCGCGAACAGGATCGCTGCGCTGGTGGTGATGAAGGACGATGCCCCGGTCGGCATCATTTCCGAGAAGGACATCGTGCGTACCCTGGCCGACGACGGCCCGCAGGCCGGCCGCCGGGTGATCTCCAGCCTGCCGTCCACCGGCCTGGAAGGCATTGCGCCGGACGCGACGCTGAAGCAGGCCATGTCGTTGATGACGTACTCGCGGCGCCGTCATCTGATGGTGACCGACGGCAACCAGCTGGTCGGCATCCTCAGCCTGGGCGATATCGTGAAGAACCTGCTGGGCGAGCTGGAACTGGAAAAGGCCGTGCTTCAGGACATCTACATGGCCGCCCACTGAGGGCTGCAGCGCTGGAAGCAGGGAAGCCGGGCATTGCCCGGCTTCTTCGTTCACGGCTTCGGTGATATCAGAACGTGACCTTTACCGAGTCGGCGCTGTAGTTCGCAGGACCGTGATAGACCACTTCGATGTTGTTGCCGTCCGGGTCGAGCACGAAGGCGCCGTAGTAGCCCGGGTGGTAGGGGCGTTCGCCCGGCGCGCCGTTGTCGGTGCCGCCGGCGGCGATCGCGGCGGTATGGAAGGCATCGACGGTGGCGCTGTCGCGGGCCTGGAAGGCCAGATGGTGCCGGCCGGTCAGCTGGCCGGCGGCGGCCTCGCTGCTGGCGCTGGAAATGAACAGCTCATCGGCCCAGAAGTAATCATCGCCTTCGCCGGCGATCGGGATGCCGATGGTGTCGAACACCGCCTGGTAGAAGCGGCGGCTGGCGGCCAGGTCACGCACCACCAGCTGGATGTGGTCGATCAGGCGGCCGCGGTGCAGTTCCATCGTTTCCATACGAACCTCGCAAAAAAGGGGACGGAGGGGATTAAGTCGCTTCCGGCCAATAGTGCCAGAAATGACTTAATCCCCTCCGTCCCCTTTTTGTCAGTTGGCGATGATTTCGACCCAGTAGCCGTCCGGGTCCTTGATGAAGGCCAGATTCTTCATGCGGCCGTCGGTCAGGCGTTTCTGGAAGGTCACGCCGAGGTCCTCGAAGCGCTGGCAGGCGGCCTCGATGTCCGGCACCGACACGCAGATGTGGCCGAAGCCGCGCGGGTCGCTGTTACCGTCGTGGTACACCGCACCGGCCTGGGTTTCGGTACCGTGGTTGTGGGTCAGTTCCAGCACGCCCGGCAGGCCGGCCATCCACAGGCGGCGCTGGCTGTCGTCTTCCGGCACCACTGCGCCGGCCGGCACGTAGGCCAGGAAGTACAGGCTGAACTGGGCGTCCGGGAAGTCGCGCTTGTCGATCAGCTGGTAACCCAGCACGCGGGTGTAGAAGTCCAGCGAGGCGGTGATGTCCTTCACCCGCAGCATGGTGTGGTTGAACACGAAGCCGCTGGTTTCGGCCGGGGCCTGGGCGGCGACGCCGGGGACATCGCGCAGGGCGGGAATGGTCATGGGGGAGGTCCTTCAGACGGGGCCGTTGCCGGCCGGATGGCGCCATTCTACCGGCCCGCACCTGACGGCACCGCGACGTACAATGGCCGGATCGCACCGTTCCGTCCTGATAACGATTGCCCGCCATGTCGCAGCGTGAATGGGTGGCCGCCGCCATCCGCAAGATCGAAGCCGATTTCAACCGTTCCGCCGATACCCATCTGATCCCGCTGGCGCTGCCCGGGTTCGAGGGCATCGACCTGTACCTGAAGGACGAGTCGAGCCATCCCACCGGCAGCCTCAAGCACCGGCTGGCGCGCTCGCTGTTCCTGTACGCGCTGGCCAACGGTTGGTTGCGCGAGGGCCGGCCAGTGATCGAGGCCTCCAGTGGCTCGACCGCCGTGTCCGAAGCCTATTTCGCGCGCCTGCTGGGCCTGCCGTTCATTGCGGTGATCCCGGCCACCACCTCGCCGGAAAAGATCGCGGCGATCGAGTTCCACGGGGGCCGCTGCCACCTGGTCGAGCGCGCCTGCGACCTCAACTGTGATTCGGAAAAGCTGGCCCGCGAAACCGGCGGCCACTTCATGGACCAGTTCACCTATGCCGAGCGGGCGACCGACTGGCGTGCCAACAACAACATCGCCGAATCCATCTTCAAGCAGATGGCCGAAGAGCCCAGCCCGGTTCCGGAATGGATCGTGTGCAGCCCGGGTACCGGCGGCACCGCCGCCACGCTGGGCCGTTATGTCAGCTACCGCCGGCATGACACCCGCATCCTCTGCGCAGACCCGGAAGTGTCGGTGTTCTTCGACGGCTACAAGGCTGCCGTGGCCGGTGAACAGGACTGGCGTGGACTGACCTGCAGCGGTGGCTCGCGCGTGGAAGGCATCGGCCGGCCACGGGTGGAGCCGAGTTTCATCCCGACCAGTGTCGATGCGATGGTGAAGGTGCCCGATGCGCTGAGCCTGGCCGCGATGCGCCATGTCAGCCGCCAGCTCGGCCGCCGTGTCGGTGGCTCCACCGGCACCAACTTCATCGGCGTGCTGCAGGCCGCGCAATGGATGCGTGAGGCGGGCCACCAGGGCAGCATCGTCAGCATCCTGTGCGACAGTGGCGAGCGCTATGCGCAGAGCTATTACGACCCGGCGTGGTATGGGCGGCAGGGGATCGATGTCGACGGCGCCGATGCGCAGCTGGCGGCGGCGGTGGCCGGGCAGGGGTTGCCCGAACTGCCGTGGTGCAGCCTGGAAGCGTTGTAACGCGGCAACGCACGGCCGGCTGTGCATCGGCTGGGTAGCGTCGACTGTTGGTCCACTGCTCCACGTTCAGGTCGCCAGAATCCCGCGCTGCGCGTGAAAGTCGACCCACAGTCGACTCCACCCGGTCGCCGGGGCGTCTCAATACCCCGCTGCGGTGAACGCATCCAGCACCGCATCGCGCAGCGCATCAGGCAACGCCTCGATGTCCATCGCGCGGTCATCCAGGTGCAGGCTGGGGTCCAGGATGCTGGCGCGTCCCTGGGCCAATGCCTGCAGCCACAGCAGCACGCAGATCACGAACTCGCGCTCGTGGCCCAGCTGCAACTGGCTGGCGCCGCGCTCGATCACCTCGAACGGGTACCACTCCTGGGCATCGTTGAACGTGCCGCCCTGCTGCAATACCGCCTGCAGCTGCTCCAAATGGCGGGGGGCGTCGTCGCCGGCATCGCACAGCGCGGCGATCCAGGCCAGTTCTGCCGGGCTGGCGGACAGCGCCAGCGAGCGCGCCGGTGAGATGGATGCCACTGCAGCCAGACCTTCCATGTAGGGCCTCGTTCGGTAAGTACCGCTGCGGACTCCCCCGCAGCCAGAGCTTCGGTGCGCGGCCGTCAGGCCGACGTGAACGCCGGCGCATGCCCCCTTGTCAGCCGCGCCTGTCAGCGCCATATCTGGGAAGCTGCCCGCCCGCCGGGCCCGTTCCCTGGAGATCTGCCGTGACCGTTGCCAACCCCCTGCTCGACTTTTCCGGACTGCCGCGCTTTGACGCGATCCGCCCCGAGCACGTCGCGCCGGCGCTGGATGTGCTGCTGGCCGAGGCCGAAGCCGCCGTCAGCGCAGCCGAGCGGGTGCAGCCGGTGCGTTGGGACACCTTCGTCACCCCGCTGGATGACGCCACCGAGCGCCTGTGGCGTGCCTGGGGCCTGGTCGGCCACCTGCAGGGGGTGGTCAACACCCCGGAACTGCGTGAGGCCTACAACGGCAACCTGCCGCGGGTGACCCGTTTCGCCAGCGCGCTGGGCCAGAACCTGGCGCTGTATCGCCAGTACCAGGCACTGGCCGCCAGCCCGGAGGCGGCGCATTTCAATGAAGCCCAGCGCAAGGTGCTGGACAACACGCTGCGTGACTTCCGCCTGGGCGGTGCCGAGCTGGCACCTGAGGCGCAGCAGCGCTTTGCGGCGATCAAGGAGGAACTGTCGGCGCTGTCGGCGAAGTTCTCGCAGAACGTGCTCGACGCCACCGATGCATGGTCGCTGTACATCGAGGACGAAGCGCGACTGCTGGGCCTGCCGGAAGACGTGAAGGCTGCCGCGCGCGCTGCGGCAGAGAAGGACGGCAGGACCGGCTGGAAACTGACCCTGCAGATGCCGTGCTACCTGCCGGTGCAGACCTGGGCTGAAGACCGCGACCTGCGCGAGATCCTGTACCGTGCCAGCGCGCAGCGTGCATCGGAGTTCGGCGATGACGCGCTGGACAACAGTGGCAACATCGACCGTATCCTTGCCCTGCGCGCCGAACTGGCCGCGTTGCTCGGCTTCGATTCGTACGGCCATTACTCGGTGGCGACCAAGATGGCGCAGGACCCGGCCGAAGTACTGGGTTTCCTGCGTGACCTTGCCGCGCGAGCCAAGCCGTTCGCGGCCAAGGACCGCGCCGAGCTGGAGCAGTTCGCACGCGAGCAGCTGGGCATCGATGACCTGCAGGCCTGGGACCTGGCGTTCGCCGCCGACCGCCTGAAGCAGGCGCGTTACAGCTATTCCGAGCAGGAAGTGAAGCAGTATTTCACCGAACCGAAGGTACTGGGCGGCCTGTTCTCGGTGATCGAGCAGCTGTATGGCCTGCATGTGCAGGAAGACAGCGCACCGGTGTGGCACGAAGACGTGCGCTTCTTCCGCCTGGTCGATGCGCAGGGCGCGCTGGTCGGCCAGTTCTACCTGGACCTGTACGCACGCGAGGGCAAGCGCGGCGGTGCGTGGATGGACGATTGCCGCAACCGTCGCGTGCGTGGCGACGGCAGCGTGCAGACGCCACTGGTCTACCTGGTGTGCAACTTTGGCCGGGGCGCCAACGGCAGGCCGGCGACCTTCAGCCACAATGAAGTGACCACGCTGTTCCATGAGATGGGCCACGGGCTGCACCAGCTGCTGACCCGCATCGGCGAACTGGGCGTGGCCGGCATCAACGGCGTGGAATGGGACGCGGTGGAGCTGCCCAGCCAGTTCATGGAGAACTTCTGCTGGGAATGGGACCACCTGCAGGGCATGACCGCGCACGTGGACAGTGGCGAGCCGCTGCCGCGCGCGCTGTACGAGCGCATGCTGGCGGCGCGCAATTTCCATAGCGGCATGGCCACGGTGCGCCAGCTGGAGTTCGGCCTGTTCGACATGCTGCTGCACAGCCAGTTCGAACCGGCGCAGGACAGCGTGCTGGCACTGCTGGACCGAGTGCGCGCGGAAGTGGCCGTGAACCACCCGCCGGTCTGGAACCGCTTCCCGCACCAGTTCAGCCACATCTTCGCCGGTGGTTACGCCGCGGGTTACTACAGCTACAAGTGGGCCGAAGTGCTCAGCGCCGATGCCTACGCCGCGTTCGAGGAAGCGCCGCAGGCACTGGCTGAAACCGGTGCACGCTTCCGCGATGAGATCCTGTCGCGTGGTGGCAGCCGCCCGGCGGCGGAGAACTTCAAGGCCTTCCGCGGCCGCGCGCCGCAGATCGACGCGCTGCTGCGGCACTCGGGCATGGCGTAAGCGAAAAAAAGGGGACGGAGGGGATTAAGTCGTTTGTGCACAAACGACTTAATCCCCTCCGTCCCCTTTTTCTATTCGGCGTAGATCATCTTCCGGGTCATGCCGCCGTCGACGATGAAGTCCTGGCCGGTGCTGAAGCCGGACAGCGACGACAGCAGGTACACCGCCAGCGCGCCGATGTCCTCGGGGCGGCCGACCCGGCCGACCGGGTGCTGTGCCTGGTCGATGGCCGAGTACTCCGGTGCGTGTCGCCGCGAGGGAGCCTGCCAGGCCGTGGTGCCGATCCAGCCCGGACTGATGCTGTTGACCCGCACCGTTGGGCCGGCACTGATCGCCAGCGCATGGGTGAACGCCACCAGCCCGCCTTTGGCCGCAGCATAGGCCTCGCTGTGCGCTTCGGATTGCCAGGCGCGGGTCGAGGCGATGTTGATGATTGCGCCGGCGGCGCTGGCCGTCAGCGCCGGTAGTGCGTGCTTGCTGCACAGGAAGGCACCGTGCAGCGAGGACAGGCGGCGCTGCCACTCGTCCCAGTCCATGTCCTGCAGCTGCGTGCCATGCGGTCCGGCGATGCCCGCGTTGTTGACCAGCCCGTCGATACGGCTGAAACGCCGCAGGGCCACGGCGATGAAGTCGCGCACGCTGGCTTCGTCGGTGATGTCCAGGCGCTGGAATGCGGCCTCGCCACTACGCTGCCATTCCGCCAGGCACGCCTCGCCGGCCTCCACGTCCAGGTCGCCGATCAGCACGCGTCCGCCGGCACCGAGCACGGCCTGTGCGATGCCACGGCCGATGCCGTTGGCGCCGCCGGTGACCAGCACCACCTTGCCCGACAGCGGCGCGGCCGGCCATGCGGCAATCGGCGGCACCGTGCTCACGTCAGGTCTTCGCCACGCAGGCGGCGATGCCAGCCGTCCACGCCGATGCGGTCCAGGGTCTGGATGTTGCGCTCGACGATCACGTCCGGGTCCGGATAGACATCCACTGCGCGCGCCACGCTGTCTTCGCGCAGCAGGTGCAGGGTGGGGAAGGGCGCGCGATTGGTGTAGTTGCTGGCGTCGTCCGCTGCCACGCCGTCGAACTGGTAGTCCGGGTGGAAGCTGGCCACCTGCAGGATCCCCTGCAGGTCCAGTGCCTCGATCGCCGCATCGGCGTTGTCGAGGAAGTCGTTGTAGTCGAGGAAATCGGTCAGCACCTGCGGATGCACGATCAGCGTGGTATCGATCTGCTCGGCCGGCGTATCGCGCAACAGCACCAGTTCCTCGGCCAGCTGCTCAACCAGCGCTTCCGGCGTGGTCGCATCACTGAGCACGATGCGGACCTGGTCCTTCACATACACCGCCTTGGCGAACGGGCACAGATTCAGGCCGATGACGATGCGCTCCAGCCACAGGCGGGTGGCAGCGATCGGGTCATCGGTGGGCAGGGGGGAATCGGTCATGGCGGGCACGTCGGCTGGCGGGGCCGCCATTGTAGGCGCGTCGTTGGCAACGCGCCGTCGTGCCTGCCGCTGGCAGCGCCGGGGCATGCCCGGCGGATGCCTCAGTCGCGGAAGTTGTTGAACTGCAGCGGCAGCTCGAACTTGCCGGCCTTGAGCACGGCGATGGCGTCCTGCAGGTCGTCGCGCTTCTTGCCCTGCACGCGCAGCTTGTCGCCGTTGATCTGGCTTTCCACCTTCAGCTTGGCATCCTTCAGCGCCGCCGCGATCTTCTTGGCGATCTTCTGCTCGATGCCCTGCTTGACGGTGATCTTCTGCCGGGCCTGGGCCAGGTTGGTCTCGATGTCGCCGAACTCCAGGCTGAGCACGTCGATGCCGCGTGCGGCCAGGCGAGCACGCAGGATGTCGTTCATCTGCTTGAGCTGGAACTCGGTCGGCGCGGTCTGGTTGATGACATCGCCGTCGCGCTCGAACTTTGCGTCCACGCCCTTGAAGTCGAAGCGGGTGGCCAGTTCGCGGTTGGCCTGGTCGATGGCGTTGGTCAGCTCGTGGGTGTCGACTTCGGACACGACGTCGAAGGAAGGCATGGGCGGTGCTCCGCAGGTTTCAGTGGCGATCATTCTATCGCGAGGGCCCGCATGCCCGTCCCCTGTAGAGCCGAGCCCACGCTCGGCGGCTTTGTGAAGAGCAGCCGAGCGTGGGCTCGGCTCTACAGAAAGCGACGACCGGGCGATAATGGGCCATGAACGTGCAACGCTCCCCTTCGCGTGCGGTGGCCTGGATGGTCGCTGCGGTCGCCTGTTTCTCGCTGATGGACGCTGGCATGAAGCAGCTGTCGGCCAGCTATCCGACCCTGGAGGTGACCTTCCTGCGCGGCGCGGCCTCGTTGCCGTTCGTGCTGGTCTGGGTGTTGGCCAGCGCCGGCCCGCGCTCGCTGGTGCCGCGTCGCTGGGGCCTGCACCTGCTGCGTGGCGCGCTGGGCATGGCGATGATCGGCTGCTTCGTGTTCGCCCTGCGCGACCTGCCGCTGTCCACCGCCTACACCATCTATTTCGTCGCCCCGTTGCTGATCGCCGCCTTGTCGGTACCGCTGCTGGGCGAGCGGGTCGGGCCACGGCGCTGGGTCGCCATCGGCATCGGCCTGGTCGGCGTGCTGGTGGTGCTGCGGCCGGGCGTGGACGGTTTCATCTCGGTGCCCGGCCTGATGGTGCTGGCTGCGGCCACCGCCTATGCCGTGGCGGCGATCACGGTCAGCCTGCTGACCCGCACCGATACCTCGCAGTCGATGGTGGTCTGGTTCCTGGTGATCATGGCCATCGGTGCCGGCCTGCTGTCCCTTCCCGGCTGGGTGCCGCTGCAGCTGGCGCATGCGCCGCTGATCGCCGGCATGGGCCTGGCCGGGGCGCTGGGCCAGATCGCCCTGACCAAGGCGTTCCAGCTGGGAGAGGCCTCGATGATCGCGCCCTTGGAATACAGTGGCCTGGTCTGGGTGATCGGTTGGGATCTGGCCTTCTGGGGCCAGCTGCCTGATGGCTATACCTGGGTGGGCGCCGCGATCATCGTGGCTTCGGGACTGTACCTGCTGCATCGTGAGCGCCTGAACCGGGTGCAGCCACCTAAGCCGCTGGACCATCCCTGAGCCGGTTGGGCCTGGGAATGGGGTCAGAGCCCCTGCCAACACGTCGGCGCGGGCGGCTTAGAACCAAAAGGAATAACATTCTGGCCCATGGCGCGGGCGCGCGACCGCCTGCGCTGGTAGGCTGCACGCCCCCTTCCGTCACCCAGCCGGTGAGCCACGCCCGTGATCGAGTTCCAGCGCCTGCACAAATCCTATGCCGTTGCCGGCCGCGAAGTCAGCGCGCTGCAACCGCTGGACCTGACCATCGAGGCCGGTGAGGTATTCGGCATCATCGGCCATTCCGGCGCCGGCAAGTCGACCCTGATCCGCATGATCAACCGCCTGGAAGAACCCAGCGGTGGCCGGCTGCTGATCGGTGGCGAGGATGTCACCGCACTGGACGCGGACGGCCTGCGCACGCTGCGCCGGCGCATCGGCATGATCTTCCAGCACTTCAACCTGCTGTCGTCGCGCACGGTGGCTGGCAATGTCGCCTTCCCGCTGGAGCTGGCCGGCACGCCGCAGGCGGAGATCGACGCGCGCGTGGCCGAGCTGCTGCAGACCGTGGGCCTGGAAGCGCATGCGCAGAAGTATCCGGCGCAGCTGTCCGGCGGCCAGAAGCAGCGTGTCGGCATCGCCCGTGCGCTGGCGACCCGCCCGCAGATCCTGCTGTGCGACGAGGCCACCAGCGCGCTGGATCCGCAGACCACCGCCTCGGTGCTGTCGCTGTTGTCGAAGATCAACCGCGAGCTGGGCCTGACCATCGTGCTGATCACCCACGAGATGGACGTGATCCGCCGTGTCTGCGACCGCGTGGCCGTGCTCGATGCTGGCCAGATGGTCGAGACCGGTCCGGTTACCCGGGTGTTCCTGCATCCGCAGCACCCGACCACGCGGCGGTTCGTCAGCGAATCGGAGCACGTGGACGAAGGGGCGTTGCACCGCGATTTCGACGTGGTGGGCGGGCGCATCGTGCGCCTGACCTTCCTCGGCGGCGACACCTACGAACCCCTGCTGGGCAGCGTCGCGCGCCAGACAGGGGTCGACTACAACATCCTGTCCGGCCGTATCGACCGGATCAAGGATACCCCCTATGGCCAGCTGGTGGTCGCCCTGGTGGGCGGTGACCAGTCCGCCGCGCAGGCTGCCTTCGTGGCTGCCGGCGTGCATGTCGAGGAGCTGCGTCGATGATCATCGCCACTGCCGGCGGTTTCTTCCGTCACCTGGATGCGGGCAAGTGGGCCGACATCGGCCAGGCCACCCTTGACACCCTGCTGATGCTGCTCGGTTCGCTGCCGCTGACCCTGGCCATCGGCCTGCCGCTGGGCGTGCTGCTGTACCTGTTCGGGGCGCCGCAGATGAAGCGCCGGCCGTTTGCCTATGGCGTGCTGGCTCTGGTGGTGAACCTGCTGCGCTCGGTGCCTTTCATCATCCTGATGATCGTGCTGATCCCGGTCACGCTGTTCCTGATGGGTACCTCGCTGGGCGTGCGCGGCGCGATCGTGCCGCTGGTGATCGGCGCGGCGCCGTTCTACGCGCGCCTTGTCGAGACCGCGCTGCGCGAAGTGGATCGTGGCGTGATCGAGGCGACCCAGGCGATGGGCGCCACCACCTGGCAGCTGGTCACCCGGGTGCTGCTGCCGGAAGCACGACCGGGGCTGATCGCCGGGGCGACGGTCACCACCGTGGCCCTGATCGGCTTCACCGCGATGGGCGGTGCGATCGGTTCCGGTGGCCTCGGCGACCTGGCGTTCCGCGATGGTTACCAGCGTTCGCACACCGACGTGGCGCTGGTCACCGTGGTCCTGTTGCTGGTCCTGGTGCAGCTGCTGCAGATGCTCGGCGACCGCCTGGTCGCGCATTACAGCCGCAAGTAACAGAATGCCGGGCGGCAGCCGGCCAGCGGCCGGCTCTACCCGATTGCCGGGAAAAAAACGGTAGTGCCGGCCGCTGGCCGGCAATTCCACGTGCGGTCAACGCGCGTTCGGTACTTCGTAGCCCAGCTTGCCGACCTGTTCCGGATGCTGAGGCACGCGCTTGAGCTTGTCGGTGTTCACGCCGTACTCGTCGCGCAGGCGCTCGGCCAGCTCCTTGTACAGGGCTTTGTCCATGTCCGGCTTGCGCGCGAAGATCCAGGCCATTTCGCGGCCCGGATAACCGATCAGTGCCCATGAATAGTCCGGGGCCACTTCCAGTACCCGCGAATGGGTCGGCACCACGCGATAGAACCAGGTTCGCCAGCCATGGTTGCCGCTGTCCGGATCGACGCTGGCACGTGCGCGAATTTCCTGCAGTGGTTCGCCGAAGCCATCACGGTAGCGGTAGGTGATGGCGACCTTGTGCTCGTCGCGCAGCTCGTACTCGTTGACGCTGGCGACATGCCCGCGTTCGATGAAGTTCGGCACGCGGCCGATCACATACCAGGTGCCCATGAAGCGCTTCAGGTCGATCGGCGCCCCCGGGTCGGCCGCGTCGGTGGCGCTGGCGCGGGGCGACGGCGGCTCACTGGCGGCCATGGCAGGACCTGCCAGGGACAGAGCCAGCAGCACGGCGCAGAACGGGCGGATCGAAGTCATGCGGGAGCGGGCTCCAGTGGGCTTGCACGCGCATGGTCGACTGTGTGCACGCGATCCGTCAATGGTGTCGCATCCTGTGAGAAGGGGCTTGCCCAAGCTGTGTTGCATTGTCTACCGGAGAAGCCCCCATGAACGCTCGTTCCGTCCGTCGCCCTGCAACTGAACGCGTCATCGAACGCGCCGACCCGCGCCTGCTGCGCGGCGTGCGGCAGCTGGCCCTGGCTGGGCTGGCGCTGGTACTGGTCTGGCCGGCGGCGCGTGGCAGCAGCGCATGGCTGGGCTGGCTGCCGATGTGGCTGGTGGGCATGCCGCTCGCGGCCTGGTGGGCGCTGCTGCGCTTTCCGCTGCCGCACCCGTCATGGCGATGGCGGGCGCGGCGTACCGGTGGACAGGCGCGCCGTCGGCCGGCTTCCGCCGCACGCGGCCGGCGCGGTCCGGCGGCCACGGCCTGACCTTCGACACGGGGGAGGCCGCGACATTCCGTGCTAGCGTTCCCCGGCTTATGACTGCCTGGAGCTGCAATGTCACGACTCGCTTCCGCCTGCCTGCTGGCCGGCATGATGACCGCTGCCTCGGTGGGGACCGCCGTGGCCGCTGAAGACACCGATCGCTACGCCTGGCTGGAGGACGTCACCGGCGACAAGCCACTGTCCTGGGTCAAGGAACAGAATGCCAGGTCCGAGGCGCGCCTGGCGCAGACCCCGGCCTTCAAGCAGATGGAGACCAGCATCCGCGAGGTGCTCGACTCCGACGCCAAGATTCCCGGCGTGCAGAAGATCGGTGACTACTACTACAACTTCTGGAAGGACCAGCAGCACGAGCGCGGCCTGTGGCGCCGCACCACCCTGGCCGAGTACCGCAAGGCCTCGCCGCAGTGGGAGACCGTGCTCGACCTGGATGCACTGAACAAGGCCGAGGGCGAGAACTGGGTCTGGCACGGCGCCGACTGCCTGCGCCCGGATTACAGCCGCTGCCTGATCGCGCTGTCGCGCGGCGGCGCCGACGCCGACGTCACCCGTGAGTTCGATCTGGCCAACAAGACCTGGATCAAGGATGGCTTCTTCCGTCCGGAGTCGAAGGGCGGCCTCAACTGGGTCGATCGCGACACCGTGTTCGTCTACACCGACTTCGGTGCCGGCTCGATGACCACCTCCGGCTACCCGCGCGTGGCCAAGCTGTGGAAGCGCGGCACGCCGATGTCCTCGGCCACCGTGGTGTACGAAGGCAAGCCGGAGGACATGTACATCGCGGCGATGCACGATGACACCCCGGGCTTCGAACGCAACCTGGTCAGCCGCACCCTGGCGTTCTACAACAACGAGCTCTACCTGCGTGGCGACGACGGCACGCTGACCAAGATCGACGCGCCGAACTCGGCCGAGAAGGGTTTGCACAAGCAGTGGCTGACCCTGGAACTGCGCGATCCGTGGACCGTGGGCGGCAAGACCTACGCGTCCGGTTCGCTGCTGGCGACGAAGCTGGACGACTTCCTGGCCGGCAAGCGCGACTTCGACGTGCTGTTCACCCCGACCGCGACCACCTCACTGGCCAGTGCCAGCTGGACCAAGAGCCACCTGGTGCTGAACGTGCTGGACGACGTCAAGAACCGCCTGTCGGTGCTGACCCCGGGTGCCGACGGCTGGCAGACCAGCCGCTTCGTCGGCGCCCCGGCCTTCGGCACGCTGGGCGTGGCTGCGGTGGACAGCAATGACAGCGACGCGGTGTGGCTGACCGCCACCGATTACCTGACGCCGACCACGCTGGCCCTGGCCGAGATCGGCCAGGCACCGGAAACGCTGAAGACCATGCCGGCCTTCTTCGATGCCAAGGGCAAGGTGATCGAGCAGCACTTCGCCACCAGCAAGGACGGCACCCGCGTGCCGTATTTCGTGGTGCACGACAGGGCGATGAAGCTCGATGGCTCCAACCCGACCCTGCTGTATGGCTACGGTGGTTTCGAGATCTCGCTGACCCCGAGCTATTCCGGTGGCATGGGTCGCGCCTGGCTGGAGAAGGGCGGCGTGTACGTGGTCGCCAACATCCGCGGCGGCGGCGAGTACGGCCCGCGCTGGCACCAGGCGGCGCTGAAGCAGAACCGTCACAAGGCCTATGAAGACATGGCCGCGGTGGCGCGGGACCTGGTCAAGCGCAAGATCACCAGCGCCAAGCACCTGGGCGTGCAGGGCGGCAGCAACGGTGGCCTGCTGACGGGCAACATGCTGACCCAGTACCCGGAGCTGTTCGGTGCGGTGGTGGTGCAGGTGCCGCTGCTGGACATGAAGCGCTACAGCCACCTGTTGGCCGGCGCCTCGTGGATGGCCGAGTACGGCAACCCGGACACCAGCGACTGGGAATTCATCAAGACCTTCTCGCCGTATCACCTGTTCAACGCGAAGAAGAACTACCCGCCGGTGCTGTTCACGACCTCCACCCGCGATGACCGCGTGCACCCGGGCCACGCCCGCAAGATGGCGGCGAAGATGATCGACGCCGGCAAGGACGTGACCTACTACGAGAACATCGAAGGGGGCCACGGCGGCGCAGCCAACAATGCACAGGCCGCGCATATGTCCGCGCTGGCCTACAGCTTCCTGTGGGAGCGGTTGGGCGGCAAGTAAGCAGAACGGAAAACGCCGCCCCAGGGCGGCGTTTTTCTTTACCGGTAGTGCCGGCCGCTGGCCGGCAACCGCATCATTCAGGCATTCCCGGGTTGCTGGCCAGCGGCCGGCACAACCCTCAACGTGATCCCTGCCAACGCTTCAACCCGCGCGCGATCCGCGCCACCGCCTCCTGCAACCGCGGTACCTGCTGGGTATACGCCAGCCGCACATGCTGGTTGGCGCGATGGAAGCCGAAATCCAGGCCCGGGGTGAACGCCACGTGCTCGGTTTCCAGGAAGTGCGCGCAGAACGCCTGCGCGTCGTCGGTGAACGCGCTGACATCGGCGTACAGGTAGAACGCGCCCTGCGGCTCGACTTCAATGCGGAAGCCGAGCTCACGCAACGCGGGCAGCAGGAAGTCGCGGCGTTGGCGGAACGCTTCCCGGCGCTGTTCGAAGATCGCCATCGATTCCTCGCTGAAGCAGGCGAGCGCGGCGTGCTGGGCGATGCTGGAGGCGCTGATGTACAGGTTCTGCGCCAGCTTTTCCAGGTCCGGTACCGCTGCAGGCGGTGCCACCAGCCAGCCCAGCCGCCAGCCGGTCATGCCGAAGTACTTGGAAAAACTGTTCAGCACGAACGCGCTGTCGTCCACCTGCAGCACGCTGGGCGCATCCAGGCCGTAGGTCAGGCCGTGGTAGATCTCGTCCACCACCAGGTGGCCGCCCCGCGCGTGCAGGGCCTGCGACAGTGCCGCCAGTTCGTCGGCGGACAGCACGGTGCCGGTCGGATTGGCCGGTGAGGCGACCAGCGCGCCGACGCTGTCGTCATTCCAGTGCTGTTCCACCAGCGAAGGGGTCAGCTGGTAGGCGGTGTCCGGGCCGACCGGCACCAGCTGCGCGCCGCCCTCGACGAGGCGCAGGAAGTGGCGGTTGCAGGGGTAGCCGGGGTCGGCCAGCAGCCAGTGGCGGCCGGGATCGACCAGCAGGCTGCTGGCCAGCAGCAGCGCACCGGACCCACCCGGGGTGACCAGGATGCGTTCGGGATCGACATCCAGCCCATAGTGGCTGCGGTAGAAACCGCTGATCGCCTGGCGCAGCGCCGGCAGGCCGCGCGCTGCGGTGTAGCGGGTGTGGCCGGCGGCCAGTGCGGCCTGGCCGGCACGCACGACGGGTTCGGCGGTAGTGAAGTCCGGTTCGCCGATTTCCAGGTGGATCACATCGTGGCCTGCCTGTTCCAGCGCCTGCGCGCGGGCCAGCAGGGACATCACGTGGAACGGAGCGATTTCATGGCTGCGCCGGCTGTAGCCCGGCGTGTGGGGCGGGGTGCTCATGTGCCCATGGTACGCCGGCCGGCGCAACCCATGACGTTCCGCAGGGTTGCCGCATTGCCGAGATTGGGGTCAGATCCCTTTTCGGGAAAAGGGATCTGACCCCGTCGAAGACCATTGCATTGATGCGCCAGGAGCCTTATCTCATGAAGTCCACTCTCTGCCTGTTGCTCGCCAGCCTGATGACCACGACTGCTACCGCCGCCACGCCGCCCGTTCCGCCGGATGCCGCCAAGCATCCGCACGTGGTCAAGGCGCCGTTCGGCGCGACCCGCAACGATGACTATTACTGGCTGCGCGACGACAAGCGCGAGAACAAGGACATGCTGGCCTACCTGCAGGCAGAGAATGCCTACGCCGACCAGCTGCTGGCACCGCTGAAGCCACTGGAAGACACCCTGTACAACGAGATCGTCGGCCGCATCAAGCAGGACGATTCCAGCGTGCCGGCGCGCGAGCGCGGCTACTGGTACTACAGCCGCTTCGAGACCGGCCAGGATTACCCCATCCACGCGCGCCGCAAGGGCAGCATGGAGGCGGCCGAGGAAATCCTGCTGGACGTCAACGCGATGGCCGCCGGCAAGGGCTACTTCAGCGTCGGTTCGATGGAAGTCAGCCAGGACAACCAGCTGCTGGCCTGGGCCGACGATGACGTCGGCCGCCGCCAGTACACGATCCGCTTCAAGGACCTGGCCACCGGCACGGTGCTGCCCGATGTGATCACCGGCAGCTCCGGCGACCTGGTCTGGGCCGACGACAACCGCACCGTGCTGTATGTCGAGAACGATCCGGAAACGCTGCTGACCGTGCGCGTGAAGAAGCACGTGCTGGGCACCCCGGCCAGCGCCGACACCGTCGTCTACGAAGAGAAGGACGACAGCTTCTACATGGGCATCGGCCGCACCCGCGACGATCGCTTCATCACCATCGGCGTGCACAGCACCGTGTCCTCGGAAGAGCGCTACGCGCCGGCCAGCGACCCGACCACCTTCACCGTGCTGGCGCCGCGCCAGCGCGATGTCGAGTACGACGCCGACCACCATGACGGCCGCTGGGTGATCCGCACCAATGATGGTGCCAAGAACTTCAAGCTGGTCACCGCACCGACCGATGCCACCTCGCGCGCGCAATGGAAAGACTGGATCGCGCATGACGATGCGGTGTTCATCGAAGGCTTCGAACTGTTCGACACGTACACTGCCATCGCCGAACGGTCCGAGGGCCTGGAGCGCATCCGCCTGCTGTTCAGGGACGGGCGCAGCGACTACGTGAAGGCCGACGAGCCGGCCTATTCGATGGGCCTGGGCGATAACACCGAGGCCGATACGCCGTGGCTGCGCTACGTCTACACCTCGATGACCACCCCGACCACCGTGTTCGAGCTGAACACCGCCACCGGCGAGCGTCGCCAGCTGAAGGTGCAGCCGGTGATCGGCTATGACGCGTCGAAGTATGAAACCGACCGCGTCTGGATCACCGCGCGCGATGGCGTGAAGGTGCCGGTGTCGCTGGTCTACCGCAAGGGCTACCAGAAGGACGGCAAGGGCGCGCTGTTCCAGTACGCCTACGGCAGCTACGGCATGTCGATGGATCCGTACTTCAACCAGACCGCGGTCAGCCTGCTTGATCGTGGCGTGGTGTATGCCATCGCCCACATCCGTGGCGGCCAGGAGATGGGGCGCGACTGGTACGAGAACGGCAAGCTGCTGCACAAGCAGAACACCTTCAACGACTTCATCGACGTCACCCGTGGCCTGGTAGCACAGGGCTGGGCGGCGAAGGATCGCGTGGCCGCGTCCGGTGGCAGCGCCGGCGGCCTGCTGATGGGCGCGGTGGCCAACCAGGCGCCGCAGGATTACCGGGTCATGGTGGCGCAGGTGCCGTTCGTCGACGTGGTCACCACCATGCTCGACCCGACCATTCCGTTGACCACCAACGAATACGACGAGTGGGGCAACCCGGAGCAGAAGCCGTATTACGACTACATGCTGTCCTACTCGCCCTATGACAACGTGAAGCAGCAGGCGTACCCGGCGCTGTACGTGGGTACCGGCCTGTGGGATTCGCAGGTGCAGTACTGGGAGCCCGCCAAGTGGGTGGCCAAGCTGCGTGATGACAACACCGGCCACTACCCGATCCTGTTCCGCACCAACATGGAAGCTGGCCACGGCGGCAAGTCGGGGCGCTTCCAGCGCTACCGTGAACTGTCCGAGTCGTACGCGTTCGTGCTGCAGCAGCTGGGCATCGCCCAGCCGTAACGGCGAAGGGGCGCCGGGCGCTGCCTGGCACCCCGAACCGGTATCCTTGCGGCCATGAGCCTGCCCGAGCCATCTGCACCCCGCGATAGCGCCACGCCGCCGCGCGTGGTGCGTTTCCGCTGGGCATGGTGGCTGCTGGCGTACGTCAGCCTGGGCACCGGCATCGTCGGCATCTTCGTTCCGGGGCTGCCGACCACCGTATTCATCCTGATCTCGGCCTGGGCCGCCTCGCGCGGTTCGGAGCGCCTGCATACCTGGCTGCTGCAGCATCCGCGTTTCGGCCCGGCCATCGCCAACTGGCAGGCACACGGGGCGGTCAGCCGCTACGGCAAGTGGATGGCCACGATCACCATGGCGGTATGCGCCGGCATCATGCTGTGGTGCGTGCCGATCGCCTGGGTGAAGTGGTTCTCGATCGGCAGCATGACCGTGGTCGCAATCTGGCTGTGGACGCGGCCGCTGCCACCGCCTCCCGCGGATTGAGCGCCGGCGGCAGTGCCGGCCGCTGGCCGGCAACCCGATTCCCTGCACCAACCGCTCAGCCGCCAATGGCTATACTCGGGGCATGAAGATCCCCCATCGAAACGCCATCCTGATTCCGCTGGCAGCGGCCTCGCTGCTGCTCCTCGCCGCCTGCGGCAACAAGGGCCCGCTGGTACTGCCGCAGAAGCCGGTGCCGGTGGAAGAAACCGTCGAACCCGCTGCCGAGCCCGCCACCGAGGCGACTGCGCCGCAGACCCAGGGCAGCGGCACCCCGGCCACGACCGTGGAGCCGGCCGCACCGGCCACCCAGCCGGCGCCCACGCCCGCGAAGAAGGCGGGCAGCGGGAATGAGTAAGGCCGGTTCCAGGGCCCTGCGTTTCAGCAAGATGCATGGCGCGGGCAATGATTTCGTAGTGATCGACCTGCGTGACGGCACCGCGCCGCCCACGCCCGAGCTGGCCGCGCGCCTGGCCGACCGCCACACCGGCGTTGGCTGCGACCAGATCCTGACCATCGAGGCACCGCGTGCGGACGGTTCGGTGGCCTCGTACCGCATCTGGAATGCCGACGGCTCCAATTCCGAGCAGTGCGGCAACGGCGCGCGCTGCATCGCCGCCTGGCTGGTGCGCGAGGGCAGTGCGCAGGGCGATGCATTCGTCATCGACAGCCCGCTGGCCAGCCATGAAGTGAAGGTGCTGGGCGAAGGGCAGTTTGCGGTGACGATGGGCGTGCCCGCCTTCGAGCCGGCCAACGTGCCGCTGATGGGCTTTGCGCACGCGCGCGAGGAATACCTGCTGCCGCTGCAGGGCGAGAGCGTACGCTTCGCCGCGGTGTCGATGGGCAACCCGCATGCGGTGATCGAAGTGGGCCTGGTCGATGCTGCACCGGTCGAGCGCGTCGGTGCGCTGCTGCAGCAGCATGCGTCGTTCCCGCGCTCGGTGAACGTGGGCTTCGCCCAGGTGATGAGCCCGGCCCACGCCCGCCTGCGCGTGTTCGAGCGCGGTGTCGGCGAGACGCTGGCCTGCGGCAGTGGTGCCTGTGCCGCCGCGGTGACCCTGATGCAGCGCGGTCGCCTGCAGCGCGATGCCCGCATCAGCCTGCCCGGTGGCGACCTGCGCATCCAGTGGCCGGGCGATGGCCAGCCGGTGGTGATGGCGGGCCCGACCGCATTCGTCTTCGAAGGGGAGTGGATCGCATGACCGAAACCGTCGACAAGCTCGGGGCCCATGAAGTCGCTGCCTGGTTGCGGCGTCATCCCGGCTTCCTCAAGCAGTTCCCGGACCTGGCCCTGACCCTGGTGGTGCCGCGTGACGACGGTCCGACCGCGTCGCTGGCCAGCTACCAGCTGGAAGTGCTGCGCGAGAAGAACCGCGAGCTGGCACGACGGTTGGCCGATCTGGGCGCGACCGCCCAGGTCAATGAGCGCCTGGCGGTGCGCACGCACCAGCTGACCCTGGCGCTGATGAAGCAGGACAACGCGGCTGACACCCTGCGCGCGATGGCCGCCTCGCTGCAGGAAGACTTCGCCGGCGACCTTGTGCGGCTGGTGGTGCACACGCCAGTGGCCGGGCTGGAACAGGCCGACTGGCTGCAGGTGATTGCCGCGGATGATCCGCAGCTGGGCCCGTTCCGCGATTGCCTGAACGATGGCGAGCCGATCTGCGGCCGCCTGCAGCCGGAAAAGAATGCCGTGCTGTACGGCGTGCGCAGCGAGGAAGTGCAGACCACCGCGCTGCTGCCGCTACCGGGCGTGGGCCTGATCGCGGTCGGCAGCCACGACCCGAACCGCTTCTACCCGGGCATGGGGACGTTGTTCCTGCGCATGATGGGCGACGCGCTGGTCACTGGCCTGAAGCGCTTCCCGGGCTGAGCAGGTTGCGACGACGATGAGCGCGGTACAGGCCTTCCTGCAGCACCTGCAGGTGGAGCGGCGGATGTCGGCGCATACGCTCGACGCCTACCGCCGCGACCTGGACGCGCTGTCGGCCTGGGCCGAGCCGCGTGGCGTGGCGGTGGAGGCACTGGATGCCGAGGCCGTGCGCCAGTTCGTTGCCGACGAGCACCGCCGCGGCCTGTCGGCCAAGAGCCTGCAGCGCCGCCTGTCGGCCTGCCGAAGCTTCTATGCCTGGCTGCTCAAGCACGGGCGTATCGAGGTCAGCCCGGCAGCAACGCTGAAGGCACCGCGCGCACCGCGCCGCTTGCCACAGGTCCTCGACGCCGATGAGGCGGTGCAGCTGGTCGATCTGGAGCCGGAGGGTGAGCTCGGCCGCCGTGACCGCGCGTTGCTGGAACTGTTCTATTCCTCTGGCCTGCGCCTGAGCGAAGTCTGCGCGCTGACCTGGCGCGATCTGGATTTCGACAGCGGGTTGGTGAACGTGCTGGGCAAGGGCAACCGCCAGCGCCGGGTGCCGTTCGGCCGGCCGGCGCGCGAAGCGCTGCAGGCGTGGCGCGCGGAAAGTGGCGGCGGCCCGGCCTCGCCGGTGTTCCCCGGCCGCAACGGGCCGATCAGCCAGCGCGCGGTGCAGATCCGCATCCGCCAGCTGGCGCAGCGCCAGGGCCTGTTCAAGCACGTGCACCCGCA
Organism: Stenotrophomonas sp. CASM110; assembly: GCF_049384345.1. Classification (NCBI taxonomy): domain Bacteria; kingdom Pseudomonadati; phylum Pseudomonadota; class Gammaproteobacteria; order Lysobacterales; family Lysobacteraceae; genus Stenotrophomonas; species Stenotrophomonas sp. CASM110. Next base: position 56,462 of record NZ_JBMRGI010000011.1, read on the forward strand.
CATGCTGCGGCACAGTTTCGCCAGCCACATCCTGGAATCGTCCGGCGACCTGCGCGGTGTGCAGGAGCTGCTGGGCCACGCCGACATCGCCACCACGCAGATCTATACCCACCTCGATTTCCAGCACCTGGCCAAGGTCTACGACGCCGCGCATCCGCGCGCGAAGCGTCGACGCAGCAACGAGGGCAGCGGAGAAAGCTGAACGTTGCCCCTGCGGCAGCCGGTCGCGGGTGGCTTGAAGGGCGCAGCGCAGTCCCCACCTCTGGTTCTGTCACCCCGGAGGCATCATGGACCCCAGTCAGAACCCCAACGTTTTCCACGCCACCACCATCGTCTGCGTCCGTCGCGGCGAGCACGTGGCCATTGCCGGCGACGGCCAGGTCACGCTGGGCCACACCGTGATGAAGGGCAACGCGCGCAAGGTGCGCCGCCTTGGTCGTGATGGCCAGGTGCTGGCCGGCTTCGCCGGTGCCGCCGCCGATGCCTTCACCCTGTTCGAGCTGTTCGAGGCCAAGCTGGAAAAGCATGGCCAGCTGCAGCGTGCTGCGGTCGAACTGGCCAAGGATTGGCGCACCGAGCGCCGCCTCGGCAAGCTGGAAGCCCTGTTGGCGGTGGCCGACAAGGAAACCTCGCTGATCATCAGCGGCACCGGCGATGTAATCGAGCCGGAGGACGGCATCATCGCCATCGGCTCGGGTGGCTCGTATGCACTGTCGGCCGCACGCGCCTTGATGGCGCACACCGAACTGGATGCGCGCACCATCGCCAGTGAAGCGATCGGCATCGCCGGCGACATCTGCATCTACACCAACCGCAACGTGGTGGTCGAGGAGCTGTGAGGGTAGCGTCGGGCGCTGGCCGGCAACCTCATGATCCCCCGCACGCGTGCCTGGTTGCCGGCCAGCGGCCGGCACTACCGACAAAGAATCCGTGAGCACATCCATGTCGAAGATCGAAGTTTCCTCCGCCACCATGACCCCGCGCGAGATCGTGCAGGAACTGGACCGGCACATCGTCGGCCAGCACGACGCCAAGCGCGCCGTGGCCATCGCCCTGCGCAACCGCTGGCGCCGCATGCAGCTGATGCCCGAGCTGCGCAATGAAGTGATGCCGAAGAACATCCTGATGATCGGCCCGACCGGCGTCGGCAAGACCGAGATCGCGCGCCGCCTGGCCACGCTGGCCAACGCACCGTTCGTGAAGGTCGAAGCCACCCGCTTCACCGAAGTCGGCTACGTCGGCAAGGACGTCGAGCAGATCATCCGCGACCTGGCCGATACCGCGGTCAAGCTCTATCGCGAACAGGCCAAGGTGCGCGTACGCACCCAGGCCGAAGAGCGTGCCGAAGACCGCATCCTGGATGCGCTGCTGCCGCGCCGCAGCGGTGGCATTGGTTTCGATCCGGAAGTCGCCCGCAACGAGCCGTCGGCGCAGGACAACGAGACCCGCATCAAGTTCCGCAAGATGCTGCGCAACGGTGAGCTGGACGAGCGCGAGATCGAACTCGACCTGGCCGCCAACGTCAGCATGGACATCATGACCCCGCCGGGCATGGAGGAAATGGGCCAGCAGCTGAAGTCGATGTTCGCCAACCTCGGCGGCGGCGCCAAGGCGCACAAGCGCACGCTGACCATCAAGGCCGCGCGCCCGCTGCTGATCGAGGAAGAAGCGGGCAAGCTGGTCAACGAGGACGACATCCGCACCGCCGCGATCGAGGCCTGCGAGCAGCACGGCATCGTCTTCATCGACGAGATCGACAAGGTCGCCAAGCGTGGCGACAACGTGGGTGGTGGTGACGTGTCGCGCGAAGGCGTGCAGCGCGACCTGCTGCCGCTGGTGGAAGGCTCCAACGTGTCCACCAAGTACGGCACGATCAAGACCGACCACATCCTGTTCATCGCGTCGGGCGCGTTCCACCTGGCCAAGCCCAGCGACCTGATTCCGGAGTTGCAGGGCCGCTTCCCGATCCGCGTGGAGCTGGGTGCGCTGAGCAAGAACGATTTCGTGCGCATCCTGACCGAACCGAAGGCCGCGCTGACCAAGCAGTACGAAGCACTGCTGGCCACCGAAGGCGTCAAGGTCAGCTTCACTGCCGATGCCATTGATCGTCTGGCCGAGATCGCTTTCCAGGTGAACGAACGCCAGGAAAACATCGGCGCGCGTCGCCTGCATACGGTGCTGGAGCGCCTGCTGGATTCGCTCAGCTACGAGGCACCGGACCGCGACGGCGAAACCCTGGCCATCGACAGCGCCTACGTGGACAAGCACCTGGGTGAGCTGGTGCAGGACCCGGACCTGAGCCGCTACATCCTGTAATGCCTGGTGGGGTCGGATCCCTCGCCGTGGCGAGGGCGCTGACCCCGCCCACTGCAGCAGAAAAGGCCGCCGCAAGGTGGCCTTTTTCCTGTGCGGTCAGTGCGATTGCCGGGTGCGGTAGTCCCGCAGCACCTGGTCGATCACTGCACTGGTGCGGGCGGCGCTGATGCCGTTCGAGGGCGAGTGCCCGTTGCCGCGCAGTTCGTCGACGAGGGAGGCGATCAACGGCTGCTGGATCGACGACGGGTTCGGGATGTCGAAGGCCTGCACGCCCGCTTCGGTTTCCAGCTCCACCGGAACGTCCTCGAAGGTGGCAAAGCGCAGCTGCCCACGGTCGCCGGTGATCTCGATCTGATCCTGGCGGCGGAACGCGCAGAAGCTCCATTGCGCGATGCCGTGTGTCCCCGTCCCGGTGCGGAAGCACATCGAGACGCTGTCCTCGGCGGCGTAGGCGTCGGTCAACGAGCTGGCCAGGCCACGCACATCGCTCAGCGGCCCCAGCAGATGGTCGAGCAGGTCCAGGGTATGCGAGCCCAGGTCGACGAACCGCCCGCCGCCGGCGATCGCGGGGTTGGTCCGCCAGAAGTCAGGCGATGCGGCATCCACTGAATGCGGCCGGTGCAGGGTGGCGCGCACGCCGCGCACTGTGCCGATCGCGCCGTCGTCCAGCAGCTGCTTCACCTGTGCGAAGCGGGGCAGGGCACGGCGGTAGTAGGCCACGAACACGGGCACGCCGCTGCGGGCGCTGGCCGCGATGATGCGCTGGCACTCGTCGTGGTCCATGGCCATCGGCTTTTCGATATAGACCGGCTTGCCCGCAGCAATCGCCTGCAATGCGTAGTGCATGTGCGTGGAGGGCGGTGTTGCAACGTAGACCGCGTTCACCTCCGGATCGGCGATGAGTGCATCGGCGTCCGCGTACCAGCGCGGAATCGCGTGGCGGCGTGCATAGTCTTCGGCCAATGCGGCATTGCGGCGCATGACCGCCACTACCCGTGAGCCCGGCGTGTTGGCCAGGGCTGGCCCGCTCTTCTTCTCGGTGACGCTGCCACACCCGATGAAGCCCCACACCACGTTGTCCAGGATCATCGATCTGCCCTTGCAGGGGGTGCCGCAGTGATGGGAGCAGCCTCGTTCACGCCTCGGGCAGCGGCTCGGGGACGGTGCCGGGAACGAACACACCATCCTTCACGTAGGCGGCCAGGGTCATGTCCAGCGCGAGCATGCCGTCGCGCTTGAGGTCCATCAGTTCCGGTTCGACCATCGCGCCGTGCAGCACGCCCAGCACGGTGGCGTGCAGCATGCGCGCGGCGATTTTCGGGTCGGCGCCTTCGCGCAGCTGGCCCAGATCGCGGGCGCGGCGCAGGGCACGCTCCATCCGGTCCAGCGCATCGCGGAATCCGGCCTGCTGCATTTCGGTCAGCACCCTGGTGTCCGCCGACGCATCGCTGCGCAGCATGATCTCCATGGTCTTGCGCAGGCGCTCGTCCTCGGACAGCTCGATGAACGAGTGGATCATCACCGCGCGCAGGTCGTGCACCGGGGTGTCGCGCTGGTCGGTGGAGGTGCGCTCCAGTTCCTGCATGAAGGGCAGGTGCACGCGCTCGACGATGGCGGCCAGCACCTCGCTCTTGTTCTTGAAGTGCCAGTAGACCGCGCCACGGGTGTAGCCGGCGCGGGCACCGATCATCTCCAGCGTGGTACGGGCCACGCCGTGTTCATGGAAGCAGGCTTCGGCGGCGTCAAGGATGCCTTCCCGGGTTGCCTGGGTGTCCTCTTTGGTCTTGCGGGCCATGGGTGTGGGTACGAGTGCGGGTGAAACGTGGCTGAATTGTACCGGTTTACAAACAAACAAGCATGTATGTATATTTCGCACCCATCATTCCCGTCGTGTGCGTGGCAGGCCGGTCCGGCGCCCACTCCACCCGGGTGGGCGCGATCTGCGGGCTTTCACCGGAAGGGGAATGTCCATCGATATCAGCTCCCTCTGAGATTCCTTCCTCCAAGAGCCTTTCCGTCATGTTGCTGAGCCGAATCCGACCCTTTGCACTGTCGCTGGCAATCGCCGCGACCGTGGCTGCCTGCGGCGGCCAATCCCAGGCCCCCGAGCAGGGCCCGGGTGACGTCACCGTGGTCACGCTGAAGTCCGAGACCGTGGGCCTGACCCGCGAACTGCCGGGCCGTACCAATGCCTTCCTGGTCGCCGAAGTGCGCCCGCAGGTCAATGGCATCGTGGCCAAGCGCCTGTTTACCGAGGGCGGCATGGTCAAGGCCGGCGAGCCGCTGTACCAGCTCGACGATGCCAGCTACCGGGCCCAGGCCAACAACGCCCGCGCCCAGCTGGCCCGCGCCGAAGCCACCGCCAATGCCGCGCGCCTGAGTGCCAAGCGCATCACCGAGCTGGCCAAGGTCGATGCGGTCAGCCAGCAGGACCTGGAGAACGCCGTCGCCGCGCAGAAGCAGGCCGAGGCCGACGTCGGTGCCGCCAGGGCCTCGCTGGATGCGGCCAACGTCACCCTGGGCTACGCCCGCATCACCGCGCCGATCAGCGGCCGCATCGGCAAGTCCAGCGTCACCCAGGGTGCGCTGGTCAGCGCCGGCCAGGCCAACGCACTGGCCACCGTGCAGCAGCTGGACCCGATCTATGTCGACCTGACCCAGTCCTCGGCCGAGCTGCTGCAGCTGCGCCGCGAACTGGCCGCCGGCCGCCTGCAGGACAACCAGACCCTGCCGGTCAGCATCCTGATGGAAGACGGCAGCACCTTCGAGCACAAGGGCACGCTGGAGTTCTCCGAAGTCAGCGTCGATCCGACCACCGGCAGCTTCGGCCTGCGCGTGAAGGTGGACAACCCGGACGGCCTGCTGATGCCGGGCATGTACGTGCGTGCGGTGATCGGCGGCGGCGTGCGCAGCGATGCGGTGCTGGTGCCGATGCAGGGCATCGCCCGCGACCCGAAGGGCGACACCACCGCGATGGTGGTCGGCAAGGACAACAAGGTCGAAGTGCGCCCGGTCAAGGTCAGCCGCACGGTCGGCGACAAGTGGCTGGTCGAGGACGGCCTGAAGGCCGGTGACAAGGTCATCGTCGAAGGCCTGCAGAAGATCGGCCCCGGCATGCCGGTCAAGGCCACCGAGAAGGGCGACGCACCGGCCAAGCCGGCGGCAGCCGCCCAGCCTGCCGCCCCGGCCGGCGACGCGAAGTAAGCGGAGAACCCCATGGCACGCTTTTTCATCGATCGACCCATCTTTGCGTGGGTGATCGCCATCATCATCATGCTCGCCGGCGGCCTGGCGCTGTTCAAGCTGCCGGTCTCGATGTACCCCAACGTCGCACCGCCGGCGGTGGAAATCAGTGCCACCTACCCGGGTGCATCGGCCAAGGTGGTCGAGGACTCGGTGACGCAGATCATCGAGCAGAACATGAAGGGCCTTGATGGCCTGATCTACTTCTCCTCCAACAGCTCGTCCAACGGCCAGGCCACCATCACCCTGACCTTCGAGAGCGGCACCAACCCGGATATCGCCCAGGTGCAGGTGCAGAACAAGCTGCAGCTGGCCATGCCGCTGCTGCCGCAGGAAGTGCAGCGGCAGGGCATCAACGTGGCCAAGTCCAGCTCGGGCTTCCTGAACGTCATCGCGTTCGTGTCCGAGAACGGCAGCATGGACGCCAACGACATCGCCGACTACGTCGGTTCCAATGTCGTCGACCGCCTGAGCCGCGTGCCGGGCGTGGGCAACATCCAAGTGTTCGGTGGCAAGTACGCCATGCGCATCTGGCTGGACCCGAACAAGCTGCATACCTATGGCCTGTCGGTGCCGGAAGTGACCGCCGCGATCAAGGCGCAGAACGCCCAGGTGGCGATCGGCCAGCTCGGCGGTGCGCCGTCGGTGAAGGGCCAGCAGCTCAACGCCACCATCAACGCGCAGTCGCGCCTGCAGACCCCGGAACAGTTCCGAAACATCATCGTGCGCGGTGCGCAGGACGGTGCCGAGCTGCGCCTGGGTGATGTCGCCCGCGTCGAGCTGGGTGCCGAGTCCTACGACTTCGTCACCCGCTACAACGGCCAGCCGGCCAGTGGCCTGGCAGTCACCCTGGCCACCGGCGCCAACGCGCTGGATACCGCGGCCGGTGTGGATGCCGCGCTGGAAGACATGAAGGGCTTCTTCCCGGCCGGCCTGAAGGCCGAGATCCCGTACGACACCACCCCGTTCGTGCGCGTGTCGATCAAGGGCGTGGTGCAGACCCTGATCGAAGCGATCGTGCTGGTGTTCGTGGTGATGTACCTGTTCCTGCAGAACTTCCGCGCCACCCTGATCCCGACCATCGCCGTGCCGGTGGTGCTGCTGGGTACCTTCGGCGTGCTGGCGATGCTGGGCTTCTCGGTGAACATGCTGACCATGTTCGCGATGGTGCTGGCGATCGGCCTGCTGGTGGACGATGCCATCGTGGTGGTGGAGAACGTCGAGCGCATCATGTCCGAGGAAGGGCTGTCGCCGCTCGAAGCGACCCGCAAGTCGATGGGCCAGATCACCGGTGCGCTGGTGGGTATCGGCCTGGTGCTGTCGGCGGTGTTCGTGCCGATGGCCTTCATGAGCGGCTCCACCGGCGTGATCTATCGGCAGTTCTCGGCCACGATTGTCTCTGCGATGGCGTTGTCGGTGCTGGTGGCGATCGTGCTGACCCCGGCACTGTGCGCGACCATGCTCAAGCCGCTGAAGAAGGGTGAGCACCACGTCGCCCACCGTGGCCTGGCCGGTCGCTTCTTCAATGGCTTCAACCGTGGCTTCGACCGCACCAGCGAAAGCTACCAGCGCGGCGTGCGCGGCATCATCCACCGTCCGTGGCGCTTCATGGGCATCGTGGCGGCGCTGTTCGTGCTGATGGGCGTGCTGTTCGTGCGCCTGCCCAGCTCGTTCCTGCCCAATGAAGACCAGGGCGTGCTGATGGCGCTGGTGCAGGCGCCGGTCGGTGCCACCCAGGAACGCACGCTGGAATCGATCGCGGCACTGGAAAACCACTTCCTGCAGAACGAGAAGGATGCGGTGGACTCGGTGTTCTCCGTGCAGGGCTTCAGCTTCGCCGGCATGGGCCAGAACGCGGGCATGGCGTTCGTCAAGCTGAAGGACTGGAGCGAGCGTGACGCCGACAATGGCGTGATGCCGATCACCGGCCGTGCGATGGCGGCCCTGGGCCAGATCAAGGATGCCTTCATCTTCGCCTTCCCGCCGCCGGCCATTCCGGAGCTGGGGACCGCCTCGGGCTACACCTTCTTCCTGAAGGACAACAGCGGCCAGGGCCACGAGGCACTGGTGGCCGCGCGCAACCAGCTGCTCGGCCTGGCCGCAGGCAGCAAGAAGCTGGCCAACGTACGCCCGAACGGCCAGGAAGACACGCCGCAGTTCCGCATCGACATCGACGCGGCCAAGGCGACCTCGCTGGGACTGTCGATCGATCAGATCAACGGCACGCTGGCCGCGGCGTGGGGCAGCTCGTACATCGATGACTTCGTCGATCGTGGCCGCGTCAAGCGCGTGTTCGTGCAGGCCGACCAGGCGTTCCGCATGGTGCCGGAGGACTTCGATCTCTGGTCCGTGAAGAACGACAAGGGTGAGATGGTGCCGTTCAGCGCCTTCGCTACCAAGCACTGGGATTACGGTTCGCCGCGCCTGGAACGCTACAACGGTGTGTCGGCAATGGAAATCCAGGGCGAACCGGCCCCGGGTGTCGCCTCCGGTGATGCCATGGCCGAGATCGAACAGCTGGCCAAGCAGCTGCCGGCGGGTTTCGGCATCGAATGGACGGCGATGTCCTACCAGGAACGCCAGGCCGGCTCGCAGACGCCGCTGCTGTACACGCTGTCGCTGATGATCGTGTTCCTGTGCCTGGCCGCGATGTATGAAAGCTGGAGCGTACCGACCGCGGTGCTGCTGGCGGCCCCGCTGGGTATCCTCGGCGCGGTGCTGGCCAACACCTTCAAGGGCCTGGAGCGCGACATCTACTTCCAGGTGGCGATGCTGACCACGGTGGGCCTGACCAGCAAGAACGCGATCCTGATCGTCGAGTTCGCCAAGGAAAACCTGGAAAAGGGCGCCAGCCTGATCGAGTCGATCATGCACGCCGTGCGCGACCGCCTGCGCCCGATCGTGATGACCTCGCTGGCCTTCGGCATGGGCGTGGTACCGCTGGCGATCTCCACCGGTGCCGGCTCCGGCGCCAAGCAGGCGATCGGCACCGGCGTGCTCGGCGGCATGATCGTCGGCACCGTGCTCGGCGTGTTCTTCGTGCCGCTGTTCTTCGTGGTGGTGCAGCGCGTGTTCAAGCGCAGATCCACGACGTGACCTGAAACGGTCATGCCGGCCTCAGGCTGGCGTTATCGAAACGGTAGTGCCGGCCGCTGGCCGGCACTGCCTCCTGCCATCCGGCAGTACCGATGGAAGTGATCCCCATGAAAAGTGCATCCCTGTTCCTCTCCATTGCCGCCACGCTCGCGCTGGCCGGCTGCTCCACCCTGGCGCCGAAGAACACCGCCGTCGCTCCGGCGATTCCTGCGCAGTGGCCGGCCGAGGCCGCGCAGGGCGAGGTGGCCGATGTCGCCGCCGTCGGCTGGCGCGATTTCTTCACCGATGCGCGCCTGCAGCAGGTGATCGAGCAGTCGCTGCAGAACAACCGCGACCTGCGCGTGGCCGTGCTCAATGTCGAGCGCGCGCGTGGCCAGTACCGCGTGCAGCGCGCCGATCGCGTGCCCGGCGTGGCCGTGACCGGCCAGATGGACCGCCGTGGTACCGATGCCGGTGTCACCGAGCAGTTCAGCGCGGGCGTGGGTGTGGCCGAGTTCGAGCTGGACCTGTTCGGTCGCGTGCGCAACCTCAGCGAGGCGGCGCTGCAGCAGTACTTCGCCGTGGCTGCCAACCGCCGCAACGCGCAGCTGAGCCTGGTGGCCGAGACCGCCACCGCGTGGCTGACCTATGGGGCTGATGCGCAGCGGCTGAAGATCGCCGATGCCACGCTGAAGACCTACGAGGATTCGCTGCGCCTGGCCGAGGCCCGCCACGAACGCGGCGGCAGTTCGGCGCTGGAGCTGACCCAGACCCGTACCCTGGTCGAGACCGCACGCACCGATGCCGCGCGCCTGCGCGGCCAGCTGGCCCAGGACCGCAACGCACTGGCGCTGCTGGCCGGTGGCCAGCTCGATCCGGCACTGCTGCCGGACAGCATCGAACCGCAGCTGCTGGCGCTGGCCCCGCCGCCGGCCGGCCTGCCCAGCGACGTGCTGCTGCAGCGCCCGGACATCATGGCCGCCGAACACCAGCTGCTGGCCGCCAATGCCAACATCGGTGCGGCACGCGCAGCGTTCTTCCCGAGCATCTCGCTGACCGGCAGCATCGGCAGCGGCTCCAGCGAACTGTCCAACCTGTTCGACAGCGGCACCCGTGTGTGGAGCTTCCTGCCGAAGATCACCCTGCCGATCTTCCAGGGCGGCAAGCTGCGCGCCAACCTGGCCATCGCCAACGCGGATCGTGATATCGCACTGGCGCAGTACGAGAAGTCGATCCAGGTGGGATTCCGCGAAACGGCCGATGCGCTGGCGTTGAATGTCAGCCTGGATGAGCAGGTGAGTTCACAGCAGCGCCTGGTGGAAGCGGCCGAACAGGCCAATCGCCTGTCGCAGGCACGCTACGACGCGGGGCTGGACAGCTTTGTCACCCTGCTTGACGCGCGGCGTACCGCCTACAACGCGCAGCAGACCCAGCTGCAGGCGCAGCTGGCGCAGCAGGCCAACCGCATCACCCTGTACAAGGTGCTGGGCGGCGGCTGGCACGAGCGCGGGTAAGCAATGCTTCTGGTAGGTGCCAACCTTGGTTGGCACGGATGCGTCAGCGCAGGCGGCTGGCCCTGTGCCAACCAAGGTTGGCACCTACCTGGAGATCGAGGGTAGTGCCGGCCGTTGGCCGGCATTGTCATTCGGAGGCCTGCTATACCGCTTCATCGTCGCGCCGCGCCGCATGGCAGGCGCGAACGCGCGCCAGCGCATCGCCGGCTTCGCGCGCCATCTGCTCGTACTCGGCGCGGATCTCTTCCAGGCGCGCTTCATCCAGTTCTTCCAGATCCAACAGTTCGTTGTTGGCTTCGGCCGTCGCCCGGATCAGCTCGTCCAGCTTGATCTGCATCGCGGCAGTATCCGCGTTCTGCGTGTGCTGGATCAGGAACACCATCAGGAAGGTGATGATGGTGGTGCCGGTGTTGATCACCAGCTGCCAGGTGTCGTTGAAACCGAACACCGGGCCACTGATGCCCCAGATCACCACGATCGCTACTGCAGCCAGGAAGGTCCACGGCGAGCCGGTGGCGGCCGCGGCCTTCTTGGCGATCGTATTGAACAGGTTGCGTGCTTTCATCGTCGTCGTCCCACTCAGGTGACGAGGATGATCGGCAGTGGCCCGTGCAGGGGTTGTGCAGCGGCGGTCAGGCGCGCATGCGCTGCAGTCGTGGCGCCTGCAGGCTGCGCACCGGGCTGCTCTGGTAGACGTGCTGCCAGCAACGGTCGACGAACTCACGGGCCTGGGCTTCGCTCAGCCGCGGCATGATCTGCAGGGCGTATTGGGTCTGGAACATCTCGTCACGTTCGGCCTCGCTGGCGCGCGGCTGGGTGATCAGCGAATCACAGGCGAACTTGATCCACGGCACGTACGAGCCGAACGAGTTGTGCGGCAGTGCGCCTTCGGCATGTTGGCGGCGCCAGTGGTCAAGCTCGGCGTCAACGTTGATGACCGGAGGAATGGTGGGGACTTCAGCGTGCATGACAATCCAGTTCGGTTGAGTGGAAAGGGAGTGGGGGTTCATCCGAGTGTGGCGTATATGGCGGTGCATGCCGCGTCAGCGGGATGTGGAGCCTGCGTTGGCATGGCCGATCAACTGCGCATGTTCGACCGCACCGAGGTCTTCGGCCAGAGTGGCCATCGCATTGCACAGGCGTTCGTGGTCGAGCGGGTGGCGGCGGACCAGCTCCAGTTGCATGTGCTGATAGGCAGTCCAGAACGGCGCGCCGCGCCGGTGCAGCGCATATTGCTGCTGCAAGCGTTCGCGGATCGGATCGAGGATCGGGTCTGTCGTAGGGCGTACGGCGTGCGCGCACATGGCTGGCTCCGCCGGGGAAAGGGTGCCCCGGTGAACCCACCGTAGGCGTGTCAGCCGCGTGGGGTGTTACCGCAATGTGTGCGCGTGACCTGGCTGACTGTGCGCGCGGTCACGCCGATGCCCGCAAAGGCCGCCGGCACAAGGGCGCACCGGCGCTGAAGCGTTCATTAAATGTGTTGCAGAGACGAGCGCGCGTGGCTCATTCGCCGATGTCCTCGTTCCAGATGTCGGGATGACGGCTGATGAAATCGCCCAGCAGGTCCACGCATTCCTGGTTGTCCAGGTCGATCACGTTGACGCCGTTTTCGCGCAGCCAGTCGATGCCGCCCTGGAAGGTGCGCGATTCGCCCACCACCACGGTGCCGATGTTGAACTGGCGCACCAGCCCCGAGCAGTACCAGCACGGGGCCAGGGTGGTGACCATGATGGTGTCCTGGTAACGGCGCTGGCGGCCGGCCTTGCGGAAGGCGTCGGTTTCCCCATGCACCGACGGGTCGCCTTCCTGCACGCGGCGGTTGTGGCCGCAGCCGAGCAGGCGGCCGTCGTTGTGGTACAGCGCCGCGCCGATCGGCACGCCGCCCTCGGCCAGGCCCTGGCGGGCTTCGGCGATGGCGGTCTGCAGCAGGGCCTGGTAGTCGGGCGTGGTGATCATGCGGGGCTCCGGTAAGTCGTGGCCCGCCATCATACGGGCAGGGGGTGCCGCTGGCCCCCGGCGGTGCGATAATCGGGGCCATGAGCGAATCCCCCTACAAAGCCGGTACCACCCATTTCGGGTTCCGCGACGTCGCCGCCAAGGACAAGCAGAAGCTGGTCGGCCAGGTGTTCACCTCGGTCGCGCGCAACTACGACCTGATGAACGACCTGATGAGCCTGGGCGTGCACCGGGCGTGGAAGCGCTACTACGTGGCCACCGCGCAGGTGAAGCCGGGCGACCGCGTGCTCGACCTGGCCGGCGGCACCGGCGACATCGCCGCCCTGCTGAAGGAGCGCGTCGGCGCCGAGGGTTCGGTGGTGCTGGGCGACATCAACGCCGGCATGCTGTCGGTCGGCCGTGACCGCCTGACCAACCGCGGCCTCGTGCTCGGCCTGGACTACGTGCAGTGCAACGCCGAAGCCCTGCCGTTCCCGGACAACAGCTTCGATCTGGTCACCATTGCCTTCGGCCTGCGCAACGTGACCGACAAGGACGCTGGCCTGCGCGAGATGTACCGCGTGCTGAAGGTGGGCGGCCAGGCCCGCGTGCTGGAATTCTCCGAAGTCACCGCGGACTGGTTCAAGCCGATCTACGACTTCCACTCGTTCAAGATCCTGCCCAAGCTGGGCAAGCTGTTCGCCAACGATTCGGACAGCTACCAGTACCTGGCCGAGAGCATCCGCAAGCACCCGCCGCAGGACGAACTGAAGGCGATGATGGGGCAGGCCGGCTTCGAGCGCTGCCACTACAAGAACCTGACCGGCGGCATCGTCTCGATCCACTCCGGCTACAAGCTGTAAGCCCTTCTCTGGTGGGTGCCAACTTGGTTGGCACTCGCCCGCTGCGGTCATCCGCTCTGGTAGGTGCCGACCTTGGTCGGCACGGGCCTGCCGCGTGCGTTGATGGATCCGTGCCAACCAAGGTGGGCACCTGCCTGTAGATGCCAACCAAGGTTGGCACCTACCTGTAGATGCCAACCTTGGTTGGCATGCGCCGGAGGCGCAGGAACGGCCCCGGCCTGCATTACCCCGCACCGCGCAACGCCTGCGCGGCCGGAGGGAGGTACCATTGGGGTTTGATCCCCGTAACGGTCCCGATTCATGCGTAATCCGCTGATGCTCCTTCCGCTGGCCGTGGCCCTGGCCGCCGGCTGCTCCCAGGAGGCGGCCGCGCCCGCCGCCGCCCCGACTGCCGCAAAGGCCCCCGCCGCCCCCGTGAACGCCGAGAACCGCAGCCACGACGAAAGCTCGTACGCCGAGCCGGACAAGGTCGTCATCAAGGACATCGCACTGGATCTGAAGCTGGACTTCGACCAGAAGCAGATCGGCGGCACCGCCACCTACACCCTGGAATGGAAGCAGAAGGACGCCAGGCAGCTGGTGCTCGACACCCGCGAGCTGACCGTGTCCAAGGTCGAGGCCGTCGCCGCCGATGGCGCGCGCAGCCCGCTGCAGTTCGCGCTGGCCCCGGTCGACAAGGTGTTCGGCAGCAAGCTGACCATCGAGACCCCGGAACAGCCGGTCAAGGTGGAAGTGACCTACCACACCGCACCGACCGCCTCGGGCCTGCAGTGGCTGGCGCCGTCGATGACCGAGGGCAAGAAGCTGCCCTTCATGTTCAGCCAGTCGCAGGCCATCCACGCCCGTTCCTGGGTGCCGCTGCAGGACACCCCGAGCGTGCGTTTCACCTACAGCGCGCACGTGGTCTCGCGCCCGGACGTGATGGTGCTGATGAGTGCCGACAACGATCCGAAGGCCGCGCGTGACGGTGACTACACCTTCAAGATGCCGCAGCCGATTCCGTCCTACCTGCTGGCCATCGCCGCCGGCGACCTGGTGTTCGAGCCGATCTCCGGCCGCTCCGGTGTCTGGGCCGAGCCGACCATGGTCAACAAGGCGGCCAAGGAATTCGAAGACACCGAGAAGATGATCGGTGCCGCCGAGAAGCTGTACGGCGAATACCGCTGGGGCCGCTACGACATGCTGGTGCTGCCGCCGTCGTTCCCGTTCGGCGGCATGGAGAATCCGCGCCTGACCTTCGCCACCCCGACCGTGATCGTCGGTGACAAGTCGCTGGTCTCGCTGGTCGCCCATGAACTGGCGCACAGCTGGTCGGGCAACCTGGTGACCAACGCCAGCTGGAAGGACATCTGGCTCAATGAAGGCTTCACCACCTACGTCCAGGGCCGCATCACCGAAGCCCTGTACGGCAAGGAGATGGCCGAGATGGAGAAGCAGATCGACCAGACCGACCTGCTGGCCGAAGTGAAGGACATGAGCCCGGCCGACCAGGCGCTGGCGCTGCCGCCGCTGAACGAGCGTGACCCCGACGAAGCCCTCAGCCAGGTCGCCTACGTAAAGGGTTCGTGGTTCCTGGAATTCCTGGAGCAGCGCTTCGGCCGCGAGACCTTCGATCCGTTCCTGCGCGGCTGGTTCGATGACCATGCCTTCCAGAGCGCGAACACCGACCAGTTCGTCGCGTACATGAAGAAGAACCTGCTGCCGAAGAATCCCTCGGCAGTGACCGAGGCCGAACTGAAGGCGTGGCTGGACGAGCCGGGCATTCCGGCGTTCGCGGCCAAGGCGCAGTCGCGCAACTTCAGCAGCGTCGATACCGCGCGCATTGCCTTCGCCAGCGCCGGCACCGTGCCGAGCAGCCAGGTCATCGCCGACTGGAGCACGCAGGAATGGGTGCGCTTCATCGACGGCCTGGGTGCGACCCAGCCGCTGGACAAGCTGGCCACGCTGGACAAGGCATTCCACTTCACCGGCACCCCGAATGGTGAGATCGCCATGCGCTGGTACCCGCTGGCGATCCGCAGCGGCTACGAGCAGGCCAATGAAGGTGCTGCCGCGTTCATCGAGCGCGTCGGCCGTCGCAAGCTGATCCTGCCGATCTACGCCGAACTGGTGAAGACCCCGAAGGGGCTGGAGCTGGCCAAGCAGGCCTTTGAAAAGGCCAAGCCGGGCTACCACCCGATCACCACGGCCTCGGTCCAGGACATGCTGGCCAAGGCTGAAGCCAAGTAACCGGTGGTGCCGGCCGCTGGCCGGCAACCGGTCACTGCTTCACCAGCTACGGCGGGGAAACCCGCCGTTGCTGTATCCGCTTTTCGCTGCCGATAGAATCGGGATGCACTCGCATAGGACCTCCGCCATGAAACGACTGATCCTGCTCACCGCCTGCACCCTGGCCCTGGCCGCCTGCAGCAACCCCGAGGAAGAGCGCAAGGCGCAGGAAGCCGCCGCGGCCGCCGTGCAGGCGCAGAAGGAAGCCAAGGCCGAGGACGTGGCCAAGCAGTACGACATGGCCGTGGCCGCGCAGGACTGGGAACGCGCGCGCCTGCATGGCGCCTCGCTGCTGGACCAGTACAAGGACACCGCCGCCGCCGAGCGCATCGCCGCGGGCTTCGACGAGGTCAAGGCCAAGGGCGATGCCGCGCGCGACCTGCGCCGCATGCAGGCGCTGTGGCAGTACAACCAGATCCCGGTGGGCAACAAGGGCAACCAGGTTTCGGCGCAGATCTACAGCAAGGAACGGGTGGACGTGGATGGCAGCGGCGCCAAGCCGGTGCAGCTGGTGTTCCGCGATCACCCGGAGTGGAAGCGGCACGCTTACCTGGTGCTGCAGGCCGGCGATTTCCGCTGCCCGCAGTGCACGGTGAAGGTGACCGTGGACGATGGCAAGCCGGTGTCGATGGCGGCCTGGCGCCCGAAGACCGATGAAGCCATCGCCCTGTTCATCACCGACCATAAGGCGTTGTGGAAGCTGGCGCGCAAGGGCAAGTCGATCAGCATCGAGTTCCCGGTCAAGGCTGGCGGCACGCGTACGGCCGTGTTCGAGACCGGCGGTGTCGACGCCAGTCGCATGCCGCAGTGGTGGCAGTGATGATCGCGACGGGCAGCGCAGTGCACGCGTTGTCCGCGATCCGGCACTGGGTCTTCGACATGGATGGCACGCTGACCGTCGCCGTGCATGATTTCGCCGCGATCCGCCGTGCGCTGCAGATCGCGGCCGAGGAGGACATCCTGGACCATATCGCAGCGTTGCCGGATGCGCCGGCGCAGGCCAAGCGTGAGTGGCTGCTGGATCACGAACGTGTGCTGGCCGAGGAGGCGCTGCCGGCGCCGGGTGCGGTGACGCTGCTGCGTGCGCTGGCAGCCGACGGTTGCCGGCTGGGCATCCTGACCCGCAACGATCATGCGCTGGCGAAGCTGACGCTGGACGCGATCGGGGTCGGGGAACTGTTCGATGATGCCGACATCGTCGGCCGTGATGAAGCGGTGCCCAAGCCCTCGCCGGATGGCCTGCAGCAGCACCTGCGGCGCTGGGGCATTGCAGCGAGGGAGGCGGTGATGGTCGGCGACCACGCCTACGACCTGGAGTGCGGCCGCGCCGCGGGCGCCCATACCGTGCTGGTCAACCTGCCGGAAAACCCGTGGCCCGGCCGTGCCGACTGGCATTTCGCCGATTGCCGCGCGCTGTTGGCGGCCTGGCAGGCCGCATGACCGTGTAGAGCCGAGCCCACGCTCGGCTGCTCTGCGGTCAGATCGCGCAGGCGCGCGCAAGCCGAGCATGGGCTCGGCTCTACAGAGCAGGCAACGTGTCGGTCGGAAGTTCCGGTAGTGCCGGCCGCCGGCCGGCAGTGTCGACCCAGGTCGACACCCACCGAGCGATGCGCGGGCAGTTCGGTTTACGCGCCCAGCGCGTAACCGAACTGCTGCTTGAACTGCTCGTTGAACTCGTCGAAGGTGAAGCGCTGGTTCTGCGTGCCTGGGTGCTCGACCTTCAGTGCGCCCATCAGGTTGCCCATGCGGCCGATGGTCAGCCAGTCGTAGCCCTTCTGGATGCCGTAGATCAGGCCGGCGCGGAAGGCGTCGCCACAGCCGGTCGGGTCGACCACGCGGCGCTCGTGCGCCGGCGGGATGTCGTAGCTCTTTTCCGGGGTGTGGATGACCGCGCCCTTCGGGCCGCGGGTGGTGATGTAGGCCTTGACCCGGCTGACGATCTCCTTTTCGTCCCAGCCGGTGCGCTCCTGCAGCAGGTTCGACTCGTAGTCGTTGACCACCACGTAGTCGGCCTGGTCGATGAAGGCGCGCAGTTCCGGGCCGTTGAACAGCGGCATGGCCTGGCCCGGGTCGAAGATGAACGGGATGCCGTCCTCGTGGAATTCCTGCGCGTTCTGGATCATGCCTTCGCGGCCGTCCGGGCCGACCAGGCCCAGGGTCACGCCCGGCACGCCGCGCACATGGTTCTCGTAGGAACGCATCATCGCGCCCGGGTGGAAGGCGGTGATCTGGTTGTTGTCGTGGTCGGTGGTGATGAACGCCTGCGGGGTGAACAGCTCATCGATCACGCGCACGCGCGACAGGTCGATGCCCAGGCCTTCGAAATACTCGCGGTACGGGCCGAAGTCCGAGCCCACGGTGCCCATCGGGATCGGCTGGCCGCCAAGCAGGTGCAGGTTGTAGGCGATGTTGCCGGCGCAGCCGCCGAACTCGCGGCGCATGCGCGGCACCAGGAAGGACACGTTCAGGATGTGCACCTTGTCCGGCAGGATGTGATTCTTGAACTGGTCCGGAAACACCATGATGGTGTCGAAGGCAAGAGAACCACAGATCAGAGCGGACATCGATGTAAGCCTATGCGGTGAATTTTGGGGTGGGCCAGCCCGGTTCAGCGGGCAAGCAAACGGCGCCCTTGGGCGCCCGACGGCGCAAAGGTTACCCGCTGGTGCCGCTCAGGGCCAGAACCGGGTGATGCCCGATCAGGCCGAAAGCCTGTGAAGACGCGGGTTCAGCTAGTTTTTTCCTTGCTCGGCGGCAGGCGGGTTGCTAGGCTTGTCGGCCTCGATTTCTGCCCATTTTTTCGCCATCCCGCGGCGGGCACGACACCCCTCAGGACTCCTTCCTCAGATGTTCAAGAAACTCCGTGGCATGTTCTCCAACGACCTGTCCATCGACCTGGGCACGGCCAACACCCTCATCTACGTGCGCGGGCAGGGGATCGTGCTGAACGAGCCGTCGGTCGTGGCCGTGCGCCAGGACCGTGCCATCGGTGGCACCCGCTCGGTGGCAGCCGTGGGCGCCGAAGCCAAGCAGATGCTGGGCCGTACCCCGGGTCACATCACCACCATCCGCCCGATGAAGGACGGCGTCATCGCCGACTTCACCTACACCGAGGCGATGCTCAAGCACTTCATCAAGAAGGTGCACAAATCGCGCGTGCTGCGCCCGAGCCCGCGCGTGCTGGTCTGCGTGCCGGCCGGCTCGACCCAGGTCGAGCGCCGCGCGATCAAGGAATCGGCCGAGGAAGCCGGTGCCCGTGACGTGTTCCTGATCGAAGAACCGATGGCGGCCGCGATCGGCGCCGGCATGCCGGTCACCGAGGCCCGTGGCTCGATGGTCATCGACATCGGCGGCGGCACCACCGAAGTGGCGGTGATCTCGCTCAACGGCATCGTCTATTCGGCCTCGGTCCGCATCGGCGGCGACCGCTTCGACGAGTCGATCACCAACTACGTGCGCCGCAACCACGGCATGCTGATCGGTGAAGCCACCGCCGAGCGCATCAAGGTCGAGCTGGGCTGCGCCTACCCGCAGGCGGAAGTGATCGAGATGGAAATCTCCGGCCGCAACCTCGCCGAGGGCGTGCCGAAGATGATCAAGATCAGCTCCAACGAGGTGCTCGAGGCCCTGCACGAGCCGCTGTCGGGCATCGTCAGCGCGGTCAAGCTGGCGCTGGAGCAGACCCCGCCGGAACTGTGCGCCGACGTCGCCGAGCGCGGCATCGTGCTGACCGGTGGTGGCGCCCTGCTGCGCGACCTGGACCGCCTGATCTCCGAGGAAACCGGCCTGCACGTGCAGGTGGCCGACGATCCGCTGACCTGCGTGGCCCGCGGTGGCGGCCGTGCGCTGGAGCTGGTGGACATGCACGGCAACGAGTTCTTTGCGCCGGAATAAGCCGTCCCGGCCGTTCCTGCCCGCCGCGCCCTTCCGGGGTGCGGCCCGCCGTGATGGCGGGCCGGCACCGGCGGGGCGCCCGCGTGTTTCCCTTTCGCCTTCTGCCAGTTGAATCGTTGCCGTGCCGCCCTACGCCGGTCCTCCCGTTGCCTCCCGATCCGGTGATGCCGCCAGCCCCCTGCGGTTGCTGGCCTATCTCGCGTTGGCCATCACCCTGATCGTGCTCGATGACCAGGCCGGCTGGCTGGCGCGCCTGCGCGAGCAGGCCAACAGCCTGGTGCAGCCGGTATGGGCGCTGGCCGGCCTGCCCGGCAAGCTCGGCAACCAGGTCAAGGATTCCGCCGCCAGCCATACCCAGCTGGTGACCGAGAATCGCGAACTGCGCAACCAGCTGCTGCTGGCCAACGCGCGCCTGACCCGCCTGCAGACCGCCGCGCTGGACAATGCCCAGCTGCGCGAACTGCTGAACGTGGCCGAGCGCAGCGGCCTGGACGTGCAGCTGGCGCCGATCCTGGACATCGACCTGGACCCGGTGAAGCAGCGCCTGGTGCTCGACGCCGGCACCCGCGAAGGCGTGCACGTCGGCCAGGCGGTGATCGATGCCGGCGGCTTGATGGGGCAGGTGATCAGCGTCACCGGCGGCACCTCCACCGTGCTGCTGCTGACCGATCCCGACCACGCGGTGCCCGTTACCGTGGCCCGCAACGGCGTGCGCCTGATCGTCTATGGCCGCGGCGACACGCTGGAACTGCGCGACATCCCGCTCAGCGCCGGCGTGGAAGTGGGCGATGAGATCGTCACCTCCGGCCTCGGCGGGCGCTTCCCGGCCGGCTTCCCGGTCGGCACCATCACCGGCCTGCGCCCGGACGACACCCATGCCTTCCTGGTCGGCGAACTGAAGCCGGCGGCCCAGCTCGACCGCGGCCGCGACGTGCTGCTGCTGCGCCCGGGGGCGGCGATCCGCATTCCGCCGGAACTGCGCCTGCAGCTGGAAGAAACCGCCCCGGGGGGGCCGGCCACCGGCGCCAGCGTGCCTGCGGGAGCCGCGCCAGCGGCAACGACGCCGGCTCCGGCCAGCTCCCCGGTAGTGCCGGCCGCTGGCCGGCAACAGCCCTCGTCGCAAACGAGGACTGTTGCCCCCGCATTCTCCCTTACCCCCGCGCCTTCGGCGCGCCCCCCTCAACAAGAGGGGGGCTCCACCCCAGCCTCCGGCGCTACGGTAGTGCCGGCCGCTGGCCGGCAACCGACCACGCCGGAGGCCCAGCGATGAGCCGCCTGCGCGACAACCCGTGGGTGCTGCCGGCCAGCCTGGTGGTGGCGCTGCTGCTGGGCCTGCTGCCGTTGCCGGCGCTGCTGCAGCCGCTGCGCCCGTACTGGCTGGCGCTGGTGCTGGCGTACTGGGTCATCGAAGCCCCCGAACGCGTCGGCCTGGGCATCGCCTTCGCCAGCGGCGTGGTTGCCGACCTGCTGTACGGCGGCGTGCTGGGCGAACAGGCGCTGCGGCTGGTGATGCTGGCCTTCATCCTGCAGCGCTTCCGCGCCCGCATCCGCTTCTTCCCGATGTCCCAGCAGATGCTGGCCATCGGCGGCCTGCTGTTCAACGACCGCATCGTCAGCGCGCTGGTCCACATCGTGGTGGATGAGCCGACCCTGCCGTGGTCGTACTGGTGGGCACCGCTGCTGGGCATGGGCCTGTGGCCGCTGGTGTTCGTGCTGCTGGACGCGGTGCGCTTCGGCAAGCGCGGGCGCTGAGCCATGATCCCGCGCCGCCAGGTCAAGAACCCGCACGCCGAAGCCGAACAGTTCCGCCGCCGCGCGGCGCTGGGCTTCCTGGGCGTGCTGGTCTGCCTGCTGGGCCTGGGCGGCTGGTACTTCAAGCTGCAGGTGCTGGACCACGACGTCTATGCCACGCGCTCGGAAGCCAACCGCATCAAGCCGCGGCCGGTGGTGCCCGGGCGCGGCATGATCTACGACCGCAATGGCCGCCTGCTGGCCGAGAACGTGCCGGCCTTCCGCCTGGACGTGACCCCGGACAAGGTCAAGGACATGGACGCCACCCTGGAAGGGCTGGCGAAGATCATCAACATCAGCCCGGAAGAGCTGGAAGCGTTCAACAAGTCGCGCAAGGCGCGCCGCAAGTTCCTGCCGGTCACGCTGAAGCTGCGCATGAGCGACGAGGAGATGGCGCGCTTCGCGGTCGACCGCTGGCGCTTCCCCGGCGTCGAGCTGGAGCCCTACCTGACCCGCCGCTACCCCTACGGCGATCTGTTCGCGCACATCATCGGCTACGTTGGCCGCGTTGATGACAAGGATCTGGAGATCCTCGGCGAAGGCAATGCCGCGCTGACCCACATCGGCAAGTCCGGCCTGGAGCGTTACTACGAGCAGCAGCTGCGCGGCAAGGTCGGCTACGAGCAGGTCGAGACCAACGTGCAGGGGCGCGCGATCCGCACCATCGGCCGCGTCGCCGCGCAGTCCGGCGCCGACCTGCGGCTGTCGATCGACGCCGACCTGCAGCGCGCCATGGTGGCCGCCTTCGGCGACCAGGAAGGCTCGGCGGTGGCGATGGACCCGCGCACCGGCGAAGTGCTGGCGATGGTCAGCCTGCCGTCCTACGACCCCAACCTGTTCGTCAACGGCATCTCGCATGCCGACTTCAAGGCGCTGAACGAAAACCCGTCGCGGCCGCAGTTCAACCGCCTGGTGCTCGGTGGCGTCGCCCCCGGTTCCACGCTGAAGCCGCTGATCGGCCTGGCCGGCCTGGATTCGGGCGTTCGACGCCCGGAAGACAAGGTGCTGTCCACCGGCATGTTCTATCTGCCGGGCACTTCCCGCGGCTGGGGTGACGCCCACCGTGGCGGCCATGGCTGGACCGACCTGCGCAAGTCCATCGCCGAATCGGTCAACACCTACTACTACAAGCTGGCGCTGGACCTGGGCATCGAGCGCTTCGACCATTACATGGAGTACTACGGCTTCGGCCAGCCGACCGGCATCGACCTCACCGGCGAGATCGGCGGTATCCTGCCGTCGCCGGCCTACAAGCGGAAGAGCCGCAAGGAAGCCTGGTACCCCGGTGATACGGTCAACATCAGCATCGGCCAGGGTGACTGGAAGGTCACCCCGCTGCAGCTGGCGCGCGGCGTCAGCGGTCTGGCCGACGGCCAGCTGCGCACCCCGCACCTGGTGATCCAGCAGCGCGAGGGTTTCGACAGCAACTGGTCGGCGATGCCGGCTGGCGAGAGCAAGCCGGTCAGCCCCAACCCCGCCAACGTGCAGGCCGTGCGCGAGGGCATGATGGCGACCATGCGGCCCGGCGGCAGCGGCTGGCGCGTGGCAGTGGGTGCGCCGTACGTGATGGCCGGCAAGACCGGTACCGCGCAGGTCATCAGCCGAAAGGGCACGGCGGCAGTGAATCCGAAGAGCCTGCCGATGCACCTGCGCCATCGCGCGCTGTTCGTCGGCTTCGCACCGGTGGAAAACCCGGTGATCGCGATCGCGGTGGCCGTGGAAGGCGGCGGCTATGGTGGTTCGGCGGCCGCGCCGATCGCACGCAAGGTGTTCGACGCCTACCTGCTGGGCAAGATGCCCGAAGGCATGCAGCCACTGGACAGCGAGCGCGGCACCACCGCCATCGGCGCCACCGCGTTCGACAACGAAGATGCCGGCGCGCGCCAGGCTGGCGACCTCGCCGCGGCGCAGCTGGGTGAACATCCGGTGCTGGTCGGCGTGCCGGCGCCGGAACCTGTACCCGCACCGCAGCCGGGTACGCCGGCCGCCGCCGCGTTGCCCGCCACGCCACGCCCGACCGTCGCGGAGCCCGTACGATGAGAGTGTTCCTGCGCTGGGCCGGCGACATGCTGCGCCGCTTCTTCAGCACGCTTGACTGGGTGCTGTGCCTGGCCCTGGGGACGCTGATGGTGATCGGCCTGGCTACCCTGAAGAGCGCCGGTGGCGACAGCCTGGTGATGGCCCAGGGCGCGCGCTTCGCCGTGGGCATGGCCGCGCTGTGGGGCATCTCGCGGGTGCCGATCCTGCGCATCCGCTCGGCTACGCCGATGATCTACGCGATCTCGATGATCCCGTTGCTGGCGGTGTTCGTGCTGGGCACCGGCAAGTACGGCCGGCAGTGGCTGGACCTGAAGTTCTTCTACCTGCAGCCGGCCGAGCTGCTGAAGGTCAGCCTGCCGATGATGGTGGCCTGGTACCTCCACAAGATGCCGCTGCCGCCGCGCTTCAACACCGTGCTCGTGGCCCTGGTCATCATCGGCGTGCCCACTGGCCTGGTGATGCTGCAGCCGGACTTCGGTACTGGTGTGCTGATCGCTGCCAGTGGCGTGTTCGTGCTGTTGTTGGCCGGCCTGCCGTGGTGGTGGGTCGGCCTGGGCGTGGGTGGCGTGGCCGCGGTCGCGCCGGTGGCCTGGTTCTGGTTGCTGCGGCCGTACCAGAAGGACCGCATCATGATGTTCCTGGACCCGGAGATGGATGCGCTGGGGGCCGGGTGGAACATCATCCAGTCGAAGATCGCGATCGGTTCCGGCGGCTTCGATGGCAAGGGCTGGGGCGAGGGCTCGCAGTCGCACCTGAACTTCATTCCCGAACAGACCACCGACTTCGCGTTCTCGGTGCTGAGCGAGGAGTTCGGCTGGATCGGCGTGGCCACCGTGCTGGCGCTGTACCTGGTGGTGATCGGGCGCTGCCTGTGGATCGCCAGCCAGTCGCGCGATTCGTATTCGCGCCTGCTGGCCGGCGCCACCGGCCTGGCGTTCTTCGTCTATGTGCTGGTGAACGGCGGGATGATTTCCGGCCTGCTGCCGGTGGTGGGCGTGCCGATGCCGCTGATCAGCTACGGCGGTACCTCGGCGGTGTCACTGCTGGCCGGCTTCGGATTGGTGATGGCGGTGCGCAGTCACAACCCGGTGCACGGCGGCTACGGCTGAGTACGGCGTCGGGGTCAGATCCCTTTTTCCACAGGGAAAAGGGATCTGACCCCACAGCCCGGCTACGGAGATCAGAAGCACCCTGACAGCTTCACGCAAGCGCCCGTTGCTAGCGTGCTGCGCGTGGAATGGAAACGACTGTTTGGCGGCTGCCGTGAGGCAGTGCGCACGATCGATCTGCCGTTGCTGGTCGCATTGCTGATCCTGATGGGCGCGGGCCTGGCGGTGCTGCACAGTGTGTCCGGGCCGGTGGCCGGGCAGGCGGCGCGCTTTGCGGGTGGACTGCTGGCGATGTGGCTGCTGTCACGTGTTTCGCTGCTGCGCCTGCGCGCGTGGACACCAGCGTTGTACGCGCTGTCGATGCTGCCGCTGATGGCGGTGTATGTGATCGGCACCGGCAAATATGGGCAGCGCTGGCTCAACCTCGGCGTGTTCTACCTGCAACCGTCGGAGCTGCTCAAGCTCAGCCTGCCGTTGATGATGGCCTGGTACCTGCACCGGCAACCGCTGCCGCCGTCGCCGCGCACGGTACTGACCGCCGCGGTGCTGATCGGCGCGCCGGCGGTGTTGATCCTGATGCAGCCCAACCTCGGCACCGCCACGCTGGTCACCGCCAGCGGCGTGTTCGCGTTGTTGCTGGCGGGCCTGCACTGGGGCTGGGTGGCGACCGGCGCGGCGGGGCTGGCAGTGGCCGCGCCGCTGGCGTGGTTCGGTCTGCTGCGTCAGTACCAGAAGGATCGTGTGTTGACCTTCCTCGACCCGGCGGCCGACCCCCTGGGCACCGGCTGGAACATCCTGCAGTCACGCATCGCGATCGGCTCCGGGGGATGGCAGGGACGCGGCTGGGGGCAGGGCACCCAGGCCACGCTGGATTTCCTCCCCGAATACACCACCGACTTCGCGTTTTCGGTGCTGGCCGAAGAGTTCGGCTGGATCGGCGTGGCGACGCTGTTCGCGCTGTACCTGTTCGTGGTCGGGCGTTGCCTGTGGATTGCCGTGCACGCGCGCGACACGCATGCACGGTTGCTGGCCGGCAGCCTGGGGCTGGCGTTCTTCGTCTACGTGCTGGTGAACGGCGGAATGATTTCCGGCCTGCTGCCGGTGGTGGGCATTCCGATGCCGCTGATCAGCTACGGCGGGACATCGGCGGTTTCGCTGTTGGCCGGCATCGGGTTGGTGATGGCGGTACGCGGGCACCGGCCCGTGCACGGGGGATAGGGTTTCCAGCCAACGGCGCAGCCCCTCGTGGGTGGAATGGGTCGCTGAAAGCCGGATTGCTGAGGGCTGGCCGGGTAGACGGGCTGCGCAGGGGCGTGAGCCGCATGGATGCGGCGACCGAGCTTACATGGACGTACTTGCAGCGGCCCCTGCGCAGCCCGTCTACCCGGCCCCACCCATGAACTGCTTTTCGCGGCCACCCACGAGGGGCTGCGCCGTTGGCTGGAAACTCCTGACTGCGCAACGCCCGTTGTGGAAGCGTTCTCACACCGATGCACGACAGCACGCCCGCTGACGAAAGTCCGCAAAAAACGTTAGCTGGTTCACACTTTTACACCGCGTTGATCTTGATCAATGGACTTGTCGTAATCGGCCTGCACAATGGCGGCCCGTTCGGCACGGCGCGCCGTCAATCGTTGCAGCGCGAGGGGGCGTCGGGCGGGAAGCAGTACTGATCCAACGGGTACAGGGAGCGCGGGGTACTGCCACTGGGGAGCGGCAGCCGCGCAGGTACCGACCGGATCCGGTCGCCGGTTGCGTCTGCGGGGATGGGGACGCAACCGGCAACCTCCATCTGAATGGGGAAGGGCGATCACGGTGCCTTCACATTTCCCGCTGGTCGCAGGCAAATCGTTGTGATTCATGGTGTTAGGGGTTTTAATTCATCCATGACCTGCTAACCTGCGACGATGATTCGACGCACTCTGGCCTGCATGCTCACCCTCGGCCTGGTCGCCTGCGCGACCCAGCCGAAGTCCCCACCGTCTTCGCCCCAGGCCAGCAGTACGCCGCGCCAGCCCGCCGCCAAGGCCCATGGCCCGGCCGAGGCCGCGCCTGAAGCCACCGCCGCCACCGCGGCGCCGGTCGATCTCACCCCGGTGCCGTTTGAGGTCGCACGGGCCCGCTTCATTGCCGATACCGCCAAGCGCTATGGCCTGAAGCCGGAGCAGATCAGCAGCGTGCTCGACCAGGCGCAGGTGCGCCAGCCGATCATCGCCGCGATGTCGCGCCCGGCCGAACGGGTCAAGCCGTGGAATGAGTACCGGCCGATGTTCATCAGCAAGGCGCGCATCGATGGCGGCCGCGCGTTCCTGGCCGAACACCGCGCCGAACTGGATCGCGTGCAGCAGCGCACCGGCGTGCCGGCCGAAGTGATCGTCGCGATCATCGGTGTGGAAACCAGCTACGGCAGGAATGCTGGCAGCCATCGCGTGCTCGATGCGCTGTACACGCTGGCGTTCTATTACCCGCGCAGCGGCGACCCGGCCAAGCTGGAACGCGAAGTGCGCCGCGAGCTGTTCTTCCGCGATGAGCTGGCCAAGCTGTTCGAGCTGGGCCACGAAGAGAAACTGGATATCACCACGCTCAAGGGCAGTTATGCCGGTGCTATGGGCATGGGCCAGTTCATGCCGTCCAGCTATCTCGACTACGCCGTGGACGGAAACGGTGATGGCCGCCGCGACCTGTTCACCAGCTACGACGACGTGTTCTCGTCCATCGCCAACTACTTCGTGAAGAAGGGCGGCTGGGTGCGTGGCGGGCAGGTGGCCGTGCCGGCCACGCTGGCGCCGGGCCGCGAGGAGTTCAACCCGACCGAATGGATGCCGACCTGGACGATGGCCGACCTGGCGCAGCGCGGCTACCAGCCGGGCGCGCCGGTGCAGCCGGGCGCCACCGCCACGCCGATCACGCTTGAAGGCAGCACCGGCAAGCAGTACTGGCTGGGCTTCCAGAACTACTACGCGATCACCCGCTACAACCTCTCGAAGATGTACGCGATGGCCGTGTTCCAGTTGTCCCAGGCCATCGCCGGACAGGAGCTGCCCCCGGCATGAACATCAGATGGCTGGTCCCAGGCTTGATCGTCCTCGCGCTGGCTGCCTGCAGCAGCGCGCCGAAGAAGCCGGCCACGGCCGGCCATGGTGGCAAGTCCGGCGGCACGCTGGTGCAGGGGCGTGGCTCGCGCCCGGCACACTGCCCGGAAGGGTCACCGTACGCGGCGGCCAAGGAAGACCTGAGCACCCGCGGCAACTACACTGCCGGTGGCCTGTACAAGCCGGGCGTGCGTGACAGCACGCCGGATTACATTCCCAACGTGGCCTGCATTCCCGAGCCGGAAGTGACCGCCGAGGAGCGCTCGGCGATCGGCAACAAGTCGCCGTACGTGGTGCTGGGGAAGTCGTACAAGGTGCTCGACGATACCCACGACTATGTCGAGCGCGGTACCGCGTCGTACTACGGCGCCAAGTTCCATGGCCGCCTGACCTCCAACCGCGAGGTCTACGACATGTACCAGTTCACCGCCGCGCACAAGACGCTGCCGCTGCCCAGCTTCGCCCGCGTGACCAACCTCGACAATGGCGAGTCGGTGATCGTGCGCGTCAACGACCGCGGCCCGTTCCACGATGGTCGCGTGGTCGATCTCAGTTATGCCGCCGCCGTGCGCCTGGGCATCACCCAGCGCGGTACCGGCAACGTGGAAGTGCGCGCGCTGCAGCCGGGCGAGAGCAACCTGCTGGCGCAGAAGCCGTCCCGCCGCGAGCGTCGTGCCGCCGAAGCGGCAGCTGCGGTGGCCAGTGCACGCCCGGCAGCGACCGCGCGCGCCACTGCCGACAGCGATATCGATCGCCTGGTCAAGCGCCTGCCGGCCGATGGCATGCCGGCACGCGGCCAGCCGGCCACCACCCAGGGCGTGGCCAGCACCGTGCCGGACGTGGCGGTCAGCAGCCTGCCGCCGAGTGCACCGCTGCGCAGCACCGCACCGGCGCCGGTTGCAGTCGCCAGCGCCGCGCCGCGCGCCGTCGCGCCGGCACCCGTGCGCACCGTCGCCGCCACGCCGGCGGCACCCAGCCTGTCGCAGCAGGTGGTGGGCGCGGTGATGGTGCAGGTCGCCAGCTTCTCCAGTCGCGACAACGCCAACCGTGCGATGGGCCAGCTCAACGCTGCCGGCATCGTCGGCGCGACCATCAGCGACATCGCCGCCGGTGGCCGCACCCTGTTCCGTCTGCGCGTTCCTGCCACCGACCATGCCAGTGCCGCGGAACTTGCCGGCCGCATCGCCGGTCTGGGCCTGGGTTCGCCGCAGATCGTCAAGGATTGATCCGCCCGGGCCGGTGCTGCCGGCCCAGGCTCCCCCGGCCTTACAATGGCCGTTACGTTCCACCCTCCATTCCCGGCCGTCCCCTGGAGCCTGCTGTCCAATGAATTTCCGTTCCGCCGCCACCGCCCTGGCCGCCACCCTGGTGGTGGGCCTGGCTTCCGCCCAGACGCCGCTGCCGACCCCGGCCACGCCGGCGCCTGCCGCCGCCGCTGCCGCCCCGGCCACCGTCGCGACCCCGCCGGCCCCGGCCCCGAGCGTGTCCAAGGCCTGGGTCCTGATGGACTACGCCACCGGCCAGGTGCTGGCCGGCGAGAACATCCACGAGCAGCTGGCCCCGGCCAGCATCACCAAGGTGATGACGTCGTACGTGGTTGCCGCCGAGGTCAAGAACGGCAAGGTCCGTGCAGATGACCAGGTGATGATGAGCGAGCGCGCCTGGCGCGAAGGTGGCGCCGGTACCGACGGCAGCTACAGCGGCTTCCCGGTCAATCAGACCGCACGCCTGGAAGACATGGAAAAGGGCATGGCGATCCAGTCCGGCAATGACGCCGCGATCGCCCTGGCCGAGCATGTGGCCGGCAGCGAAGAGGCCTTTGCGTCGCTGATGAACAGCTACGCCGCCAAGATCGGCATGAAGGACTCGCACTTCGTCAACGCCCACGGCCTGACCGCACAGGGCCACCACAGCACCGCCTACGACCTGGCGCTGCTGGGCCGCGCGATGGTGCGTGATTACCCGGAAACCTACGCGTATAACAAGATCAAGGAATTCCAGGTCGGCAACATCAAGCAGCCGAACCGCAACCTGCTGCTGTGGCGCGATGGCAGCGTGGATGGCATCAAGACCGGCCACACGTCCGAAGCCGGCTACTGCCTGATGAGCTCGGCCCAGCGTGGCGACCAGCGCCTGATCGCCGTAGTGCTGGGTGGTGCGTCGGAGAAGCAGCGTGCCGACGACAGCCTGGCCCTGCTGAACTGGGGCTTCCGCTTCTTCGAGACCCACCGCCTGTACGAACCGGGCAAGGCCGTGGCCGAGCACAAGGTCTGGAAGGGCACCACCGACAAGGTACAGCTGGGCGTGGCCCAGCCGATGCTGGTGAGCGTGCCGCGCGGCCGCTACAACGATCTGAAGCCGAGCATCGACGTGCCCAAGACCCTGGAAGCACCGTTCACCGCCGGCCAGCAGATCGGCACCGTGAAGGTCACGCTGGATGGCAAGGTCATCGCCGAGGCACCGCTGGTGGCCGTGGCCGCCGTCGAGCAGGCCGGCTTCTTCAAGCGCCTGTGGGACAGCTTCTGGATGTGGTGGGAATCGGAATGATCCACGCCTTGGCGTGGTGAACGAAAAGGCCGGCCAATGCCGGCCTTTTCTGTTTCGGGATGCCGCTTCCCCCCGCACGCGGGGGGTAGAGCCGGCCGCTGGCCGGCTCCGCATGAGCCCATCCGGATGCGGGTCGTGCCGGCCACTGGCCGGCTCCGCATGAGCCCACCCGGATGCGGGTAGAGCCGGCCGCTGGCCGGCTCCCCAGCAACTCATCCGGAACTGCCGGCAGCCGGCCAGCGGCCGGCACGACCTGCAGCGCCTGACTTGCAGCGAGCGATGCGGTAACCGGTGTGCCGACCAACGGTCGGCACCTACCCGCTTCACCCTCAGCCCCTCGCCTACAGCGAGCGGCTGATGGTGAAACTGCCGAACACCGGCGATTGGCGCTGGCCGTTGAACTCCCGCGTGCTGTGGTAACGCGCAGCGGCGAACTTCCAGCGTCCGTACATCACGGCCACGCCATAGCCGCCGTAGGCCACCACATGGCGCTTGTCCACGCTGTGACTGTTGCGGAACGTGTTGCCATCCAGCGTGATGTCGCGGATCACCCAGGCCGCGTCCGAGGTCGCGAACAGGTGCCAGGACCAGCCATTGGGACGGCCGCTGCGGGTCGGTGCCGTGTTCTCACCGGCCGGGCGCAACGGCGTGCTGCCGAAGTCGTCCGGCAGCTTCCAGCCGAAGCGCACTTCACCGCCGAGGTTGGCCTTGGTTTCCAGGTTGCCGATCGAGCCGCCGTAGTGGCTGATCGCGTCCCAACCCCAGCCGTCGGCATTGATGCTGGCATCACCCGGCCAGCGGCGCATGCGCTCATGGGTCAGCATGAACAGCGGCTCGTTGTGCAGCTGGTTGTCCCAGCCCTTGAATTTCTCGTCGCCCAGCACTTCGTGCACGGCATTCTGCACCTGCTTGCCCTGTGCCCACGGGCCAACTACGCCCAACGTCAGCTGGGTGGTCTGCAGGCGGTCGCCGCTGCGCGCATTGAAACCGAAGTTTGCGATCAGTACGCCCGCGTAAGGGCGGTCGTCCTCGATCAGGTCCCTGCGGCTGAAATCGGTCGGGGTGAAGATGCCCTGGCCGATGCTGAAGATCATGTTCTGCTGTTCGAACCTGCCCGGATGCAGGCCTTCCAGGTACTGGTTCACCCAGCGCGCCATGCGTGGAAGGCACGGGTCGTCGGTGTAATCGACCAGATTGGGCGAGACCAGGGTCAACAGCGCACCGTTGGTATAGCCCTGGTCCTGGTGGCGGCCGCCGAACAGGTCGTTGTCGACGCGGAAATTGACCTGCGGCGGGTGATCGCGCATCGCGTCCGGGCCACATTGTTCGGCCGCCTGGGCGGCAAAGGGGAGGGCAGAGGCCAGCAGGCCGGCCAGCCCGAGGGCTGCGACACTATGCATGGATGGAATGCTCATGGGGAAGGGGGCGGTTTTCTGTCGTTTTCTGCAACGCTACGGTACTCGTGCCCGCGCGCCGGAACGAGCACGTTGGGATCACTTGTCTGTTCCGAAAACAACATTGTCCGGCGGACACAATTCGTTACCCGCGCACGCGCCGCAGGCCTGGCGTGAAGGCGACTGCAGGCCGCGCGCACGATGCCCCGGTCAGTGAGGGGCCGAAAGAACCAGTCAGCTGCCGTTGGGCTCTCCGCCCGCGCTTTTGGGCCAGCTGCAACGCAGCAGGCCGCCAGTGCTGTCTTTGACGTTGATGAATACTCTTGGGTTTGTTGCCCTGCGGCCCGATAATGGGGCCATGGAAATCAAGTCCGACAACCCCGACCACGGCTTCCAGTTCCCCGGCCAGTTCGAGCTCAGCGCCATGGGCCCGGCCAACCGCGGCCTGGAGCATGAGCTTCCCCGTCTGCTGCTGGCTGCCGGCATCGATGTGGTGAACGAACGCATCAGCTGGAAGCATTCGTCCAACGGCAAGTACGTGTCCGTCCGCATCGTGTTCAAGGCCGAGAGCCGCGAGCAGTACGACCTGGCGCACCAGGCACTGCGCGACCACCCGGAAGTGAAGTGGACGCTGTAGCCGACAGCTGCCCGGCCGAAGCCGCCCCGGAAGACCGCGCGCCGCGTCCGGCGGTGGTTCGCGACCTCGGCCGCCAGGCGTACGAGCCGGTGTGGCGCGCCATGCAGCGCTTCACCGACCAGCGCAGCGACGCCGACGCCGACGAACTGTGGGTAGTCGAGCACGATCCGGTGTTCACCCTGGGCCAGGCCGGCAAGGATGAGCACGTGCTGGCGCCGGGTGACATCCCCGTGCTGCACGTGGACCGTGGCGGCCAGGTGACCTATCACGGGCCCGGCCAGATCGTGGTCTACCCGCTGTTGCGCCTGCCGCGGCTGGGCATCGGTGTGCGCGACTACGTGTGCCGCATCGAGCAGGCCCTCATCGATACCCTGGCCGAGTGGAACATCGGCGCCGAACGCCGCGAGGGTGCCCCGGGCGTCTACGTCGGTGGCGCCAAGATCGCTGCGCTTGGCATCCGCGTGCGCCGCGGCTGCACCTTCCATGGCCTGGCCTTCAACGTGGCCATGGACCTGGAACCCTTCCACCGCATCAACCCCTGTGGCTATCAGGGGTTGCAGGTGACCTCGGTGGTAGACTTGGGCGGCCCCTCCGGGCTGGATGCCGTCAAGCCGGTGCTGCTGGACCACCTGGCCCGCCAGTTCGGCTTGCTGCTGCAGCACACGCCGGAACTGCCCGATCTTTCTGCGGCCGCCTGACCGCCCCCGGAACTGCCATGACTGAAACCACCGCCCGTTCCATTCCCCTGCAGATCGTGCAGGGCGACTCTCCGTCCGCCGCGCCGTTGCAGGCCGGGGTCAAGCAGCTGGGCGGTGACAAGATCAACCGTTCGCCGGTGCAGTTCGCCGACGCGCCGGTGCTGCGCAAGCCGTCGTGGATCCGCGTGCGCATTCCCTCGGGCAACGCCGTGCAGAACCTCAAGGCCAAGCTTCGCGAGAACCGCCTGGTGACGGTGTGCGAGGAAGCCAGCTGCCCGAACATCCACGAATGCTTCGGCCATGGCACCGCCACCTTCATGATCCTCGGCGAGGTCTGCACCCGCCGCTGCTCGTTCTGCGACGTGGCCCATGGCCGCCCGAAGCCGCCGGATGCCAACGAACCGGCCAGCCTCGGCCAGACCGTGGCCGACATGGGCCTGAAGTACGTGGTGGTGACCAGCGTCGACCGCGATGACCTGCGTGACGGCGGTGCCCAGCACTTCGTCGACTGCATCACCGCCATCCGCGAAAAGTCGCCGGGTACCCGCATCGAAGTGCTGACCCCGGACTTCCGTGGCAAGGGCCGCATGGAGCGCGCGCTGGAGATCCTGGCGCAGAACCCGCCGGATGTGTTCAACCACAACATCGAGACCGTGCCGGACCTGTACCGCAACGTGCGCCCGGGTGCGGACTACCAGTGGTCGCTGAACCTGCTGAAGAACTTCAAGGCACAGCACCCGGACGTGCCGACCAAGAGCGGCATCATGCTGGGCCTGGGCGAAGACTTCGAACAGATCAAGGCCACCATGCGCGACCTGCGCGCGCACGATGTGGACATGATCACCATCGGCCAGTACCTGCAGCCGACCGCGCATCACCACCCGGTACTGAAGTACTGGACCCCCGAGGACTACAAGGCGCTGGAAGACTACGGCTACGCGCTGGGCTTCAGCCACGTGGCGTCCGGCCCGATGGTGCGCTCGTCGTACCACGCTGACGTGCAGGCCAAGGGCGCCGGCATCTCCTGAGGTGGGTGCGGACCGTTGGTCCGCACGCCTCTGCCTGCCGTAGAGCCGAGCCCATGCTCGGCTGCTTGCTGCCGGCCAGCCGAGCATGGGCTCGGCTCTACCTGCATTCACAATTTGCTACACCGGCCCGGCTAGGCTGGTTTTCCACCGAGCGCGGCCGGATGACAAACCCGGCAACTTTCGGCACTGTCGTGGTGTCTGAACACCCTGCAGTCTCCCCCTTGGCAAGGCGCCTTCGAGCACGTCAATGAAATTCAAAGCCCCCGCATTCCTGATGGCCCTGGCGCTGGTCGCGCCGCTGGCGCTGGCGGCCAAGGCCGACTCGCCCGCATTGCCCGCGGCGGCCACCGCCGATCAGGTGACCACCTCCAAGCTGGTGTACGGCCTGCTGTCCGACAGCCGCTACGCCTACCGCCCGCGCGCGCTGGACGAGGCCACCTCCAAGGACGTGTTCAAGCGCTACCTGGAGACCCTGGACGGCGGCAAGCAGTACTTCACCCAGGCCGACGTGGCGCGCTTCGCGCCGTTCGAAGCCAACATCTCTTCGGCCATCCGTGGCGGCGAGCTGGAGCCGGCGTTCCAGGTGTTCGCGGTCTACAAGCAGCGCGTCGGCGAGCGCGTGGCCTATGCGCGCAAGCTGCTCAAGCAGGAGCCGGACTTCACCACCGACGAGCGCTTCGAATACGACCGCAAGAAGGTTCCGTGGGCGGCCAGCAGTGCCGAACTGGATGAGCTGTGGCGCAAGTCGGTGAAGAACGACTGGCTGCGCCTGAAGCTGGCCGGCAAGAAGCCGGACGACATCCGCAAGACGCTGGACAAGCGCTACGCGACGCTGGAGAAGTCGGTCAACGAGCTGAAGGGCGAAGACGTCTTCCAGTTCTTCATGAACGCCTACACCAGCGCGGTTGATCCGCACACCGACTACTTCACCCCGCGCACCGCCGAGAACTTCAACCAGGCGATGTCGCTGTCGCTGGAAGGCATCGGTGCGCAGCTGCAGCGGCAGGACGACATGGTGGTGATCCGCGAGATCATCGCCGGTGGTCCGGCCGCAGTGGACGGCACCCTGAAGCCGGGGGACCGCATCGTCGGCGTTGGCCAGGGCAAGTCCGGCCTGGTCGAGGATGTGATCGGCTGGCGCATCGACGACGTCGTGGCCAAGATCCGCGGTGCCAAGGATACCCAGGTCAAGCTGGAATTCATCCCGGCCGCCGAGGGCGTGGACGGCAAGCACCACACGCTGGTCCTGACCCGCCAGAAGGTGCGCCTGGCCGAACAGGCCGCCAAGGGCGAGACCATGAGCATCCCGGCCGCCAACGGCGAACCGGCGCGCAGGATCGGCGTGATCAAGCTGCCGACCTTCTACCAGGACTTCGAAGGCCGTCGCCGCAATGCCGCTGACTACGCCTCGGCCACCCGCGACGTCGCCAAGCTGCTGGCCGGCTTCAAGAACGACAAGCTGGATGGCGTGGTGCTGGACCTGCGCAACAACGGGGGGGGCTCGCTGGATGAAGCGATCGAACTGACCGGCCTGTTCATTGAACAGGGCCCGGTGGTGCAGGTGCGCGAGTCCGGTGGCCGCGTTACCGTCAACAGCGACCGCAACCAGGGCGTGGCGTGGGATGGCCCGCTGGCGGTGCTGATCAACCGCGGTTCGGCCTCGGCCTCGGAGATCTTCGCCGGTGCCATCCAGGACTACGGCCGTGGCCTGGTGATCGGTGAAACCAGCTTCGGCAAGGGCACCGTGCAGAACATCGTCGACCTCGATCGCTGGCCGAGCGGCGAGACCCAGCGCTTCGGCCAGGTCAAGCTGACCATCGCCCAGTTCTTCCGCATCAGCGGCAGCAGCACCCAGCACAAGGGTGTGGTGCCGGACCTGGCCTTCCCGGCCAGCGTCGATGCCACCGAATTCGGCGAAAGCACCTACGACAACGCCCTGCCGTGGACCCGCATCGCCGCCGTGCCGCACACCCAGTACGGCAACTTCGCGCCGCTGCTGCCGAAGCTGGAGACCCGTCACGACGCGCGCATCGCCACTGACAAGGAATTCCAGTGGTGGAACGAGGACGTGGAGCAGTTCCGCACCGAGGCCGCGAAGAAGTACATCTCGCTCAACGAGGCGACCCGTCGTGCCGAGCGCGAGCGCCAGGACGCCCAGCGCAAGGAGCGCCAGGTGCAGCGCAAGGAACTGGGCCTGGCCCTGGACCCGCTGGCCGACGACAGCAGCGACGATGGCCTGACCGGCAACGAGCGCGACATCGTCAAGGATGCCGCCCGTGAGAAGGCCGCTGAAAAGCGTCCGGACCCGCTGCTGCGCGAGTCGGCCTCGATCCTCGCTGACGCGGTCAATCTGCTGGCCAATGACCGCCCGCTGTCGGCCCAGGTGCTGCCGCAGTCCACCGGCGCGGGGCGCTGGGCGGACTGAGCCGGCCACGGCATGTGACACCTCAGGGGCCGGCATTGCCGGCCCCTCGGCGTAAAAGGGGACGGAGGGAATTAAGTCGTTTGTGGCACAAACGACTTAATTCCCTCCGTCCCCTTTTTCGTGCATGAACCGGGAGCAACGTGGGAGGGTATGTCGACCTGCCGCACACGGGGGTGGGACTACCCTTGGTGCTTCCGTTCTCGCAGGAGTACCCATGCGGGCCTCCCGTCTTTCCAGCGCCGCCGTGGCGCTCACCAGCGCCCTGATCCTCTCGGCCTGCGGTGGCCGTGCCGCCGACAGCACCGTGTTGCGCGAGTCCTTCGATTCCGGCGATACCTTCTCGCGCACGGTCGATGGGCGCCCGGGCGAAGCCTGCGAAGCGGCGCGCCGCACGCTGCTCAGCCAGGGCTATGCCATCGCCCGTTCCGACGATGCACAGGTGGAAGGCAACAAGAACTTCCAGCCGCGCGAGGATGACCATGAGCAGCTGGTGCTGCGCATCTCCTGCGCCCCGCGTGGCGGCCAGACGCTGGTGTTCGTCAGCGCAGTGCAGGATCGCTACGCGCTGAAGAAGAGCCCGACCTCGGCCAGTGTCGGTGTGGGAGCGCTGGGTTCGGTATCGCTGCCCTTCGGCAGCAACGACGACTCGCTGGTGAAGGTGGCCAGCAGCACGGTCACCGATGCCGAGTTCTATCGTCGCTTCTTCCAGCGCCTGCACCAGTACCTGCCGGCCGCGGCGGGCAAGCCGCCGCCATCGCCGGCGGCGGCACCGGAGCCCGCACCCGCACCGGCGGTCACGGACCAGGGCTGAGCGTGCGCGGCAGGTGGCTGATTGCAGCCCTGCTGCTGGCGCCCGCGTGGGTCGTCGCAGCGCCATCCCCGGGCTGTACGCAGGGTCTGCTGCAGCGGTTGGGGTGGCGCTTCGAGGATGCCGGGCTGCGTGCACCGCAGGTACACAAGGGCCCGGTGTGTACGCGTTCCTCGCTCGCCGCGGCACAGGCAGCGGGTGACCTGCGTGTACGCTGGCCGGCGGATCTGCCTGCAGGCGAACGACAGGCACTGCTGCAGCAGCTGCTGGAAGACCCTGCTACGGTCTGCGCCTATGCCTTCGAGCTGGGGGCGGCCACGCGGCGCGCGACCTCGGCATTGCAGGGCAATGCCACGTTCCGTTTCTCCGGCCCACAACTGGGCTGGATCGGCTTTGGTCTGCGCGGCGCGCCGGCACAGGGCTGGCAGCGTACGCGCAGTTTCGGCCGTGGCTTCGTGCCCAGTGCGGGCAACAGCCATGCGCTGCAGGCGTTCTACAGCGGTGCCGTGCGCGCCGAGTGCGGTGTCGGCCGCCAGGTCGCGCAGCTGGCCACCCAGCGCGAGCTGTATGGCGATGCTGCGTTCGATACAGAGTTCGCAGCGGATGAACTGTCGATCGGCACCTTCCTCGCGCTGCACGCCACCGACAGCATCCTGCTTGGCGCGCACGCGGGCGAGTTCTTCGCCGACGGCAAGGCGGTGCGCACCTCGGCGATGGGGCGGCAGGCGTTCGTGGGTGTGCCCGGCTTCATCGAACATGTGTACGACAACGGTACGCTGGATGACCTGAGCAACCAGGCCGAGAACTTCGTGGTCGTCACTGTGGGCGAGGGCGCTGCGCAGGCCTTGGCGCAGCACGGCGGCCTGGCCTGGTACGACCAGCGCAATGCCGAACTCTGGAACCTGGCGCAGGACATCCCGCGCATCGGCCAGCGCTACTTCGAGCGCCTGCTGTTCGAGCGCGATCCGCAGTTGCGCGCACGGCTGGCGCCGCGCTACCACGACACGCTCGCGCGCATGGACCAGCTGCTGGACGATCCGTTCTACCAGCAGTTCGTGATCTATGTGCATCCACGCGGTATACGTCCCATCGGCTACCACGTCGCCCGCCTGCTCGATCGCAACCCGCGAACCCCGTTTTCAATCGACCTGGCGGTGCACAATCTGCATACCACGCTCTACCGGCGTTGGCGCGAGGCGCAGCTGCGCCACTGCGCGGCTACCGGCAGGCCAGGCAGCCTGACCCTAGACCCCAACTGAAGGTGAAACAATGGATATTGCAATGATCGGCCTCGGCCGCATGGGCGCCAACATGGCCCAGCGCCTGCATCGCGGCGGCCACCGCGTGGTCGGCTACGACCCGGGCGAAGGCGCCCGCCAGCGCGCCGCCGAGGCCGGCCTGGAGGTGGTTGATTCGCTGGCCGCCGCCGTGGCCGCGCTGCCGGTGCCGCGCGTGGTGTGGCTGATGGTACCGGCCGGCGAAACCGTCGACCAGACGCTGGGCCAGCTGACCCCGCACCTGGCCGAGGGTGACATCGTCATCGACGGCGGCAACTCCAACTACCAGGACTCGATCCGCCGCGCCAAGGCGCTGGCCGAGGATGATCTGGGCTACGTCGACTGCGGCACCAGCGGTGGCGTGTGGGGCCTGCAGGAAGGCTACAGCCTGATGGTCGGTGGCGAAGCGTCGGTGGTGGAGCAGATCGCACCGTTGCTGCGCACGCTGGCCCCGGCCGAAGATCGTGGCTGGGGGCGCGTCGGCCCGTCCGGTGCCGGCCACTTCACCAAGATGGTCCACAACGGCATCGAGTACGGAATGATGCAGGCCTATGCCGAAGGCTTCGCGCTGATGGAGCGCAAGCAGGAGATGGAACTGGACCTGGCGCAGGTGGCCGAGGTGTGGCGCCACGGCAGCGTGGTGCGTTCGTGGCTGCTGGACCTGAGCACGGAAGCCCTCAAGCGCAATCCTTCG
Source organism: Stenotrophomonas sp. CASM110 (assembly GCF_049384345.1). Classification (NCBI taxonomy): domain Bacteria; kingdom Pseudomonadati; phylum Pseudomonadota; class Gammaproteobacteria; order Lysobacterales; family Lysobacteraceae; genus Stenotrophomonas; species Stenotrophomonas sp. CASM110. Next base: position 95,110 of record NZ_JBMRGI010000011.1, read on the forward strand.
CTGGATGGCATTGCCCCGTATGTGGAGGATTCCGGCGAAGGCCGCTGGACCGTGGCCGAAGCCATCGCGCTGGATGTGCCGGCGCCGGTGATCACGCTGTCGCTGCTGGAACGCCTGCGCTCGCGCGAATCGAATTCGTTCACCGACCGCCTGCTGTCGGCGATGCGCAATGAATTCGGTGGCCACGCCATCAAGAAGTCGTAAGCACTGCGGTGGCGTCAGAGCCCTTCGGCGTTGCCGAAGGGATCCGGCCCCAGGCAGATCGGGGTCGGATCCCTTTCCGCCGGAACGGGCTCTGACCCCATGCAGCCAATCGAGCATGGCTCGACTCTACAGAAGCCTGCTCCGATCGCTTCCACGTTGATGTGTCGACCAAGGTCGACACCTACCGTCGGGCGCGGATAACTGTCGAAGGCGGGGGGGGCCGCCATCTCACGGGTAGCCGTTTTTTGCCGTTGCTGTTGAGGTTGCCGGCCAGCGGCCGGCACTACCGTTTCTGCGGGTGCAGGGCGCAGCCCTGCCGATCACCCCAACGCGATCCGCCGCCCTTCGCGCGCGCTGTCCATGCCGGCCTGCAGCAACCGCATCAGCTGCAGCGCCTGCACCGGGCTGACCGTGGCTTCGCCCTCGCCGTGCATCGCCGCTGCGAACTGCGCATACAACCGGCGATAGTCGCCGGGCAGGTTGTCGACGGTGCTGCGTTGCACGTTGTCTTCGGTATCGCAGCGCACCAGCTCGCCATGCCGCGGATCGATGCCCCAGCCTGGTGCGCCCGGCGCCACGCCGCGGCGCAGCTGCGCCTCTTGCACGTCCACGCCGTGCTTGATCCAGCTGGCGGCGCTGCCATGCACACTGAAGTGCGGCGTCTGCGCTGCCACCAGGGAACCGGCGTGGACGATCGCCCGATGCCGTGGGTAGTGCAGTATCGCGTGGAAGTAATCGATGCCGCCGCCACCTTCGCGCTGCACGGCCAGGTCGGCATCGATTGCCTCGGGCCAGCCGAACAGCACCAGCATCTGGTCCAGCAGGTGCGGACCGAGGTCGTACCACAGGCCACTGCCGGGCCCGTCCTGTTCGCGCCAGCGGTCGCGCACCTGCGGACGGTAACGGTCGAAGTGCGCGTGGCACTCGGCCACGTCGCCCAAGCTGCCTTCGGCCAGCAGCGACTGCAGGGTGAGGAAGTCGGCATCGAAACGCCGGTTCTGGAACACGGTGGCGATGCGCCCGGCATCGCGTGCCGCAGCCAGCACCGTTTCCGCTTCGGCCACATCCAGCGCGAACGGCTTGTCGACCAGCACATGCTTGCCTGCCGCCAGCGCCGCGATGGCCAGTGGCGCGTGCTGTTCGTTCGGCGTGGCGATCACTACGGCATCCACGGCCGGATCATCGAATACCTGCTGCGGCGTGGCACGCACGTGCACATCGCTGAACGTCCGCAGCAGGGTGTCGCGTTGTGAACTGACGATGCTGTGCAGCGCCAGCCCGGGGGTGTGCTGGATCAGCGGTGCATGGAAGACGCGGCCGGCGAGGCCGTAGCCGATCAGGGCCAGTTGCAGGTCGGGGCGCATGGCAGGGCTCCGGCAGTGGGAAGGGCAGGGTAAACGACGGGTGCTGGCCGTCCAAAACTGAACGGTTGCCATTGGAAACGTTTCGATTCACGGCGGCATGACCGCAACGCCACGCCTGCTCTACGGTGGGTTGTCCAGACTGGCAGCACATTCCGAAGGAGTACGACACGATGAGCAATACCACCCGCACGCTGATTGCTTCCGCCCTGACCCTGGGCCTGGCGCTGTCCTCCTCGGCCGCATTCGCCAAGGACCCGGCCGCGAAGAGCCCGCCGACCAGCACCCATCCGACGACCCATGCTGATCGTCACGACTCCAATGAGCCGGTGACCGATACCTGGATCACCACCAAGGTGAAGGCCGATCTGCTGGCCAGCAGCAACGTTCCGGGCACCGAGATCAAGGTGGAAACCGTGAACGGCGTGGTCAGCCTGAGCGGTGCCGTCGCTACGCAGGCGGAGAAGGACAAGGCGGTCAACACCGCCAAGGGCATCAAGGGCGTGACCCGCGTCGATGCCGCCGCGCTTAAGGTCAGCGCCGCTGCCAAGCGCTGAGCATCCACCGACCGTTGAACAGGGTGGGCGCCCCGAAGGGGGCGCCCACTCGCGTATGGGGCCGGCTGCGGGGGCCCGTTCAGCCTGCCGCGCTTTGGACTCCAGAGTTGTGATTGCCTGCGCTATATTGCCGGTTCCGCCGCAGCCGGGCTCGTCCCGGGTCCCGCTCCGCGGCCGTGCTGACGAGGAACTATGGCGCTGGTTTTCAGTGACGACATCTGGGACCGCTGGCGGTTGCCGGCCCTGGCGCTGGCGGCTGCCGCGATCATCGTGGTGCCGTGGTTGACCCTGCGCAAACTGCAGCAGGACAGCGAAGAGGCGATGGCCTGGGTCAACCACACCCAGTCCGTTGGTGTGGCGCTGCAACAGCTGCAGGCCGATGTGCGCGACGTCGAATCCGCCGCCCTGACCCTGTCCAAGGGCGTGGATGCGCCCGGCCTGCGCGAGCGGATGGCCAAGGCCAACGAGATCCCCGGGCGCCTGGCCGAACTGGGCCGGATGACGCGTGACAATCCCGATCAGCTGATCCGCATTGGTCGGATCGAATCGATGCTCGAAGGCCGCATGGCGCTTGCCCGCGAGCTGGCCCGGTCCGAACCGAACTCCGACCAGCGTGAGCTGGTGCAGGACCTGAGCACGCGTTATCCGATCCGTGGCCTGGTGGAGGAGCTGCAGGCCAGCGAGCAGAATCTGCTGGCACTGCGCGCCCAGCAGGCCGCGCGCCAGCGCAAGCAGACCGAACTGGTGTCGTGGAGTTCGCTGGCGATCCAGCTGGCCCTGCTCGGCCTGGTGCTGTGGCTGCTGCAGCGGCAGATCGGCCGCCGCCTGCATGCGGAACGGCAATCGCTGCGCTCGGCCGCACGCGCGGCGTCGGTGCTGCAGACCGTGCGCGAACCGATTGTGCTGCTCGACCGCGACCTGCGCGTGCAGCTGCACAACCCGGCGTTCGCCGAACTGTATGACCTGCAGGACGAGCGCGCCGATGGCCTGCTGCTGGAAAACATCGGCGACGGCGCCTGGCGGGATCCGGTGGTGCGCCAGCGCCTGGCCGATGTGCTGTCGCGTGGCCGCGAACTCTGGGACTTCGAGCATGAGCAGCGTACCGCCGTTGGCATGGTGCGCTATATGCTGCTCAACGCACGGCGCATGCCGCTGCCCGACACCGATGACGAAGTGGTGCTGCTGACCATCAGCGACGTCACCATGCAGCGCGCAGTGCAGCTGCGCGTGGAAGAGCTGAACCGCCAGCTGGAGGGCAAGGTCGCGCAGGTGTCCGAGGTCAACCGCGAGCTGGAAGCCTTCAGCTACTCGGTTTCGCATGACCTGCGTGCGCCGCTTCGCCACGTGGCCGGATTCTCCGACAAGCTGTCGCGCCACCTCGGCGACGCCGCCGATGACAAGAGCCGGCATTACCTGGAGGTGATCTCCAGTTCGGCCCGGCGCATGGCGGCGCTGATCGACGACCTGCTGGTCTATTCGCGGCTGGGCCGCGCAGCGATGCGCCAGCAGGCGGTGGACATGCAGTCGCTGGTGGCCGATACCCGCGCCATGCTCGATGCCAACCTGCAGGCCGAGGCCGAGAACAGCGGCCATGCGCACCACGTGGAGTGGAGCATCGCGCCGCTGCCGATCGTGGTGGGCGACGAGAACATGATCCGCCAGGTCTGGCTGAACCTGCTCGGTAACGCGGTGAAGTACTCGGGCAACCGCGAGCCGGCGAAGATCCGCGTGGACTACCAGCCGCAGCCCGATGGCGGCCATCAGTTCACGGTCAGCGACAATGGTGCAGGCTTTGACATGGCCTACGCCGGCAAGCTGTTTGGTGTATTCCAGCGCCTGCACAAGGCCAGCGACTACCCGGGTACCGGCATCGGCCTGGCCAGCGTGCGCCGCGTGCTGACCCGCCATGGCGGCCGTATCTGGGCCGAGGCCGAACCGGACGTCGGCGCCACCTTCCACTTCTACCTGCCTCCCGCGATCGACGCGGACAAACAAGGGCCTTCTGCATGACCACTCTGCGCACCATTCTTCTCGCCGAAGACAGCCCGGCGGATGCCGAAATGGCGATCGATGCCCTGGAAGAGGCGCGTCTGGCCAATCCCATCGTGCACGTCGAAGACGGCGTGGAAGTGATGGACTACCTGCTGCGCCGCGGCGCCTTCGCCAATCGCGAGGAAGGCCTGCCGGCGGTGCTGCTGCTGGACATCAAGATGCCGCGCATGGATGGCCTGGAAGTGCTTCGGCAGATCCGCGAGCATGAAGAACTCAAGCGCCTGCCGGTGGTGATCCTGTCGTCCTCGCGCGAGGAAAGCGATCTGGCCCGCAGCTGGGACATGGGCGTGAACGCCTACGTGGTCAAGCCGGTGGACGTGGACCAGTTCTTCGGCGCGGTGCAGACCCTGGGCAAGTTCTGGGCGTTGATCAACCAGGCACCGGAACTCGAGTGAGCCCATGCCCCTGACCGGTCCCGCCCTGGGGGCGCTGCGCATCCTGCTGGTGGAAGACTCACCAGAGGATGCCGAGCTGATGTCCGAACAGATGCTCGACGCGGGCCTGGACGCCCGCTTCGAGCGTGTCGAGAGCGAGGCGGAACTGCGCCAGGCACTGGCTGCGTTCCAGCCGGACATCGTGCTGTCCGACCTGAGCATGCCAGGGTTCTCCGGTGATGACGCGCTGCGCATCGTGCGCGAGACCTCGCCGGACGTGCCCTTCATCTTCGTCTCCGGCACGATGGGTGAGGAGAACGCGGTGGCGGCGCTGCAGAAGGGCGCCAATGACTACATCATCAAGCACCTGCCGGCGCGCCTGCCGTCGGCGGTGGCGCGTGCGATCCGCGATGCACGCAGCGCGGTGGAGCGTGCACGGGTGGAAACCGAGCTGATGCGCGCGCAGCGCCTGGAAAGCCTGTCGCTGCTTGCTGCCGGCCTCAGCCATGACCTGCGCAACATCCTGCAGCCATTGCTGATCATGCCGGACCTGCTGAAGGCGCGCACCGAGGATCCGCAGCTGCACCACCTGGCCGATGTCATCGCCGAGTGCGGTCGCCGTGGCCATGAGATGGCCGAATCGATGCTGTCGTTCGTGCGCGGTTCGCGCAAGCCGAGCGAGCGCATCGAGATCGATGGCCTGTTCGATGCGGTTGCACTGCTGTTGCGCAGCAACGTGCCCGATGCCGTGCGCCTGGAACTGCAGGTGCAGGACGAAGGCCTGGTGGTCGATGCCAACTACACCGAGCTGCAGCAGGTGATGTTGAACCTGGCGCTCAACGCGATCCAGGCGATGCCCAACGGCGGTCGCCTGAGCCTGACCGCCAGCCATGCCGGCCAGCGCGATGGCGTGGACTGGATGCGGATCTGCGTGGCCGATGAAGGCATCGGCATGGATGCAGACACGCTGTCGCACCTGTTCAATCCGTTCTTCACCACCAAGGCCGACGGCACCGGCCTGGGCCTGATTTCCTGCAAGCGCATCGTCGAAGGTGCCGGCGGCAGCATCCATGTCAGCAGCCAGCCGGGGCAGGGCACCTGCTTCGAACTGCACTTGCCGATGCACGAAGCCAGCGACGGCAGTGAGCCGATCGAGCAGCTGGTGGCCCTGGGCAGTGGCCAGTCGATCCTGGTGGTCGATGGCGAGGCCACGCGCCTGTCGTTGCTCGGCAATGCGCTGTCAAGCCAGGGATATCAGCTGCAGCTGGCCTCCGATGGCCCGGCGGCGCTGCGCTGGATGCAGCAGGAGGCAATGCCGGCGCTGGTGATTGCCGACGCCGGCTCGAAGTTGTTGCCGGCCAGCCAGCTGCTGGGCGAGATGGCCACGCTGGGCTATCGCGGCCCGGCGCTGGTGCTGGAAGACGCAGCGGTGGAGGTGGCGGCCGATGCATTTCCCGCTGGCGTGCAGGTGCACGTGCTGCGCAAGCCGCTGCAGATGCAGCAGGTGTTCCGCGCGGTGTCCGAAGCGCTGGGCTGATGTCGCGGTAGTGCCGGCCGCTGGCCGGCATCCCTGTGTGGTGGGATCAACGCGGTTGCCGCCAGCGGCCGGCACTACCGTTCGGCAGGTTCCCAGGGGAAGCGCGGCAGGGCGTCCACTGCCTGTTCCAGCCGCCGCGACCAGTTCTGGTGGATGTCCGCATACAGCGTGGAATCCGCACCCAGCCGCAGCTGCTGGCCGATGCGCAGTTCGCCGTCGCGCAGCAGCGCCAGGTCGATCGGCAGGCCCACCGACAGGTTGGAACGGATGGTGGAGTCCAACGAGACGATCGCCGTGCGTGCGGCATCCTCCAGGCGCGTGGCCGGGCTGAGGATGCGGTCGAGGATCGGCTTGCCGTACTTGGATTCACCGATCTGCAGGTAGGGCGTCTCCGGCGAGGCGGCGATGGCGTTGCCGAGCGGATAGATCATGTACAGCCCGGGGCGCTCGCCGGCGATCTGCCCGCCGAAGATCAGCGTGGCCTGGGTATTGACCCCATCGTGGCCATGTTCGCTGTGGTTGCTGTGCACCTGGCTGTCCACCAGCAGCTGGCCGACGTACTCGGCGGCTTCGAACAGGTGGGGCATGTCGCGCAGGTTGGGCACGCGCCGCTCTGCGGCGTCGCGGCCCAGACGCGACACCAGCAGCTGGGTGGTGGCCAGGTTGCCAGCCGCCATCAGCACGTAGGCTGCCTGGCCGGGATACTCGAACACGTGCAGCTTGCGGTGCACGCGCACATCGTCCAGCGAGGCATTGGTCCGGGTGTCGGCAGCGAAGACCAGGCCCTCGTCCACCTCGATTCCAACGCAATAGGTCATGTCGGTGCCCTATCATGTGCATCCCGGATTGTAGGCAGGCCGCCGTGACGACGGCATGTCCACGCCCCCATTGCTGCCACCTGAACCGCATGACGACCGTGCTCCTGAGCCTGGGCAGCAATGTCCAGCCCCGCCGCTACCTCCACGCCGCGGTGGCGGCCCTGCGCGAGCGCTTCGGCGCGCTGCAGGTATCGCCGGCCTACCGTACCGCCGCGGTCGGCTTCGATGGCCCGGCCTTCCTCAACAATGCGGTGGCGATCGAGACCGATCTGCCGCTGCAGGAACTGGACGACTGGCTGCACGCGCTGGAAGACGCGCACGGTCGCGACCGCAGCGGGCCGCGCTTCTCCGACCGGACCCTGGACATCGACGTGGTGTTCTATGGCGACCTGGTGCTGGAAGGCCCGGGGCACCTGCGCATCCCGCGGCCGGAGCTGAAGCACGCGTTCGTGCTGAAGCCGCTGGCCGACATCGCGCCGGGCTTCATCGACCCGGTCAGCGGCCAGGACCTGGCCACGCTGTGGCGCGCGCACCCGCAGTTTGGCGAGGCGTTCGAGGTGGTGGATCTGGAGTGACGGGGTCAGATCCCTTTTCCCGCCGGGAAAAGGCATCTGACCCCGTTGTGGACCCCGGCAACCTTTCAGCTGACCGTACGCCCGCCATCCACGCGCAGGGTGTGGCCGGTGACGAAGCTGGCCTCGGCCACCAGCCAATACACCGCCTCGGCGATCTCCTCGACGGTACCGATCCGCGCCAAAGGCGTGCGTGCCAGCAGCGCTTCGCGGGCGAAATCATCCTTGCCCTGTTCCGGCCACAGGATCGCACCCGGCGCTACTGCATTGACCCGCACCTTCGGCGCCAGCTCCAGCGCCAGCGCGCGCGTTGCCATCTCCAGCGCGGCCTTGGCCATGGTGTAGGCGATGTGGTCACGCATCGGGTCGGTGCCGTGCAGGTCGGTGAGGTTGACGATGCAGCCCTGCTGGCGGCGCAGGTAGGGCGCTGCCGCCTGTGACAGCAGCAGCGGCGCACGTGCATTGACCGCATACAGCGCGTCCATCGCCTCGGCGGTGACCTGGCCGAGCGGGGTGGGGAAGAAGTTGGAGGCGTTGTTGACCAGCGCGTCCAGGCGGCCGAAGTGGGTGACGGCCTGTTCGACCAGATCGGCCAGGGCGTCGGCGTCACGCAGGTCGGCCTGCAGGGCCAGCACGCTGCCCGGGCGCACGTTGTCGAAATCGAACGCAGCCTGCTGCAGCTCGGCGCTGGAGGTGTTGGCGTGCAGCACCACCGACCAGCCACAGGCGTGGAACTGGCGGGCGATGGCCGCACCGATCCGGCGCGCGCTGCCGGTGATCAGGACCACGGGGTGGGTATCGCTCATCGAGGGTCCTCCAAGGCTCGGCTATCCTGTGCACCATTGTCACCGCATTCGAAGACGCCATGCAGCCCACCTTCCCCCTGCCCGAAGCCGATGCCCTGGCCCACAGCGACCAGCTGGCCGCTGCCCTGCGCGCCGAAATCCTTGCGCAGGGCGGGGCAATGCCGTTCTCCCGCTTCATGGAGCTGTGCCTGTACACCCCCGGCTGGGGCTATTACAGCGCCGGCGCCAGCAAATTCGGCGGCAGTGGCGACTTCACCACCGCGCCCGAGCTCGGCAGCCTGTTCGCCGGCAGCGTGGCCAACGCGCTGGCGCCGGTGTTCGCCCAGCTGGGTACGCAGGCGCGGATGCTGGAACTGGGCGGTGGTACCGGCGCCTTCGCCGAAGCGGTGCTGCTGCGCCTGGCCGAGCTGGACGCGCTGCCGTCGCGCTACGCCATCCTCGAACCCAGCGCCGACCTGCGCGAGCGCCAGCAACAGCGCCTGCAGCAGAACCTGCCGGCCGAGCTGGCCGCACGCGTGGACTGGGTCGATCGCCCGTTCGAAGAGGACTGGGAGGGCGTGGTGTTTGCCAACGAAGTGATCGACGCGCTGCCGACGCCGCGCTTCCTGATCCGGGATGGCGAGGTCTACGAGGAAACCGTGGAACTGGACGCCGAAGGCAACTTCATCCGTGGTGCGCAGCCGGCCGACATCCTGCTCAACGGTGCGGTGCGCCACATCGAGCGCTACCTGGAGCGCCCCTTCGCCGAGGGCTACCGTTCCGAGGTGCTGCCGCAGCTGCCGTACTGGTTGCAGGCGGTGGCGGGCGGCCTGCAGCGCGGTGCGATGCTGTTCATCGACTACGGTTACAACCGTGGCGAGTTCTACCAGCACGACCGCGATGAGGGCACCGTACGCGCGTTCTACCGCCACCACGTGCACAACGACGTGCACCGCTGGCCGGGGCTGCAGGACATCACCGCGTCGGTGGATTTCACTGCGATGGCCGAGGCCGGCATGCACGGCGGTTTCGAGCTGGCGGGCTACTGCAGCCAGGCCAGCTTCCTGCTCGGCAACGGCCTGGACCAGGTGCTGTCGCTGGCCGAGGAGCGCACTGATGAGGTCGGCCGCATCCAGCTGCGCGACCAGGTGAAGAAGCTGACCCTGCCGACCGAGATGGGGGAGCGCTTCCAGGCGATCGGCCTGCAGCGCGGCGTCGACTTCGAGCCCGCCTTCGAGCTGGGTGACCTGAGCTGGCGCCTGTGAGCGATGCACTGCCGCTGATCAAGCCGCTGCGGCGGCCGCGGCTGTGGGCCGCACTGTGGTTCAGCGCGGTGCTGCTGGTGATCGTGGTCTGCCTGATCCCACCGCCACCGATTCCGTTGCCGGAAAACGGCGACAAGGGTGAGCACTTCCTCGCCTATTTCATCCTGGCTGGCAGCGCGGTACAGCTGTTCCGGCACGGACGTCCGCTGCTGTGTGTGGGCGTGGGCCTGGTGCTGATGGGGATCGGCATCGAGTTCGCGCAGGGCGCATTGACCGATGACCGCATGGCCGATCCGATGGACGCGCTGGCCAACATGATCGGCGTGCTGGCCGGCCTGGCTACGGCACTGACCCCGCTGCGCGATCTGCTGCTGCGCTGGCGCGGGTAAAGTTCCTGTAGAGCCGACCCATGCTCGGCTTCCTCCCAAAGGCAGCCGAGCATGGGCTCGGCTCTACAGTAGATCCACGCCATGCGTGGATCGATTGCGCCAGGACAGGCTTGGGGTCACTTCCCCAGCGTGACCTCATCCAGCACCCACATCGCCGGGCGCGTGTCGCCGGTGAAGTTGATGCACAGGTCACCGGTGCCCTGGGAGCCCTTCGGCAGCGTCGCACGCAGCGTCACGAAGCCATCGGCATCCGGCGTGGCCGGCAGCGGCACTTCGGCCAGCACCTTGCCGCTGCAGTCGCCGCGACGCACCAGCATCTCGCCATGCGCACGCTTGGCCTTCTCGAAGCGACGCTTGGGCTCGTCGTGGGCCAGCTGGAAGTAGTACGGAATACGCCCCGCGCGGACTTCCACGCTGCCGATGCCGTCCAGCTGTGCCTGTGGCCAGCGCCAGCATGGCTGGAAGATGTCCACGTTGAACACTGCGCGGTTTCCCTCGCGCGGGCCATCGTCTTCCAGGCGCAGCACCAGCCCCTTCTTGCCTACGCAGCTGAGCAGTTCGTCACTGCGGCGGCTGAGCAGCGATTGCGCACTGAAGTCCGCGACCGTCGGCTTCGCCGCCAGCATCTGGCCCTGGTAGAACGCGGCGGCCTGCACCGTGGTCGGCAGCGTACTGGTCAGCGGCTGCCGGTACAGCGGCGACTGCGCCGTCACCGGCTGGCCATCGGTGCTGTAGCGCACTTCATAGCCCAGCGGGTTGGCCAGCGACACGGTCACCGTGTTGGCGGCGCGGTTGTCGGTGTAGTCCACGCCCACTTCGAACGGGGTCTGCGCGTAGGCCAGGCCCCAGGCGCGGTAGCGTTGCAGCTGCGCGGGCAGGCGCGCGAGGAAATCGCGGAAGTCGCGATGTTCCGGCGTGCTCCAGCCGGTCTCGGCCACCGCGGCCAGGCGCGGGAACAGGTTGTGCTGCAGGCGCGCATAGGTGCGCGTGTGTTCGGTGAACATGTTGGCCTGCAGGCCGAGGATGTGCCCGCGCTTGTCAGCGGCCAGCTCGGCCGGCACGGGCTCGAAGTTGTACAGCTTGCCGAGGTTGACCTGGGCCGGGCGGCCCGGCGGTTCGTTCGGCGAGGCCGTCTGCAGGTAATCCAGATAGAGGTAGCCCACGGGCGACATGACCACGTCATGGCCAGCACTGGCCGCGGCCAGGCCACCTTCGGTGCCCTGCCAGGACATCACCGTGGCCTGCGGCGGCAGCCCGCCTTCAAGGATTTCATCCCAGCCGATCAGGCGCCGGTCGTGCTCCTCCAGGAAGGTCTCCAGGCGCTTGATGATGTGGCTCTGCATGGCCATTTCATCCTTGATGCCCAGCGCACGCATGCGCTGCTGGACCTGCCTGGAGGCTTCCCACTGGTCCTTGACCGCCTCGTCGCCGCCGACGTGCACGTACTTGGCCGGGAACAGTTCGATCACTTCCTCCAGTACGTTCTCGAGGAAGGTGACAGTACTGTCTTCCACGTTGAACAGGTTCGGGAACACGCCCCATTCGCTGATCGGCTTCAGCGGGGTATTGATCGAACCCAGTTCCGGGTATGCGGCAATCGCTGCGGTCGCGTGCCCCGGCACATCGATTTCCGGAATCACCTGGATATGCAGCTTCGCGGCATAGGCAATCACTTCGCGGATCTGGTCCTGCGTGTAGAAGCCGCAATACGGATGCTCCTTGCCAGTGACCGGATCGATGCCACCGTCGCCGGCCGGCAGGCGGCAGCTGCCCACTCCGGTCAGCTTCGGATAGCGCTTGATCTCCATGCGCCAACCCTGGTCATCGGTCAGGTGCCAATGGAAGGTGTTGAGCTTGTGCGCGGCCATTGCGTCGAGCACGCGCTTGATCTCGTCCAGGCTCTGGAAATGCCGCGCCGAGTCGAGCATGAAACCGCGCCAGCTGAAGCGTGGCGCGTCCTGGATCTGCACCGCTGGCAGCACGCCGTTGCTGCCGCCGGTGGCGAGCTGGGCGAGGGTGGTTGCGCCGTAGAACAGGCCGGTTTCGTTACCGGCCTGTACCACTACGCCCTGTGCGGTGCTTTCCAGCGTGTAGCCCTCGCCGCTGTCGCGGAAGGTGGGCACGATCTGGAAGCGGATGCCACCGGTCCTGGCCGCCGCCTTGCCCTTGGCCAGCCCCAGGCGCGGGCCGCCACTGCGCGCCAGCAGGTCGGCGAACTGGCTGGCGACGCGCTGTGCGGCCTCGCCTTCGGCCTGCAGCACGGTATCGGCGCGCACGGTGATGCCGCTGCCCTGGCCAGGCTGCACATTGCTGGGGGCGGGAATCAGCATCAGGCTGCCGGCACGCAGCTGCGGGCCGGGTGCCTCAGCGGCCGGCATGGGGTCGGCGGCAAGTGCCGGCAGTGCCGGCAACAGGGCGAGCAGGCTGCCCAGCAGCACTGCGCTGCGCATCCGGGCGCGGGAAGGCTTGACCATCGGTACGACTCCTTGGAACGGTGCGATGAACGCTATACATGAAAAACGCCGGGCCCGGAATGACCCAGGCCCGGCGTGCGTGCACGACTCGGCGATGTTGCCGCCGCTGGATCAGTACTTGAAGCGGAAGTTGAGGTAGTACTGGCGACCGTTGCTGTAGAACGAGGTCGGGATGGCCGCGGTCTGGTAGTACTTGTAGGTCGGGTTGTTGAGGTTCAGGCCATCCAGGGTGATGCTCAGCCAGTCGGTGGCCTTGTAGCTCAGCGACGCCGACAGCGTGCCGAAGTCATCCTGGTAGTACGGATTGGTGCCCGACAGGCTGATCAGGAACGAGGAACGGCGGGTATAGCTGACGCGGGCGCCAAAGCGCTCGTTCTCGAAGTAGGCACCCACGTTGTAGGTGTTCTTCGAGGTGCCCAGCAGGTTGTGCGAGCCGTCCGACCAGGTGTGCGAGGTGGTGCCGTTGGCGTAGGTGTAATTGGCATTGACGCCGAAGTACTCGCCGATCGGCTGTTCGTAGGCCACTTCCACGCCGGTGACCTTGCCGTCGGCATTGATCGGGGTGGAGATCTGGTAGGTCTCAAGCTGGTTGGTCAGTTCGCTGTACAGCTGGCGCGAGACCACGTCGAAGGCGATGTAGTCCTTCAGGTTCATGTGGTACGCGCCCACCGACAGCAGGCCGCGCGGCATGAAGTACCACTCCAGGTTGGCGTCCAGGTTGGTCGACAGGGTCGGCTTGAGGTTCGGATTGCCACCGCCGCCGGTGCGGTTCAGGTCCGAACCGTACGAGGAGGCACCCAGTGCCGAGTAGTCCGGCAGGGTCTGGGTCTGCGAGGCGGCGACGCGCAGCACCAGCGAGTCGTCCAGGTCGAACTTGATGTTGGCGCTGGGCAATACGCGGTTGCGCTTGTTCTGGAAGGCCAGGCGCTCCCACATGCCGAACAGGCTGCTGACATCGGCATCGGCGGCCTTGCTGACGGCGTTGTAGGTGTCGATGTCCTGCTTGATGTTGACGTAGCGCAGGCCGACGTTGCCGCTCCACCAGTCGCCGCGGAAGTTGGCCTGCACGTAGCCGGCGAAGTTCTTTTCCTTCACCTTCCACTCGGCGCCATAGTTGTGGCGACCGGTCGGGCCATCATTGCCGGCCAGCCAGGTGGAGTTGTTGGTCACCGCGTCCTTCAGCGCGCCCGGGGTGAAGTACCAGAGGTTGCGCGGGAAGGTGCCGCCGATGTCACCGGCAAAGCCGCTGGGATAGTTGGCCGTCGCACCGTTCTTCAGCGCGCTCCAGATGTCACCCGGGGTTGCACCTTCCGGCGACAGCGCTTCGCGCTTGTGGTCGGCGAAACGCAGGCCGAAGTCGATCGAGCTCAGCACGCCGCCATCGTTGAAGTACTGGTTGAAGTCGAGCGTGGCCCACTTCTCCTTGTCTTCAGCGGTGACCTGCTGGTTGCCCCAGGTGCCGAAGCTGGTCACGCCGTTGGGCGAGATGTCGCCGCCGACGTTCCAGTCGATCGGCGAGCCATTGCCGTGGGTAGCCCAGCTGGCGCCGCCGCCGTTGGCCAGGGTGACCTCGGCGATGTACTGGCGCGGCGTCTCGCCGGTACCCTTGGTGCTGCCGGCCTGGAACTTGGCGGTCAGGCTGTCGCTGATCTGCCAGTCGGCATCGAAGGTGACATAGCTCGACTTGGCCTTCGACTCGCGGTAGATCATGTCGTACACCGCATAGTCGGTGCCGGGCACGCCCTTGTAGTTGGCGTTGGTCAGCACGCCGTCCTTGACCACATAGCCCGGATCCGGCGCCTGCGACTTGGCGAAGCTGTTGCCGAACATCATGAAGTTGCGGTTGTAGTTGTTCGCCTTCAGCTCGGAGCTGAAACCATTGAGGCCGAGGGTGAGGCTGTCGCTCGGCTTGAACTGCAGCGAGACCAGGCCGCCCTTGCGCTCGCGGGTCTGTTCGAACAGGGTCGAACCCAGCAGGCCCGGAACGTTGACGCCGATCAGGTCCGGATTGGTCCTGGCGACCGGATCGTTTGCGCCGATCTTGAAGAAGCCACCCGGGATTTCCTGCGCTTCACGGCGCAGTTCGCGCTTCTGGCTGAAGCCCTGCACCATCACGCCGAAGGTGCCTTCGTCGTTCTTGTAGTTGAACAGCGCCGAATATTGCGGGTCGTTCGACTTGGCCTGGTCCGAGCGCACCAGGCCGATCGAGCCTTCCGCGGTGAACGGCTTGGAGAATTCCAGTGGCTTGCGGGTGATGATGTTGACGGTACCGGTGGTGCCGCCGTCCTGCAGCTTGGCCTGCGAGGACTTGTTCACTTCCACCGAGCTGACCAGTTCGGACGGCAGCAGCGAGTAGCTGACGCTACGGCCGACGTTGTTGCCCTGGCTGAGCACGAACCAGTCGGCCGAACCGACGGTGTGGCCGTTGATCAGGGTCTGGGTCAGGCTCGGGCTGGTGCCGCGCAGGCTGACACGGTCGGCTTCGTCGAAACCGCCTTCATCGGCGCTGGACGAGCTGATGTTGACGCCCGGCAGGCGCTGCAGGGTGTCGGCGACGTTGTGCGCCGGCAGCTTGCCCACGTCCTCGGCGGTGACCACTTCCACGCGCGCATTGGCTTCGCGCTTGGTGTCCAGCGATTTTTCCATCGAACCACGGATGCCGGTAACGGTCACGGTGTCCAGGTCGGTGGCGGTCGGGGCAGCCTGCTGCGCGTGCGCACTGAAGGCGATGCAGCTGACGATGGCGGCCGAAAGCAGGGTCTTGCGGGTATTCATGATGTCTCTCCTCATCACTCGATTGGATGCCGGCGGCGGTGTTCGATAACGGTTGCGATGACATGCGCGGGGCGGCGGCGAAGTCCCGTGCGTTGGCGTGCCACGTACTGCGTGCTGCGATTGCGTTGAAGCCTGTTGCGGTGTCAGGCGGCCGACTGCTGCTGCAGGTACCAGCTGGCAGCGCCGACCACGCCCAGCTGGCCGTGTTCGACGACCTTCACCGGGATGCGTGCCAGTGCTTCGCCCATCGGCCCCTTCTGCAGGTAGCGTTCGACGAAGGTGCTGGCGTGCAGGTATTCGCGGATCTGCGGCAGGATGCCGCCGGCCAGGTAGACGCCACCGTGGGCACCATAGAACAGGGCCATGTCGCCGATGGTGCTGCCGAGCAGGCCGCAGAACACATCCAGCGCCTGGCGCGCGTGCGCATCGGTATCGGCCATGGCGGCGGCGGTGACCGCATCGGGGCTGGCCAGCGTCGGTGCCTGCCCCTGCAGCGCGCACACCGCGCGGTACAGGTTCATCAGGCCCGGGCCGGAGATCGCATGCTCGATCGACACGTGCGCGCGGTCGCGCTGCATGTGGCGGACGATGGCCATTTCCAGTTCGGTGCTGGCGGCCAGGGTCGGCTGGCCGGCTTCCGTCGGCAGCACCACCGGGCCGTGCGCAGTGGGGATCCACAGCGCGGCGCCGAGGCCGGTGCCGGGACCGACCACCAGAGTCGGGCCACGCGTGCCGGTGTCCGGCCCGCACAGGTGCAGCACGCCGCTGGCGTCCACCTGCGCAGCGGCATAGGCCACCGCTTCGAAGTCGTTGACGATGTAGACCCGCTGCAGGCCGACATCGGCCTCCACCTGGCGTGCCGACAGCGGCCACGGCAGGTTGGCGGTGATCACCGTGCCGTCCTCGCGGGCGTAGCCGGCGCTGGCGACCACACAATGCGTGGGCCGCGGGCCTTCGCCGAGGAAGTCGGACAGGATCGCGCTGAGGCCGGCATGGTCGGCGTTGCGGTACTTGCGGTATTCCAGCACCTGCACCGGATGGGCGGTGTCACCGCTGGCCTGGACCCGGGCCACGCGCACATGGGTGCCACCGACGTCCGCGGCCAGGAACGAGGGCGCGACGCGGGACAGGACATGCGACGGGGCGGGGTGGCTGGCGGTCACGCGGGCTCCTGCTGCAGGTGGGGCTGGCCCCGGGATCGGGGGCAGCGATTGGGGCGGAGTCTGTAACCGCGCTGACAACGATGTCAACGAGTTCGTGACACTTTCGTTGCTGCGCCGCAACGAATGCGACAGGCAGTAAACGTTTACATGGCGTGAGTGCGGGTTTCACGTGGGAACCGTTGCTGCATGGGGCTCTAGGCCTGGCGCGCATTCAGCGCGGAGCACCGCAATCGACTTGCGCAGTGCAGCACGAGGTTGAAGGGGCGTGCATGGAAGTTGACAAACCGCCGTTGTCCACCGAAAGAATGTGACAACGTTGTTCCCAGCCACTCTCCGACGCCGCGTTCTGCGGCTGTCGCCGCAGGAGCCCTCCTGATGTCCGCCGTCCCCGCTGCAAGCGCGCGCCCGAACGTGGCCACCTCCATCGCCATCGTCGGCGTGTTGTTCTTCCTGATCGGCTTCTTCACCTGGCTCAACGGCCCGTTGATCACCTTCGTCAAGCTCGCCTTCGAGCTCAGCGAGGTCGGCGCCTTCCTGGTTCTGATGGTGTTCTACCTGTCCTACTTCTTCCTGGCCCTGCCGGCGTCGTGGATCCTGCGCCGCACCGGCATGAAGAAGGGCCTGAGCCTGAGCCTGCTGGTGATGGCCGGTGGTGCCGCCCTGTTCGGCGAATTCGCCACCCAGCGCTGGTACCCCGGCGCACTGGGCGGCCTGTTCGTGATCGGCAGCGGCCTGGCCCTGCTGCAGACGGCCATCAACCCGTACATCTCGATCCTTGGGCCGATCGAAACGGCGGCGCGGCGCATCGCGTTGATGGGCATCTGCAACAAGATCGCCGGCATCCTGGCGCCGATCCTGATCGGCACGGTGGTGCTGCATGGCATTGGCGATCTGGACGTGCAGGTGCAGGCGGCCGATGCCGCGACCAAAGCCGTGCTGCTGAACCAGTTCGCCGCCAAGATCCATGCTCCGTACCTGGCCATGGCGGCGCTGCTGGTGGTGTTGGCGGTGGCGATCCTGTTCTCGCCGCTGCCGGAAATCAAATCGTCCGAAGCCAACGCTACGCCGGTGGCCGCCGGTGCGGTCGAGCGCCGCAGCATCTTCCAGTTCCCGCACCTGTGGCTGGGCGTGCTGTGCCTGTTCGTGTACGTGGGCGTGGAAGTGATGGCCGGTGATGCCATCGGCACCTACGGCCATGGCTTCAACCTGCCGCTGGACGAGACCAAGATGTTCACCGCCTTCACCCTGGGCGCGATGCTGGTCGGTTACGTGGTCGGCCTGCTGGTGATTCCGCGGGTGGTGTCGCAGTCGCGCTACCTGACCATTTCGGCGGTGCTGGGCGTGGTGTTCTGCCTGGGCGCGTGGGCAACGCACGGCTATGTGTCGGTGGCCTTCGTGGCCTTGCTGGGCTTTGCCAACGCCATGATGTGGCCGGCCATCTTCCCGCTGGCCATCCGCGGCCTGGGGCGCTTCACCGAAACCGGTTCGGCCCTGCTGGTGATGGGCATCGCCGGTGGCGCGATCATTCCGCAGCTGTTCGCTCTGCTCAAGCAGCACATCGATTTCCAGCTGGTGTTCGTGCTGCTGATGGTGCCCTGCTACCTGTACATCCTGTTCTATTCGGTGGTGGGCCACCGCGTGGGCCTGCCGCAGGACCGGAGCTGATCGGCGATGATGGACGGCAGCCAACCCCAGGAAAAACCGATGCGCAGAGCGACCATCAAGGACGTTGCCGAAAAGGCCAAGGTCTCGCTGAAGACGGTATCGCGGGTGATCAACAACGAGCCCTCGGTGATGCAGGCCACCCGCGCGCGGGTGCTGCGTGCCATCGCCGAGCTGGACTACGAGCCCGATCCGTCCGCGCGCAACCTGCGCAGCGGCACCACCTTCGTGATCGGGCTGGTCTACGACAACCCGAACCCGTACCACATCATCGGCGTGCAGAACGGCGTGCTCGCCGCCTGCCGCGAGACCGGGTTCGGCCTGCAGATCCATCCCTGCGATTCCAGTTCGCCGCTGCTGGCCGATGAACTGGCTGACTGGGTGCAGCGTTCGCGCCTGGCCGGGCTGGTGCTGACCGCACCGATGTCCGAGCGCCGCGACCTGATCCAGGCGCTGACCGCGCGTGGCATCAAGCTGGTGCGCATCATTGCGGCCACCGAAGATCCGGCCGACGGTGCCTGCGTGTTCGTCGACGACCGCGAGGCCGCCTACGAGATCACCGAACACCTGATCCAGCTGGGGCACCAGCGCATCGGCTTCCTGTGGGGGGGCAGCTCGCACCGCTCCTCGGGCGAACGCTATGCCGGTTATGAGGCCGCGTTGAAGGACTACGGCATGACCGTGGACAAGCACCTGGTGGTGCAGGGCGACTACACCTTCGACGACGGTTTCCGTGGCGCGCGCCGCCTGCTGGCGCTGCGCGAACCGCCTACCGCCATCTTCGGTTCCAACGACGAAATCGCTGCCGGCGTGCTGGCCGCCGCCAAGTCGGCCGGCATGAACGTGCCCTACGACCTGTCCATTGCCGGTTTCGAGGACAGCCCGTTCTCGCGCCAGTCGTGGCCGCCGCTGACCACCGCCAAGCAGGCCACCGAAGACATCGCCCGCCATGCCGCGCGCCTGCTGATCGCGCAGCTGCGCAGCGACGCCTACGACGATGCGCCGGCACCGCTGCACAACCAGGGCTTCGTGCCGCAGCTGGTGGTGCGCGGTTCGACCGCGCCGATGCGCCCGGCCGGCGCACGCCCCCTTCCTTCCGATCCTGCCTGAGCCTGCCATGTCGCTGTCAGACCCCACCGCTACCCTGATGTTCGCCGAGGCCGCTGAAGCGGCCGACGTGGTTGCCCGCCAGTTCTCGCGAAACCACGCCACCCTGGAAACCCTGGCCGCCAGCCTGCGTGCCGCGCCGCCGCCGTTCGTGGTTACCTGTGCACGCGGCAGCTCCGACCACGCCGCCACCTATGGCAAGTACCTGCTGGAAACCCAGCTGGGGCTGGTGGTCGCGTCGGCCTCGCCATCAGTGGGCTCGGTCTACGCCGCACCATTGCAGCTGCGCGGCGCACTGTTCATCGTCATCTCGCAGTCGGGCAAGAGCCCGGACCTGCTGCGCAACGCCGAGGCGGCCAAGGCCGCCGGCGCGCGCGTGATCGCGCTGGTCAACGTCGAGGATTCACCGCTGGCGCAGCTGGCCGACACGGTCATCCCGCTGCATGCGGGCCCCGAGAAGAGCGTTGCAGCGACCAAGAGCTACCTCGCCTCGCTGGCCGCATTGCTGCAGCTGGCCGCGTACTGGAAGCAGGACAGCAGCCTGCGTGCGGCGCTGGACCTGCTGCCGGACGCGATGCGTGAAGCCTGGCAGTGCGACTGGAGCGCGGTGACCGAAGGCCTGGTCGAGGCCACCAACCTGTTCGTGCTCGGCCGTGGCCTGGGCCTGGGTGCGGCGCAGGAAGCGGCACTGAAGTTCAAGGAAACCTGCAGCCTGCACGCCGAAGCCTACAGCTCGGCCGAGGTCAAGCACGGCCCGATGGCGCTGGTCGGCCGTGGCTTCCCGGTGCTGGCCTTCGCCCAGCCGGACGAGACCGGCGCCGGTACCCGTGCAGTGGTCGATGAATTCACCGCACGTGGTGCGCAGGTGTGGATGGCCGGTGCCGGCGGCAACCTGCCGGTGGCGGCCGCGCCGCATCCGCTGTGCGCACCGCTATTGACCGTGCAGAGCTTCTATCGCGCCATCAATGCGCTGGCGCTGCGCCGTGGCTTCAACCCGGACCTGCCGCCGCATCTGAACAAGGTTACGGAGACGGTGTGATGGCGACGGTGCTGCGCAATGCCCGCATCCTGGCCGGCGATGAGTTCCGCGACGACCTGGCGGTGGTGATCGAGGACGGTCGCATCAGCGCGCTGCTGCCCGATGCCGCGCCGCAGCTGGGCCACGCGGCCGAGCAGGTGGACCTGGGGGGCGGCTGGCTGCTGCCCGGCTTCATCGATGTGCAGGTCAATGGCGGCGGCGGCGCGCTGTTCAACAACACGCCGGACGTGGCGGCACTGCGCACCATCGCGCAGGCGCACCGCCGCTTCGGTACCACCGCGATGCTGCCGACGCTGATCAGCGATGACGTGGCGGTGATGCGCGAAGCCATCGGTGCAATGCGCGAGGCCATCACGCAGGGCGTGCCGGGCGTGATCGGCATCCATCTGGAGGGGCCGTACATCGCGCCGGCGCGCAAGGGCACGCACGATGCCAGCAAGTTCCGCGTGCCGGACGAAGCGGAGATTGCGCTGGCCGCATCGCTGGATAACGGCGTGACCCTGCTGACGCTGGCGCCGGAGCGCGTGCCGCTGGAGACCATCCGTGCGCTGGTCGAGCGTGGCGTGATCGTCGCTGCTGGGCACACTGCAGGCACCTACGAAGAGATCCGCGCCGGCCTGGATGCCGGCGTGCGCGGCTTCACCCATCTGTACAACGCGATGTCGCCGTTGCAGGGCCGCGAGCCCGGCGCGGTGGGCGCTGCGCTGGAAGACCGCGACAGCTGGATCGGCATCATCGTCGATGGCGTGCATGTGCACCCGGCCAGCCTTCGCGTGGCGTTGGCGGCCAAGCCGCGCGGTCGCCTGCTGCTGGTGACCGATGCGATGCCGCCGGTTGGAGCCGACGATCCCAGCTACGTGCTGTATGGCGAAACCATCACCGCCATCGATGGCGTGGTGCGCAATGCCGCCGGTTCGTTGGCCGGCTCGGCGCTGGACATGGCCACCGCCGTGCGCAATACCGTGCAGCTGCTCGGCCAACCGCTGGCCGAAGCGGCGCGCATGGCGTCGACCTATCCGGCGCAGTTCCTCAACGTCGACGACCGCCTTGGCCACATCGCCGAGGGCTACCAGGCCGACCTGGTGCTGCTGGATGACGCCCTGCAGGTGCGTGGTACCTGGATTGCCGGACAGTACGAGGCCGCCTGATGAACAGTACGCCGCCACGCCGTCTGGGCTCGATCGATGCCCTGCGCGGCATCACCGTGGCGGCGATGCTGCTGGTCAACAATCCGGGCGACTGGAGTGCGGTGTTCGCGCCGCTGCGTCACTCGGAATGGCATGGCTGCACGCCCACCGACCTGGTGTTCCCGTTCTTCCTGTTCCTGGTGGGTGTGTCGATGGCCTTCAGCGTGGCACCGCGCGCGCTGGATGCCGCTGCACGGCCAGCATTGGCGCGCGGGGTGCTGGAGCGTGCACTGCGCATCCTGCTCGCCGGCGCGTTGCTGCACCTGTTGATCTGGTGGGCGCTGCATACCCATCACTTCCGCATCTGGGGCGTGCTGCAGCGGATTGCGGTATGCGCAGCGTTGGTGGGTGTTCTGGCGGTGTATGCGCGGCCGCGCGTGCAGGCTGGCGTGCTGGTCACGCTGCTGGTGGGCTACACCGTGCTGCTGCTGGGCATCGGTGATCTGGCGCCATGGACCAACCCGGCCAGCCGCCTGGACACCACGCTGTTCGCACCGTGGATCTACCAGTGGCACGCCGATACCGGACTGGGCCATGACCCGGAAGGATTGCTGAGCACGCTGGGTGCGCTGGCCAGTACCGTGCTCGGCCTGATTGCCGGTGGCCTGCTGCGCAACGGTCGTGCGGCGGCATTGGCTGGCCTGGGTGTGGCAACCGCCGTGCTGGGGCTGCTGCTGGCCACGGTGCTGCCGTTGAACAAGCAGCTGTGGACGCCCAGCTACGCGCTGTGGACCGGGGGCCTTGCCGCGCTGGCACTGTGGCTGAGCCACGTGCTGATCGACCAGAAGGGATGGCCCGCACTGGGCCGGCGCTTCGGGGTCAATGCAATTACCGCCTATCTTGGCGCATCGGTGATGTCGGTGGCGCTGATGGCGACCGGCGCGTGGGGCTGGATCTGGCAGCAACTGGCCGCCGCGATGCCGCACGCGCTCGAGCTGGCGTCGATGCTGCAGGCGCTGGCGTTCGTCGCGCTGTGGTGGGGCGTGGGGTGGTGGCTGGACCGGCGGAAGATCTATCTGAAGATCTGACGGCTCCGGGTCGGATCCCTTTCCGCAGGAAAGGGCTCTGACCCAACCCGGGAGGCCGCCTCATCCAGGCATGGGCATGACTCCGCAAAGGTGAACGATTTCAGGCACGTAGAGGTCAGGTGATGCCCGATCAAGTTCGCATCTGAACTGTGATGATCGGCACGCAAATTCACCTGCCGAAACCGTTCACCATGGCGCAGACTTCGCTCGCAGTACCGCATATCCACAGTTCCTGATCCCCTGTCCAGGAGTGCTGTATGTCCCGTGCCGTCCCGCGCGCAGTGCGTATGCGCCGCCTCACTGTTTCCGTACTGCAGGCTTTGGCTGTTCCCTCCGTCATGCTGTTGACCGCCAGCGCCGCCTGGGCCGGCTGTGACAGCGTCGCCCCCGTCGCCGGCCAGACGGTCACCTGCGATGCCAATGCGCCGAACCCGCAGACCGTTCCCGTCACCGCCAATGGCGCCGCCGGCATCACCGTCACTGTCGCCAGCACGGCGCAGCTGCAGCAAAGCGGTGGCAGCAGCGCGATTTCGCTTGTCGGGGCCGGTGGGCACCTGTTGTCCAACCTGGGCACGATCAGTTCGGTGGGCGGCGTGGCGGTCCAGCTCGGTGGCGGCAGCCGCGTCGAGAACTCGGGCAGCATCAGCACCGGCAACAACACCGCCCTGCAGTTCGTCGGCGCGGGCGACAGCGTGCTGGTCAACCGCGGAACGATCAGCGGGCGCACCGGCGTGCAGTTCGGTGCCGGCAATGATCGCCTGGACATGCAGGCTGGCAGCATCAGCGGCAGTGTGCTGCAGGGTGATGGCAATGATGCGCTGCTGCTGGACAACGGTACGATCGACAGCGTCGACCAGGGCAGTGGCGATGACCAGATGACCGTCACCGGCGGCACCGTCACCGGCGTGGTGGCGCAGGGCAGTGGCCGCGATGATTTCGTCATGAGTGGCGGCACGGTCGGCGCGCTGCAGCAGGGCGACAACATCGATACCTTCCGCATGAGCGGTGGCCGCGTCATCGGTGCGTTCGAGGATGGTGACCAGGCGTGGATGACCGCTGGCCGCATCGGCCGGGTCAACATGAAGCTGGACAAGAACCTGTGGGACCAGTCCGGCGGCACCGTGGACGGCAACGTGGTGACCGGCTTCGATACCGACACCATCATCATCTCGGGTACCGCCTACATCGGCGGCAACATCAGCGTCAGCGGCGGCAACGACAGCGTGACCATCACCGACGGCACCGTGCGCGGGCAGGTACTGCTCAGTACTGGCAACGACACCTTCAACTGGAATGGCGGCGGCATCGTCTACGGCGCGATCGACATGGGGCCGGACAACGACGTCGCCAACCTCGGCAACCTCAACCAGGGCAACCTGGGGGCGGTGCCGCTGTTCGACGGTGGCGGTGGCATCGACCAGCTCAACTTCCACAACGTCAAGACTGCCGGCGTGGGCCGCTTCCAGAACTGGGAGGCGATCAGCTTGGCTAACAGCACCGAGCTGACCTTTGATGGCGACCTGGTGCTGGGCGACAGCGAAACCGGCACCGGCACGCTCACCGTGGACGACACCAGCACCGTCTACGCGGGCAGTGGCGGCCATGCAGTCCGTCCGTTCAACAGTGGTGCACTGGTGGAGATGATCAATGCCGGGCGCATCGACCTGACCGGCACCGGCGCAGGCGACGTGTTCACCGTGCGTGGCAACTACCGTGGTGACGGCGGTGGCCTGTACCTGCGTACCGTGCTGGGTGCGGACAATTCCAGCAGCGACCGCCTGGTGATCGATGGCGGAACCGCCACCGGTACCACCGGCATCGGCGTGCTCAATGCCGGCGGCAGCGGCGCCGCCACGCTGGCCGATGGCATCCTGGTGGTGCAGGCCTTGAATGGTGGCCGCACTGCGCCGGGCGCGTTCTCGCTGTTCGCACCGGTTGCAGCCGGTGCCTACGAGTACTTCCTGTTCAAGGGTGGTGTCAGCGCCGGCACCAGCGAGAACTGGTACCTGCGATCGACGCTGGTGACCGGACCAACGCCGGCACCCAACGGCGGCGGCACTGCCACGCCACCGCCCCTGACGCCGCCGGTCGCACCGCCGCCGGCGATCACCCCGGCACCGCCGCCGCCGCCTGAAGGCGCTACCGATCCGAACCTGACCGCCGGCGAGGCCGCGCCGCCACCGCCGCCACCGGAACCGGCGCCGGTGGCGCCGCCCAGCGACCCGGCGGTGCCGGACGTGCCGGTGGCCGGCGGTGCGTTGCCCGGTACCGGCACCCCACCAACGCCGGGTGCACGCCCGGCCGAAGGCGCGGTGGTGCCGCTGTACCGCGTGGAGACCGCCGCCTACGCCGTGGTGCCACCGCTGCTGCGCGAGACCTCGCTGGCCAGCCTCGGTACCTTCCACGAGCGGCAGGGCGAACAGCGCCTGCTGTACAACCAGGGCACAGTCCGCACCGCCTGGGGCCGGTTGGTGGGGCAGAGCAGCGAGATCCACTGGAAGGGTGATGCGCAGCCGGGCTTCGATGGCGATGTGATGGGCCTGCAGGCCGGTCTCGACGTGTGGGCCGCGGCGTCTGACAACCACCGCAACCAGATCGGCGTATTCGTTGGCCGCACCCGCGCGCAGGGCAAGACCACGGGTCTAGCACTGGGCTGGGAGAACGTGCAGGTAGGCCAGAACCGCCTGGATGACAAGCACGTGGGCCTGTACTGGACCTTCACCGACAGCAGTGGCGGCTACATCGACGCCGTGGCGATGCAGAGCCGCTACGACGGCCGCGTGCGTTCCTCGCGTGGGCTCGGCTTCGGCCTGAGCGGCGACGGTACCAGCGTGTCGGTGGAGGCGGGCAAGCCGCTGCTGCACTTCGGGCAGTCCGCATGGTGGCTGGAACCGCAGGTGCAGGTGATCTGGCAGCGCACTTCGCTGGATGACCGTCGCGATGAAGTATCGAGCGTGCGCTTCGACAACGACAACGCCTGGACCGGCCGCATCGGCCTGCGCCTGGCGGGCGATTACCAGTTGGCCGACAACGGCTGGCAGCCGTATTTCAAGCTCAATTACTGGCATGGCCGTTCTGGTGAAGACCGCATCCGTTTCGACGACGACGTGATCGTCAATTCGCAGCGCTCACGCGCGCTGGAAGCCGGCGTGGGTGTGGTCGGGCGTTTCAACCGAACGATCAGCGCCTATGCCGTGGCCGACTACACGCGTGAACTGGGCGGCGACCGCAACGAGAAGCGCCGCGTCATCGAAGGCAACATCGGCCTGCGTGCGGACTGGTGACAACCGCAACCTTGGGTAGGTGCCGACCTTGGTCGGCACGAGTCCCACCGACGCCACGACGCTGCTCTGGTAGGTGCCGACCTTGGTCGGCACGAATCCCACCGACGCCATGACGCCGCTCTGGCAGGTGCCGACCTTGGTCGGCACGAATCCCGCCGGCGCCATGACGTAGCTCTGGTAGGTGCCGACCTTGGTCGGCACGAATCCCACCGACGCCATGACGTAGCTCTGGCAGGTGCCGACCTTGGTCGGCACGAATCCCACCGGCGCCATGACGTTGCTCAGGTAGGTGCCGACCTTGGTCGGCACGAATCCCACCGGCGCCATGACGTTGCTCAGGTAGGTGCCGACCTTGGTCGGCACGAATCCCACCGGCGCCATGACGCCGCTCTGGTAGGTGCCGACCTTGGTCGGCACGAATCCCACCGGCGCCATGACACTGCTCTGGTAGGTGCCGACCTTGGTCGGCACGAATCCCACCGGCGCCATGACGCCGCTCTGGTAGGTGCCGACCTTGGTCGGCACGAATCCCACCGACGCCATGACGCCGCTCTGGTAGGTGCCGACCTTGGTCGGCACGAATCCCACCGGCGCCATGACCTCCGCGCAGCCGACCATAGGCTCGGCTCTACAACAGCGGTGCGCACGCATCCGGTTCCACCAACGCCCCGGCATGATCGGCCAGCACCACCACCGCATGCAGCAACCCTTCCTCCACC
Source organism: Stenotrophomonas sp. CASM110 (assembly GCF_049384345.1). Taxonomy (NCBI): domain Bacteria; kingdom Pseudomonadati; phylum Pseudomonadota; class Gammaproteobacteria; order Lysobacterales; family Lysobacteraceae; genus Stenotrophomonas; species Stenotrophomonas sp. CASM110. Next base: position 121,462 of record NZ_JBMRGI010000011.1, read on the forward strand.
TGTGGCGGACACTGCGCCTGCGCATCATCCATCTCGCGTGCCGACTGCGCCGCCAACAAGATGCCCCCACACGCAGACACCGCCGCCAGGCAGCGCGTCGCCTCGGCCAGGCCCCGGCCGCGCGCCTCGCTGAGTTGCCGTTCGCGCCACGCCTGGCCGTCGGCCGCGTGGCTGTGAGCGATGCCGCGCAACCGCGCGAAGAATGCGGAGGGCGGCGCCTGTTCGTTGGCTTCGGCGAGTGCATCTTCCAACGCTTCGGCGACGGCAGTGGACAGCTGCAGGCCGGGCAGTGCAGCGCCGAGCAGGGCCTGCAGGCGTGGATAGGTGGGGCGGGGCGTGTTCATGGCGGCAACCTCACGAGGCGAGGCCACCTGCGGGATGCAAGGTGGCGGGCGGTGCGGGTTGGCGTGCCGGTGAAGCTCTTCACGAGGAATGACGCCGGCGGATCCGGGGATCCCCTCGCACCGCCCGCCGCAGAACGACGGACGGTGCATTGTTCGGGCCGGCAACGACGTTGCAAGCCTGCTCGCGAAAAACTTCATTCAGGACGCCAATCCCGACCAGCGCAGGAGGCGCCGGCAAAGCCACCTTGGCGCGTTGTACGGCGCGATGACATGGGCAAAGTTGTAATGTTGTGATCGCAGTGAGCGTGTCTGCCTGCAATCTGCGGAGGAGGCAAATACGACAGTTCGCGCGTGGCGCAAGCGATCATGCCCCGGTTATGCTGCGGTCCTGATTCAACGACAAGGAAGCGTCGCATGCAGGTTCGCAAGGGAGTGCGTCGCATCGGCGCGCTGATGCTCGTGTTGCTGGCGACCGTCGCCATGGCCGATACGCCAGGCGCGGTCGAGGTGCCCTCGCCGGAGGCCCAGGCCGAGATCCTCAACCTGCTTGAACGCCAGGCGCTGTATCGCGACCGGGTGGACTGGCCCGCCATCCGCATCCGCCTGCAATCGGCGCAGGGGGATCCCGCGCAACGGCTGGCCGTTCTGCGCGAAGCCATTGCGCTCAGCACCGGCCACCATGGTGCGTGGACCACGACCCAGCGTCAGCGCGAATCCCTCGCGCGTGCGCAGCAGGCCGGTGCCGCCGCCGTGGACCGGGCCAAGGCCGCTGATGCGGTGGATGCGCGCATCGGCTGGGTGGTCATCGAGGGCTATGCCTCCTCGCCGGGCGCGACGCCGCAGGAAAAATTCCGCCAGGACATCCAGCGTGCCGCGCGATGGCAGCAGGTCATCCGCAGCAAGGACGACGGCGCGCGCTGTGGCTGGATCGTCGACCTGCGGGACAACGGTGGCGGCTCCATGTGGCCGATGCTGCTGGGCATGGCCCCGCTGTTGCGCACCTCGGTGGTGAACAACGAGGACGTCGGCGCGTTCGAAACCGCGCAAGGGCCGCAGCGCTGGACGTTGACGGCGACTGCGGTGCAGCTGGCGGGCAGGCCGCTGCTGGACTTCGGCCAGTCCGGCCATGTAGTGCGGCAGCCTGGCGCACCGGTGGCGGTGCTGTTCGGGCCCCGCACCGGCAGTTCGGGCGAGGCCTCGGTGCTGGCGTGGCGTGGCCGCCCGCAGGCGCGGAGTTTCGGCCAGCCGACCGCGGGTGTCTCCACCGGCAATGTCGTGCACACCCTTGCCGATGGAAGTCGCCTGCTGCTGACCACCAGCGTGATGCGGGACCGCAATGATCGTGGCGATGGCTTGAAGATCGAACCCGACCAGCGCGTCGAGGGTGATGCCGCCACTGTGGCCGCCGCCCAGGCCTGGCTGCTGGCCCAGCCCGCCTGCCAGGGCAACCGGACATGATCCTGATCGGCCAACAGGAACGGGTGCTGATCGTCGGCCCCACCGAAGCGCACCACTGCCTGCGCTGCCAGACGGAAACCGAGTTCGCCCCGCAGCTGCGCTACAAGATGGCGCGCATCGACCTGCTGTTCGGCTTCACCTACCAGCGCCGCTACGAGCTGGCCTGCACCCGGTGCGGGCACGGCTGGGTGCTGGATACCGAGACCATGGACCAGCAGCTTGGCGGGGTGCCGATCCCGTGGCGGCACCGCTTCGGCCTGCCGTTGATGCTGGTAGGGGTCGCCGCGCTGGCGGTGGCCGGTTGGATGTGGCGGAACCTGTATTCCTCCTAGGGAGAGGGCGGGCCGACATAGCCTCAGCAGGCCGTTCCAGCGGGCGCTAGCCTCGGGTGGGCCAAGCAATCCACGCTGGCCTAGCCCATGCGGATCGCTGTTCGGGTCTGCTCTTGGGTTTGCTCTTGTTGAGCGACCTGATGGGCCTGCGAAATCTGCTCGACCTTGGCGAGCGACTGCTCTACAGGTGTATTGACGGCCTCGCTGACCGCAATCGATGCCAGCAGGTGCGCCGGATTGTCGAGCGCTCCCTGCACGACGAACATGCGAGGGCCTGAACCATCGCTGGGAGCGTTGCCCAAGACAACATGATCGACGCGTTCCAGGCCGCTGCGCTTGGCCGTTGCAACCAGGCCGGCCGTCACACGCTCACTGGTTTCATCGAAGCTGCGCCCGTGCCTGGCATCCACGGCCGATACACCGTCGCGAATCTGCCGGTAGAGCGCATGGTCGGGGTGGCCTTCCTTTCTGGGATCCAGGCCTGCCTTGTCCAAGGTTGACTCGATGCTCTCCTGCAATGAGCTCTTGGGAGTGAAGCCTGGGTTGCTCAGAGAGGGCGAGCCCATTTCGGTTGCCTCTTGGAGCAAACGCTCCCCTGGTTTCAATGCGTTTTCTGCGCGCTGCACGGCTTCGGCTTCGCGACGGGCGTATGCTCCGGCTTCCTCGGTGCCGCGAAGGTAATTGACCCCGTCGCGCAGGAGTCCAGGGCCACCACCGACAAGTACGGTTGCTCCCAGGCGCAACTGGTGGATGTCTTTGCGATACTCCGCTATCCGGCGCAGGTCCTCGGCATCTGTGATCCGCGCCTCGGGGGCGTCCAGCACGGACTGCACTGGACCCTTGTCCGTCATACGGTCAATGAAGTGAACCATTCGATGGGAATCACCCAACTGGACCGCAATCGCAGCGGACATGACATGGCCGCTTTTCATCCCAAGCGATCCGAGCGAGGCGATGCGCTGGCCCTGCTCGGCATCGCGCAGGACTCCCAGTTCCTTGGGGAGTGCGTACATCTCAACCTTGCCGTAATGAGGACCGGCCGCACTAACCAGGTCGCCCGCCATCACATGGCTGGTGAAGGGCGCCGCACTGGCCGGCTGGCCTTCAGGCAGGCGATACGCCAGCCCGGCAGCGCCGTAGGGATTGAAGGCGTCGCCAGGGAGGTTGTAGTGGTGGGCAGTGATCTGCGCGAGTGCGCCGCCTAGGGAGTGTCCAGTGACGTACACCGGACCATATCCGTTGTCCTCAGCTTGCTTGATTGCCTGCTTGGTCAGTACGAGCGCATCATCAATCTGTGCGTTGACTCTGGCGCTGACCATCGCTGCGTCGACGCCGCCATCAAGTATGGCCTGGCGATCAAACTCGGTGCCTCGATGGGCGATGATGATCTCGTTGGTCTTGATGTTCCGGTACACAACGCCTTGATAGCCGCTGACTGCGTCACGTCGCCCTAGAACTTCGAAGTCTTCACCATCAACGCGCAGCGATTCCTTATCGCCTGGAGCTGGATGTGACGGTGGGGAGTAGGCTGCATTGGCCAGGGCTGCATTGGTTAGAGGTCTCATGGGACGATTCCTTTCGAAGGAGACGATATCTCTATGGGAAAGTACTTCTGCTTCTCGATATCAGACAATCTGTCGTAGCTATACTGGGACTGCGTTCGCACCCATCCCGGCGTCGAACTCTTTGTTTGCAGGGTCATCTGACTGTCTGCGTACGAAATCGACGTGAGTAGTTTCTTCAGTTCGAGATGGTGGACGGCAACTGATATGAAGCCTTCGCGTCCCTCGGAAATGACTGGGAATGAAGCCCGAATGATGCTGGGTTTCCATTCGCATGGCCCGCGCCCGTAATAGTCAGCGACTGCCATGCCGTCCTCGAACACGGTGCTGCTGAACTCGGTTGCACTGACACGTTGTACTGGGAACTCTACTGACTGCCGTTGGGGGGCGTACTGCACACCCTCGTAGTTGCTGATCGGTGGGAGGCAGCGCGGATCTATCTCGTAGGAGACGAAAACCTTCGGGAGAGCAAGCTCCACAGGTGCATCGTGGACCCGAATCACAATCGGTAGCGCATCCTTGGGTGCAGGATTCTCGCGATAGACCGGGTATGAGCGTTCCTTGTTGCATCCAGAAACGGCCAGTGTGATCAAGGCGATCAACACAACGTGAGTGAGGTGGGGGCAGGGTTTCAGCATGAGCGGTCCATGTCGCTGATCGAGGTACTACGGGGGGGGCGCATCTTCAGGGTTACTACGGGGCACGGTTCTCTGCGCGTGAGGATGCCGGCAGGATTGCCCTGAACCTTGATCGGCTGGACAGGAGGGATGGCCGAGGAAGACGGCGCGATGTACCGCGTTACGGGGCACATGCGACAGGTTGCGCCGCTCGTGCTGCCAGCTTCCTTGGCCTCCATCCATGCATGCCTGTGGCGCGAGGCCTTGCGAGGTAGCGTTCATCGGCGTTCCATTGCTCTACGTCATCCGACTATACGACCCGCTCCAGTCGTGCTCAAAGCTGTTGGTCATGCCAGTCTCAACGTCCTTTCAGGATTGAGTGGAGCGGCGCCGGCACACGGTCACAAGCGAATTGGACACATTGACGATTTCGTCAGACTGTCGAAGCAGGTCTTAACAATTCCCCCGTCGAGCGGTTCAGGTGGGGTAGCAGGGTTCGTAGCATCTGCGGCCGGCCGTATCCTGCCCGCCATGCTTTCCTCCCAAAGCCATCAAGACTTCCGGACGGCCCCGAATCTCTATGGCGGGGCCCAGGCCGGAGAGCGCTGGGCGCTTTGGTACATCGGCCACTGACGCCCCGCGAGTCCCTGCCGATGCGCTGCGGTGCTTCACCCCCGGCCTGCTAAAGTTGCAGCCTGCAACCACGTACCGGAACCGACCATGGACCACGACACCCCGTTCGAACCCCTCAACGATCTCGAGGTGCGCCTGCTGCAGGCCCAGGACGGCACGCTGACTGCAGCGCAGTTCCTCGACGGCCTGCTGACCTCGACGGCGTTCGTGCTGCTGGACAAGGCCATTGGTGAGGATGGCGCCTGGGACGAAAGCATCTCGCCGCTGGTGCTGACCAGCGAGAGCGGTGAGCCGATGTTCGCGGTGTTCACTGCCCCCGAGCGCGCGGGCCTGTGGCACGAGCAGCTGCCGCAGTTTGCCCATGCCATGCCGATCGCGGTGCACGCGCTGCTGGCCGGTATCGGCGACGGCGTCGGCCTGGTGCTGAACCCGGGCCTGGACGTGGGCATGGAGATGATTCCCGATGCCGTGGCCCAGCTGAAGCAGCGTGCGGCGGCGATTACCCGTGGGATGGCGCACTGAAGCCAGTGATATAGGGGTGCCGGCCAGCGGCCGGCACTACCCATGGGAGTCGGTGCGCGGCCGCCACGGCGGTTGCGGATCAGCGGGCGGCGGCGATGGCTTTCACCCGCGCCTTGGCCAGCGCTTCGCCGATGGCCGGGCCCTTCAGATGCGTGGTATCCAGATCCCGCGCCTGCACTGACAGCGCCGCTTGGTGCAGGCGCTTGAGCGTTTCGCCCTGGGGGTAGTCGGCGTCCTCGAAGCCGAGCCGGCCGCGCTTGTCGGCCTCGCAGCACAGTGCGATGCGGGCCACGCGTTCCGGCCGGCGCAGCGCATCACAGCGGCCCAGCAGTTCCAGCACGGTGGCATCGCGCAGTTCGTCGATGCGGTGCACGTTCAAGTGCTCGCGACACACCGCTTCGGCCAGCTGCTGGTGTTCGGCGGGAATCTTCAACCGCGCACACAGTGCCTTCAAGGGCTTGATGCCGCGCTGCTCGTGCATGATGTGGCGCGGCCACTCCTCCGGCGGGGTCAGGCCCTTGCCCAGGTCATGGGTAAGCGCGGCAAAGCCGACCAGGTCATCGCCCGGCGCCAGTTTCGCGGCGGTGTCGCTGACCATTTCCTGATGGATGCCGGTATCGACCTCGGGGTGGAACTCAGCACGTTGCGGCACGCCATACAGCGCCTCCAGCTCGGGCAGGATCGGGCCCAGTGCCTGCGCATCGTGCAGCGTGCGCAGGAAGGCGGAGGGCCGTTCACTGACCAGCGCCTTGCGCAGCTCCTGCCAGACGCGCTCGGGCACCAGCGCGTCCAGCTCGCCGCTGGCGGCGACCTCGCGCATCAGCGCCATGGTCTCTTCGGCGACGGTGAAGCCCAGCGGTGCGAAGCGCGCCATGAACCGGGCCGCGCGCAGCACGCGCAATGGATCTTCCACGAACGCGGGGCCGACATGGCGCAGCACGCGTTGCTCGATATCGCGCACACCGCCGTAGGGATCGACCAGCGTGCCGGTGTCTTCGTCGCAGGCAATCGCGTTGATGGTGAAGTCGCGGCGCTGCAGGTCTTCTTCCAGCGTCACTGCCGGGTCGGCATCGACCACGAAGCCGCGGTAGCCACGGCCGGATTTGCGCTCGGTGCGCGCCAGCGCGTATTCCTCAGCGGTTTTCGGGTGCAGGAACACCGGGAAATCGCGGCCGACGGCGGTGAAGCCCTGCGCTTCCATCTGCGCGGGCGTGGCGCCGACCACCACCCAGTCATGGTCGCCGGCAGGTCGCTGCAGCAGGCGGTCACGCACGGCGCCGCCGACAAGATAGATCTTCATGGCTGGAATCATCGCATGCCCGGCGCAGACGCACCGGTAGTGCCGGCCGCTGGCCGGCAACCGCAGTCACCCCGAAGCTGCCGGCCAGCGGCCGGCACTACCGATACAGCGTCCAGCCCGATCCAGGCCAGCAGGCTCATCGTTTCCCTCCCCAGCGAGTGGATGCCGGGGAATGCCGGCCAGCGGCCGGCAGTACTGTGTTGCGATCAATCGCCGCCCTGGTCGGCGTTGGCGGCGCAGCTGAAGCGCTTGCGCTTGTCCACCAGGCGGCCCATCAGGCGATCGCTCAGCGGCAGCGCATCACCATTGAGGCGCCAGTCGTAGATCACGCTGAAGGCCAGCACGCGGGCCACGTACTCGCGGGTTTCCTTGTAGCTGATGGTCTCGATCCACAGGTCCGGATCAAAGCCCGGGCGCTGGCTCTGCCAGCGTGCGGTCGGGGTCGGGCCGGCGTTGTACGCGGCGATGGTCACGTAGGGCAGGCCGTCGTACTTGTTCATCAACTGGCGCAGGTAGGCGGTGCCGATGGCGATGTTGGTGTCCGGGTCGTACAGGCTGTCGGCGCCGCCGTAGCCGGTCAGGCCGATCGACTTGGCCACGCCGGCACCGGTGGCTGGCAGCACCTGCATCAGGCCCATGGCGTTGGCAGGCGAGCGCGCACGCGGGGTGAAGGTGCTCTCGGCGCGGATCTCCGCCGCCACCCAGGCCGGGTCGATTGCGTTGCGTGCCGATTCGCGGCGGATGGTGGCGTCGTGGTGCAGCGGGAAGCGCAGGTCGTACAGGCGCTGCTCCTGCGGCTGCTTGCCGAGCGCGAACACGGCGCGGTCGAACCAGCCGTTGTCCTGCGCCACGCGCACGGCGAGGCGACGCTGGGTGTCATCGAAGCGCGACAGTGCACTGTTCCATTCGGCTACGGCCCAGCCAGCGCGATCGATCTGGTACAACGCCATTGCGCGCTGGATGGCCGGGTCGCGCGCGATCACCGCCTGAGCCTGCGCGCTGTCGTTGGGCTGCCACGGGCACAGCGTGTAGCCCTGCTGCAGCTTGTCGGCGGCGAGGAAGCCGTGGAAGGTCGATGCACGCGCGGCCTCGCGGAACAGCGGCTGCGCCTGCTGGGCCTGGCCGGTCTTCTCCAGCATGCGGCCTTCGAAGTAGCGCCAGCGCGGGTCGCTGCGCTGCTTGCTGCCCATCTTGCGGATGGCGGTCAGCGCCGCGGTCCAGTCGCCGCGGGACATCGCTTCGCGCACGCGCCACTCGTGCAGGCGTTCGTCATAGGCCGACTCCGGCACCGCGTTGAGGCGGCGTGCCGAATCGGGCAGGTAGGACGCCACCGTCCACAGCGCGATCTGGTACAGCACCTGGCCCTGCTGGGCGGCACTCAGCCCCAGTGCCTGCGCGTACTGCGGCAGCTGCTGTTCGGTGGCGGCCGGGTCGGCCTTGGCCAGCTTGGCCAGGCCATCGGTGGCGATGCGCCGGCTGCGCTCGTTGCGGGGCCAGTTCAGGGCGCTGGCGTTGGGCTTGTCGACGAAGGCGGCGTAAGTGTTGGCCAGTGCCAGGTCAGTGGCAGGCAGGCCGCGGGCCGCGCTGCGCATCACGGCGGGCTGCTGCGCGTCGGCGGCAGCATCGATCCGTTCCCAGCGCAGGGCGTCGCTCAGGCCGCCTTGTGCCTGCAGCACGGTGAACACCGCATCGCAGCTGTCCGGCAGCGGCTTGCCGTTCTTGCGCCACAGCTCCTGTGCTTCGCTGATCCACTGCGGATCGGCCTTGCCGGTCACCTGGCGCGCGGTCAGCTGCGCACAGCGCAGGCCGGCGTTGTCGGTGGGCGCCCAGTTGGCCAGCAGGGTCGGCCAGTCCTGGCGGCGGGCGAGCGAGGGCAGCCACACGCTGCGGAACGTGCTGGCCACGGCCTGGCCCTCATAGCGCTTGAGGAAGGCCTGTGCCTGCGCGGTATCGACGGTGTCGATGTTGCGGCGCAGGTTGGCGTACTCCAGCCAGCCATACGCCGGATGGCGGCTGAGCGCAGCGGCCTGGCCAGGATCGAACTGGCCGCGTTCGGCGGCCGCGATCGCGGCTTTCAACTGGGCGTTCTGGGCATCGAGGGACTGGGCATTGGCGCAGCCGATCAGCAGCGTGGTGGCCAAGGGCAGCAGGGACAGGGCGGTCGAAGAGCGTCGGGTCATGGCATGCAGCATAGCGGGCAGTGGCTGAATTCAGTTTCGCATTGCGTGCACGCAATGCGTGGGCAACGATAGCTGAATGACTCCGCACAGGCCCCTGCCGCAGGCGGGCGCAGGCGTCGTAACGTCGGCCTTGGGCGAACGGCCCGGCTGCAGGGAGCGGCACATGGCGTTCAGTAGCGCAGGAAGAAGCGGCCCGCTGGCGGACATCAATGTCACGCCACTGGTGGATGTGATGCTGGTGCTGTTGATCATCTTCATCGTAACCGCGCCGATCGTGGCCCGGCCGATTCCCGTGCAGTTGCCACAGGCCACCGATCGCACGATCGATCGCCCCGAACCGCCGCCGCCGATCGAGCTGCGACTGGATGCGTCGAACCAGCTGAGCTGGGATGGCCAGCCGATGGCGATCGGCGATCTGCAGGGGCGCCTGCAGGCGCAGGCCGGCGAGCATGCCGGCAACCTGCCGGAGCTGCGCATCGCCACCGATCCGGCGGCCGAGTACGAAGGCATGGCGCGGATATTGGCTGCGGCCGAAGCCACTGGCATGGAGCGCATTGCCTTCGTGCGGTGAGTTTCGTGCGGTGAGTCCGGCAACGGGCGGCCTGCCATCGGCAGGCCGCTCTTCCTGCGAGGGAACGTGGCATGCGATACGGGATACAGCACGCGGCCTCACTGATGGCCGCCCCCAATCTGGCACCGCTGGTGGATGTGTTGCTGGTGTTGCTGGCGCTGGTGATCACCGCGCTGCCGATGGCGCAGGCGACCGGCCTCCTGGCGCTCCAGCAGCGCACCTCGTGCCCACCCTGGCCGGCGTCCTCACCCCAGCCGATCCACCTGCGCATCGACGCGGCGGGGGCGATGTTCTGGAATGGCCAGCCGCTCGACGCTGTCGCGTTGCAGCGGCACCTGGTGCAGGCGCAGCAGATGCCGCAGCAGCATCGCCCCTGGGTGCACCTGGCGACCGCCGACGACACCGACTACGAAGACATGGCACGCGTGCTGCTGGCCGTGAGCCAGCATGGGCTGCGCGTCGACGCGCCCGGTCACTAGCGCCTGCACCGACAAGTCCCCTTGATGAGTTGTGGCGGATCTCGGCGCGCGCTGACGCAGCCGGCATCAAAGTGGAGGGCGGTGAACAGTACCGTCCGGTTCTAAACGGTCCTGATCTGACGTAAATGGCTGTCAATTGCGTCAATTCCGCGTGAAAGAGTGTCGATCATCACGCCGTGATTTTTACCGCTTGTTTACAAAGGAGACGCTGCCGCCATGCAGGGGGGAGCGCGGCAGTCCATGTCCCGACATTCCTTTGGAGAGAGAGCGAATGAAGCACCTGCACCACCGCCCGTTGGCGGTTGCCGTCACGCTGTGCGTGATGGCCTTGGCACCCCTGGGTGCCGCTGCACAATCCACCACCAACCTCGACGCGGTGGAAGTCACCGGTACCCGCATCAAGCGCGCTGAAGTAGAGGGCCAGGTCCCGATCCAGACCCTGACCCGTGGCGACATCGAACGCACCGGCCTGACCTCGATCGGCGAAGTGCTGCAGCAGCTCACCGGTTCCGGCTCTGCGCTCAACGCCAAGTTCAACTCGTCCGGCAACTTCGGTTTCCCGCCCGATGGCAGTGGCGTGGGTGCCGGCTCGGCGCAGGTCGATCTGCGCCACCTGGGTGCCAAGCGCGTGCTGGTGCTGGTCGACGGCATCCGCTGGGTCAATGAATCGTCGGCGTCCGGTGTGGGCTCGGCCACCGACCTCAACACCATTCCGCTGGCCATCGTCGAGCGCATCGAGGTGCTGGAGGACGGTGCTTCGTCGCTGTACGGCTCCGATGCCATCGCCGGCGTGGTCAACATCATCACCCGCCGCGATTTCGATGGTGGGCAGGTGACGCTGAACTACGGCGAGTACAGCAAGGGGGACGGCACGCAGAAGGGCGTGGACCTGGCCTGGGGCAAGAGTGGCGATCGCTTCAGCCTGTTCCTGGGCGCCAGCTGGACCAAGCAGGACCCGGTATTCGCCAAGGATCGCGAGCAGTCGCGCTTCCCCATTCCCGGTACCGGCCTGGCGTTCGGCAGCGGTGGTATTCCGCAGGGCCGTTTCATGTTCACCGACCCGAACACCGGTGCGGTGCAGAACATCGTGCCCAATACCGGCGTGAGCAATCCGCGGTACGACGGCAGTGCCGGCTGCAGCCGCACGGATGACTATCACTGCTTCACCACCGCCGACCGCTTCAACTTCGCCGAATACAACATGGTGCTTACGCCGTCGGAGCGCAAAGGCCTGTTCGGCCAGTTCCGCTTTGACATCACCGACAACGTGCAGTGGTACATCAAGGCGCTGGGCAACCGCCGCGAGTCGACCAACCAGGCCGGCCCCGAGCCGCTGTTCTTCGGCCCCGATGGCGCCACCGGCAATCCGTTGGCCGACAACATCGTGGTCTCGCGCCTGAACCCGTACAACCCGTTCGGCTTCGATCTCGTCTCCGGCGACAACATGAGCCTGATCGGTCGTCGCCCGGTGGAGGGCGGTGCGCGCGTGTTCAAGCAGAAAGTGGACACCACCTACTTCGCCACCGGCCTGGTCGGTGACTTCCATGCCGCCGACCGCAGCTGGTACTGGGACGTCAACGGCATGTACAGCAAGAACAAGGCCGAGCAGACCAACTACGGCAGCTATGACATCTACAAGGTGAACATGGCGCTGGGCGATCCCGCGGTGTGCGCGGCCACGCCTGGCTGCGTGCCGTTGAACATCTTCGGTGGCGCCGGTTCGATCACCCCGGACATGCTGAAGTGGATCCAGCCGGTGGTGCGCGACCGCAGCCAGAACGAACTGAGCCTGTTCACCGCCAACCTGTCCAGCGAGCTGTTCTCGCTGCCGGCCGGTCCGGTGTCCTTCGCCACCGGCTTCGAGTACCGCAAGTACAAGGGCGCCTACCAGCCCGATCCGCTGACGGTGATCGGCCACTACAACGGCGTGCCGTCGCAACCGACCTCCGGTTCCTACGACGTCAACGAGGCCTACCTGGAGTTGAGCGTGCCGATCTTCGCCGACTCCTCGTTCGGCAAGAAGCTGGACCTGAGCCTGGCCGGCCGCTATTCGGACTACTCCACCTTCGGCGGCGAGTTCACGCCCAAGTACGGCCTGCGCTGGCAGGTGACCGATGACTTCGTGCTGCGCACCACGTACGCCGAGGGCTTCCGCGCACCGTCCATCGGTGAGCTGTACGGCTCTGCCGCACGTGCCGACCTGCAGCTGTTCGATCCGTGCTCGGTGGGCCTGGGCGGCACGCCGCCGCGTGGCAGCGCGGCCAACTGTGCTGCACTGGGCGTCCCGGCCGGCTTCCAGCAGGCCAACTCGCAGATCTCGGTGACCACCGGCGGCAACCGCGAGCTGGACCCGGAACGCTCGCGCAGCTTCAGCGCGGGCTTCGTGTGGAGCCCGTGGTTCGGCAACAACGCCTCGTGGTCGGAGCGCTTCGATGTGGAAGTCACTTTCTACCGCCATGCCATCGATGGTGCGATCCAGGCCATCAACGCGCAGACCCAGCTGGACCTGTGCGTGGATACACTGGACCCGATCTACTGCAACGGCATCACCCGTGCCAGCACCGGTGCGGTCAGCAGCTTCAACAACCGCCTGACCAACCTGGGTTCGATCAAGACCGACGGTTGGGACGTGGATCTGTTCTGGACGCTGCCGCAGACCTCCATCGGCCAGTTCAAGCTGGGGTGGAAGAACACCTTCGTCGGCCGTTACGAGGCCACTGGCGCGGCCGGGCAGAAGCAGCCGCAGAAGCCGGGCGTGGAAGTGGCCGACAGCTCGATCCCGGAGTGGACCAGCAATGCCAGCCTCGGCTGGACGATGGATCGCTGGAGTGCCAACTGGACGGTGCGCCACATCTCCGAGCTGACCGAGAACTGCGGCGATGCGGCGGCCTTCCCGGTGTGCAGCAACCAGGCTGCGGGCACCAACACGCTGTCGGCCACCACCTTCCACGACATGCAGGTGGGCTACAAGATCGACTGGATGAAGGGGCTGCAGCTGACCGCGGGCCTGAACAACGTGTTCGACAAGGATCCGCCGATCTGCCTGTCGTGCTCGTTGAACGGCTACGACGCTTCGACCTACGACATCCCGCGTGGCCGTTACTGGTACCTGCGCGCGGACCTGCGCTTCTGATGTGACGGTGGCAGCGCCGGTCAGTTCCGGCGCTGCCTTGCGGGTGTAGAGCCGAGCCCGCGCTCGGCTGATTCTCTGAGCCGAGCATGGGCTCGGCTCTACAGGTGCGGGGCGTGCGAACCCCGCGTCTGATCAGAACGCCCAGGTGAACGTCAGCGAGCCATTGCGGCCATCGCCGTAGGCACCGTAGCCGTTGATCTGCGACAGGTACTTCTTGTCCAGCAGGTTGTTGAGGTTGGCCTGCACGCTGAACTCCGGCGAGAGGCGGTAGCGCAGGAAGGCACTGACCAGCGCGTAGCCGCTCTGTTCGATGCGGCCGTAGGCCGGCACCGGGTAGTAGATGCGGTTCTGCCAGTTGGCGCCGCCGCCGACGGTCAGTGCCTGCAGCGACTGCGGGGTGTAGCTGGTGAACAGTTTCAGCGCGGTCTGCGGCAGGTTGGTGTTGATGTCGGCGCCGTTGATGTCCTTGGCCACATAGCGCGACGCACCGAAGGTCGCATTCCAGCCCGGGGCGAGTTCGCCGTTCACCTCGAACTCGAAGCCGCGGCTGACGGTGCCACGCGCGGCACGATAGGCGAACTCGTTCTGGCTGCCCTGCACCGGCTCACCGGTGGCCTGGCCGACGTTGTCCTGTTCGATGCGGAACACGGCCAGCGAGGCGTTCAGGCGGTTGTCGAACCACGCGCCCTTGACGCCCACCTCGTAGCTCTTGCCATCGACCGGATCGAGGTAGCTGCCATTGCGGTCCTTCAGCGTCTGCGGCTGGAAAATCTCGGTGTAGCTGGCATAGGTCGAGTACGTTCCGTTGATGTCGAAGACCAGGCCAGCGTACGGCGTGGTCACCTTGTGCGCGCGGTCGGCGCCTTCACCCTCGCTCTTCCAGTCGGTGTAGCGTGCGCCGATGATCAGCTTCAGCGGATCGGCCAGCAACAGGCGCACGGCCGCGTAACCGGCCTTCTGCGTGATGGTGCCCTCGCTGGCCAGGGCCAGCGGGTTCCAGTTCGGCTCACCGATCTTGCCCGTCCAGTTCAGATAGCTGGCGAACGGATCCCAGGTCTGGCCCGGGCCACCGACCTGGTAGTCGCCGTAGTTGGCGTACTCGCGCTTGTTGTAGCTGAGGCCGGCCATCAGCTGGTGCTCGCGGCCGAACAGCTGGAACGGGCCATCCACGTAGCCGTCGACGCCAGTGACCTTGCGCTCGGTGTTGTACAGGCCTGCGGACGGCGAGATGCCCGCGCCAGTGGTCCGGTCGAAGTTCGAGGCGCCCGTGGTCCAGTCGTTGTAGGCGGGGTAGAACAGCTTGTCGTCGGCCCTGGTCTCATCGTGCGTGGCACCCACCTTGAACTTCCAGCCGTTGCTGAAGGCGTGTTGCAGGGTCGCGAAGGCCCGCTTGCTGGTGGTGTCCCAATAGGTCCACTCCGGGCTGGCGTTGAACGATCCGTCGTAGCCGGTGCGCGAGCCATCCGAATACAGCATCGGGAAGCCGCCCCAGGTCGCACCATTGGCGCGCTTCTGCTGGTAGTCGTAGCCCACGCTCAGCTGGGTGTCCGGGGTCAGGTCGGCATCAATGACGGCGTAGCCCAGCGTCTTGCGCTGGTTGTAGCGGTCCATCTGGCCGTCGGTATCCAGGTAGCTGCCGATCACGCGACCGCGCACGCTGCCGCTGGCGTTGAGCGCGCTGCCCACATCCACCGTGGTGCGGGTGCGGCCCCAGCTGCCGACGTTCACCGAGACGCTGCCGGTCAGCTCGGCGCTGTCGGCATGCTTGCGGATCAGGTTCACCGAAGCGGACGGGTTGCCGGCGCCGCTGAGCAGGCCGGTGGCGCCGCGCACCACTTCCACGCGGTCATACAGCGCCAGATCCAGGCCGGAGTCACCGTAGCTCCAGTTCTGCACCATCTGCGTCGGCAGGCCATCGAACTGGTACGCATCGATATAGAACCCACGCGCGTAGAACTCGGTGCGCTCGCTGTCGGACTGGGTGCTGGTCACGCCGGTGGTGTTGGCCAGCACGTCGATGATGTCGTCGAGCTTCTGATCTTCGATGCGCTGGTGGCTGATGATGCTGACCGACTGCGGGATCTCGCGCGGAGCCAGGTCGAAGCGGGTACCGGCCGAGGTGCGGCGCACCGAATAGCCTTCGGCGCGTTCGCCCTTGACCACGACCTTGTCCAGCGTGGTCGGGTCGGCGGCGGTGTCGGCGAAGGCGGCCGGGGCCAGGGCGCAGAGTGCAACGAGTACGGCAACGGACAGCCGCTGCGGCTGCGGGATACGGAAGGCGGAACAGGTCATGGGGGTCCTGGACGAGCACGCGCGCTCGGCCGGCATCCAGAAGGCGAGGCGCTACGGGTGGGAAACGGGCGGGCAGGCCGTCCTGGCACCACCGGAAACGAAAGAAATGGTAATACGAACTATTCCTATTTACAAATCATGAGCGAGGTAGGCGCTCACGCGGGCCGCGACGCAGCGCATGGTGTTCAGCGCAGCAGCGGCAGCGGATCGCGCGCGCCATCGGCGCCGTAGATGCCCCAGTGCAGGTGGGGCGGCGTGCCCTTGGCATTGCCGCTGTCGCCTACATGCCCGAGCAGGTCGCCGGCCTGGACCACCTGGCCGCGCGCCAGGCCCTCGGCCCAGTCGTCCAGATGGGCGTAGTAGTAACGTTCGCGCCCGGGCCCGATCACCCAGACCTGGCGGCCACCGAGGCCGCGCTCGCTGACGTCCGCGATGACGCCGGCAGTGACGCTGCGCACCGCGGTGCCGCGCTTGGCGAAGATGTCGATGCCGGCGTGGGAGCGGTCACGGCCACGTGGTGCGCCGAAGGTGTCGGCGATCTGGCGTGGCCGCACGCCGTCCACCGGCACCGCCAGTTGCGTGGCCGGCGGCATACGAGAGAGTGTCCACAGCAGCTTCGGCGCAGCGGCCCATGGGCTGTTCCACAGCGCCATCGCGGCAATGAGGGCGATGGCCAGCCACAGGCCGCGCAGCAACCAGCGGCGCAGGCGACGGGCGGGGGAGGGCGGTGTACTCATGGTTTCAAAGTGTAGAGTCGAGCCATGCTCGACTGCTGTTGCGTTGCGATCAGGAGGCAGTCGAGCATGGCTCGACTCTACAGGCCTGGCAGCAGCGGCACTTCGAAACTCCGCTTCAACGTCCCCAGTGCCACCGACGTTCTGAAGCGTTCGATGTTGTCATCGCCGCCGAACAACCGCTCGGTAATGGCCTCGTACTCTTCCATCGACGCCGCCGAAAGCAGTAGCAGGAAATCGCCATCGCCGGTGATCGCGTAGCACTGCTGCACCGCCGGGTCGTCCTGCACGCGGCGCTTGAACGGCGCCACGTGATCACGTTGCTCGCTGACCACGCGCACTTCGACGATGATGGTCAGTGGCCGCCCGACCTGGGCGGCGGCGATCACCGCCACATTGGCCGCGATCACGCCGCTGTCCTGCAGGCGCTTGATGCGGCGCTGCACGGCCGGCGTGGACAGGTGCACGGCCTCGGCGATTTCGCGCTGCGGCAGGGTGTTGTCCCGCTGCAGCAGGTCGAGGATGGCGCGGTCGAAGCTGTCGAGCACGGGGGCGGTGGCCATGGCGAGCAGAAGTTGCACGAACGGGCCGTCAATTGAGCCAAGTGCTCGGCGCTGGCGCAATAGACTTTGCCCATGCAGACCCCACGACTCGCGCCGATGTTGCCGGCGCTGGCGGTGCTTGGCTCGGTCACCTCGCTGGCCATCGGCACCTCCTATGCAAAACACCTGTTCCCGCTGATCGGCGCGCAGGGCACCAGCGCGCTGCGCGTGGGCTTCTCGGCGCTGTTGCTGCTGCTGTTCTGGCGGCCGTGGCGCTGGAAGACCAGCCGCCCGGATGCGATCACCATCCTGCGCTACGGCCTCACCCTGGGCCTGATGAACCTGCTGTTCTACATGGCCCTGCGCACCATTCCCTTCGGCATCGCGGTGGCCATCGAATTCACCGGGCCGCTGACGGTGGCCATGCTGTCGTCGCGACGGCCGATCGATTTCCTCTGGGTGGGCTGTGCGGCGGTGGGGCTGCTGTTGCTGCTGCCGATCGGCGGTGGTCCGGCGCTGGATCCCGCTGGCGTGCTGTATGCGATGGGGGCTGCGGCGTGCTGGGGCCTGTACATCGTGTTCGGCAAGCGTGCCGGCCACCTGCACGCCGGGCATTCGGTGTCGCTGGGGCTGCTGGCGGCGTCGCTGGTGGTGGTGCCGGTGGGCGTGGTGCACGCCGGCGCCGCGCTGCTCGATCCGAAGATCCTGGCCGCCGGGCTGCTGGTGGCGCTGGTGTCCAGCGCGATCCCGATGTCACTGGAGATGATGGCGCTCAAGCGGCTGCCGAAGGAGACCTTCGGCATCCTGATCAGCATGGAACCGGCGGTGGCCGCGCTGTGGGCGATGCTGCTGCTGCACGAGCACCTGCATGGGCTGCAGTGGCTGGCGATCGGCTGCACGGTGCTGGCCTCGGTGGGCAGCACGATGACCGCGCGGCGCCTGAAGGCACCCGTCACCGCCTGAAAAAAAGGGGACGGAGGGGATTAAGTCGTTTATGCCCCGATTTAGGGGAGCGCCGGGCGGCGCCCGGCGCAGAGCGTGCGGACCAACGGTCCGCACCTACCGTAACGGCGGGTCAGCGCAGGGCGTCGGCCGGGACGTCGATCTGCATCGCCAGGGCGAGGTGATCGGAGAACGCGGCTGGTACGGCTTCCACGGTACGAGTCTGCAGGCCACTGCTGACCAGGATGTGGTCGATGGCGCGGTCGGGGCGCCAGCTGGGGAAGGTCGGCACGATGCAGCCCGGGGGCTGCAGCCGGGTCTTCTGGTACAGCACCTGCATTTCCGGGCGTTCGGCCAGGCAGTTGAAGTCGCCCATCAGCACCGCGTTGGGGTGGTCGGACAGCAGCTCGGCGATGAAGCCCAGCTGCGACATCCGCGAGCCCGCGCCCAATGACAGATGCGCCACCGCCACCGCCAGGCCATCGGTACCATCGCCGAACTTGGCCAGCAGCACGCCGCGCCCGCCGATGCGGCCGGGCAGGGCATGGTCCTGCACTTCCACCGGTTCCAGCTTGCTCAGCAGGCCATTGGCACTGGATGCCACGCCGCCCATGCGCCGGTTCGGCTGGTGGCTCCAGTAGTTGAAGCCGGCGCGCTGGGCCAGGTAGTGGGTCTGGTTGGTGAAGCCCGAGCGCAGGCTGCCCGGATCGGCCTCCTGCAGGCCGACGATGTCATGGTCGCGCGCCAGGGTGGCGATCGCGTCCAGGCTGCTGCGCTTGCGCCCCGCCGGCAGCGCATGTGACCAGCTGCGGGTCACATAGTCGCTGTAGCGGCGAGTACTTGAGCCGGCCTGGATGTTGGCCGTCAGCAAGCGCAGGGTCCGTGTACGGGGGGAATTCACGGCCGGGAAATGCTTCTCTTGGATCAGTGAGCCTGGGCCGCACCGCGTTCGCGGGCGATCAGGTGGTCGGCGATGCGCAGCATGTCCGGGAAGCTCTTGCCCTTCACCAGGTACTTGCCGTTGACGATGATCGACGGGGTGCCGCTGATCTGGCTGCGCTGGGCGAACTGCTTGGCCGAGTTGGTCTTGGCGTTCACCGCGAAGCTGCCCATGGTGGCGGCGAACTGCTTCGGATCCACGCCATAGGTGGCGTAGAACTTGGCGATGTCTTCCACCGAGTCACGGCCGCGCTCGCCCTTCAGGGTCTTCTGCGAGTGGATGGCGGCGTACAGCGCTTCGTGGGTCTTTTCCTGCACGCCCAGGGTCTGCGCGGCGTAGAAGGCACGGGCGTAGTCATCCCAGGTGCCGCCGAACATGGCCGGCACGTAGACGAAGTTCACGTCGCTGGGCAGGCCGGCCTTCCACGGGCCGACCAGCGGCTGGAATGCGGCGCAGGCCGGGCAGACGTAGCCGAAGATCTCGGTCACTTCGATCTTGCCGGCAGCCGGCTGGAACGGCTGGCCGTTCGGGATCACCTGGTAATCGGCGCCTTCCACCGGGGCCGGGCCGGTCAGCGCGGCGGTGGTCGGGGCCGGCGCCGCGGCGGGGGCGGCTTCGGCCGGGGCCTTTTCGCCTTCGGCGGCAGCCGGAGCGGTGCCTTCGCTGCCCGTGGCCGGCGCAGCGGCCGGTTCGGCGGTGGCCGGGGCGACTGCCGGTGCGGCCGGGGCCGCGGTGGTGTTGGTGCTGCCGTCATCAGCCTTGCAGGCAGCCAGGATCGGCAGCAGCGCTGCGAGGGCGAGGGCGTAACGGATCTTCATGGAAACGTCTCCAGCATCTGGAAAGGTGGGGGCCGGCGCCAGGCGCCAGCCAGGGGGAAATGATGACATGCGGCGGCGACAGCGCCGTGTCGAGGGTGGGCGTTGGTTCAGCGGCCGCGGGCGGCGCGGGCCTGCGC
The DNA here is from genome assembly GCF_049384345.1 of Stenotrophomonas sp. CASM110. Classification (NCBI taxonomy): domain Bacteria; kingdom Pseudomonadati; phylum Pseudomonadota; class Gammaproteobacteria; order Lysobacterales; family Lysobacteraceae; genus Stenotrophomonas; species Stenotrophomonas sp. CASM110. The sequence continues at coordinate 140,998 of NZ_JBMRGI010000011.1, forward strand.
GATCAGCGCCGAGGCGATGCGCAGCTGGTCGTCGAAGCTGTTGCCCCGCACCAGGTACTGGCCGTTGATGATGATGGCCGGGGTGCCCGGGATCTTGGTGCGCTGGGCGAACGCGCGCGCGGCCTCGACCTTCTTCTGCACGGCATCGCCGCGCAGCGCCTGGAGGTAGCGGTCCGGGGTCACGCCGTAGGCCTTGTAGAACGTGGCGAGCTCATCGGCCGAGACGTTCTGCATCGGCAGCGATCCCTGCTCGTGCAGGGCCTTGAACACGGCAGCGTGGCTGCGCTTGGCCACGCCGACTTCGTCGGCGGCGTAGTAGGCCAGTGCCCAGGCATCCCAGGCGCCACCGAAGGCCGCCGGCACCGGGGTGAAACGCACGTCGGCCGGCAGCTTGGCCGCCCAGGCTTCCAGCTGCGGTTCGAAATGGGCGCAGTGCGGGCAGGTATAGCCGAAGACCTCGACCACTTCGATCTTGCCGGCCAGCGGCTGGAACGGGCCTGGCTGGGCGATGCGCTCGTAGTCTTTGCCCTCGACCAGCGGGGCATTGGCGGGGGTGGCGGCGCAGGCTGCCAGCGGCAGCAGCACCAGCACGGACAACAGCAGGCGGGAAATCAACCTCATCGACACGCATCTCCGTTGAAAAAAGCAACGCCGGCGCGGTCGCCGGCGTGAAGGAAACATACCGCAGCCGTGGGCCGGCGTCGCGGCCCGGGCCGACCAGTGGTGGTCAGGGGGCGGCAGCCGGTTGCGTCGGCGTGGCCGCAGCGGCCACATCGTCGGCCTTGTTGTGCAGGCCCTGCAGGTAGCTCGACAGCGCCTGCACCTCCTGCTCGCTGAGCTTCTGCGCGACCGTGGCCATGATCTGGAAGTGCGCCTTGTCGGTCTCGTTGGTCTGGCCGGCCTGGTACTCCTGCAGGCGGCGCGCGACATAGCTGGCGTGCTGCCCACCGAGGTGCGGATAGGCCGGGCCGGGATTGCCGGCACCGCTGGGGCCGTGGCAGGCCATGCAGGCCGGCAGGCCGCGCTTGGCATCGCCGCCGCGGTACAGCTGCTGGCCGATCTCGTAGAACTTCATGCCCTTGTAGGGGCCATCGGTCACTGCCGTGTCATCGGCGATGCCGGCGTTGGCCTTCTGCGTGGCGAAGTAGGCGCCGATATCGCGCATGTCCTGCGGGGTGAGGTTCTGCACGAACGGCACCATCGCCACCGCCGCGCCGGAACTGCGCTGGCCGTTGGCGATCAGGGCCATCTGCTGGGCCACGTAGCGCTCGCTCTGGCCGGCAATGGACGGGTACATCTCCACCGTGGAGTTGCCGTCGGCACCATGGCAGGCCGCGCAGGCCGTCGCCTTGGTCTGGCCGGCCTTGGCATCGCCCCAGTGGGTCTTGCTGAAGTCCACCTCCAGCGAGGCGGTATTGATCGGCCCGTTGTCGGGCAGCGGGGTCAACGTGGTCTGCGCGAACGCAGCAGCGGCAACGACTACAGCAGTGGCAAGGGCGGATACGGCAAGAACGCGAGCGTGGCGCATGCTGAAGCTCCGTATGGACCGGGCCGGACGGTGGCCGCCGGCATCGCCCGGATTATCAACGGCGTTTCCGCGCACGGTCAACGCAGCAGTGCAGCAAAATGGCCGCAGCGGCCGCCGGCACGGGCGCGCGGCGCCGCAACATGCGATCCTAGGCACATGTCATTGCTCATCGAACGCGCCCGTTACCACCTTTCGGCCCACAACGTGCGGCAGCTGCCGCCCGACGAAGGGGCTGAAGTGGCCTTCGCCGGCCGCTCCAACGCCGGCAAGTCCAGTGCGCTCAACGCGCTGACCCGCCAGAACGCCCTGGCCCGTGTCTCCAAGACCCCCGGCCGCACCCAGCAGCTGGTGTTCTTCCAGGTCACCCCGGAAGCGCATCTGGTCGACCTGCCCGGTTACGGCTACGCCAAGGTGCCGCTGGACCTGCAGGCGCACTGGCAGGCCTTCATTGACAAGTATTTCCGCACCCGCGAGGCCCTCAAGGGCCTGGTGGTGGTGATGGACATCCGCCACCCCCTGAAGGACTACGACCGGCAGATGCTGTCCTATGCCGTGCAGCGTGGCCTGCCGGCGCACGCGTTGCTGACCAAGGCCGACAAGCTCAGCCGCAGCCAGCAGATGCAGTCCCTGCAGAAGGTGCGCAAGGAGCTGCAATCGGCTTACGGTGACAGCGTCAGCGTGCAGGTGTTCTCCGGCGAAGACCGTACCGGCGTGGACGAAGCCCGCGGCGTGATCGGCGGCTGGCTGGGGCTGGAATAAGGCTCTCCGGTCGCCCGGCTGGCAGCCGGGCGCTACCCGATCGGGTGGGTGCCGACCTTGGTCGGCACACCCTCACAACGGCGAATACTCCGCCGGCACCCACGCATAGGCCTGGCCCTCGCCACGCACATGGCCCAGGCCCGGGAACGGCAGGTGCGCACCGGCCACCCACCAACCGTTGGCGGTGGCCTGCTGCAGCAGCCCGCGACGGCTGGCGATGGCCGCCTTGCGGTCCGAATCGGCCTCGAATGCCGCTTCCGGGTGCGCGAACTGCACCGCATGGAAGTGCAGCACATCACCCCACACCAGCAGTGACTGGCCCTGGCTGTCGAACCGGTAGGAGACATGGCCGGGGGTATGGCCGTGGGTGTCCATCGCCACCGCGCCACCGGGCAGGGCATCGCCGGGGCTGAACGTGCGCAGGTGGCCGCTGGCCTGGTAGGGCGCGACCGCGTTGCGTGCCAGCGGGAAGGCGAAGCGCACGCCCTTCGGCGCCGTGGCCTCGCTGGCCGGGCTGAGCCAGTAATCGGCATCGGCCTTGGACAGCCACACCGTGGCATTCGGGTAGGCCGGCTTGCCCTGCGCGTCGAGCACGCCGCACAGATGGTCCGGGTGGGCGTGGGTCAGCAGCACCTCGTCCACCTCGGCCGGGTCCACGCCGGAGGCGCGCAGGTTGCCCAGCACCTGGCCCAGGCCGGGGCCGAAGCACTGCGCGGTGCCGGTATCGACCAGGGTCAGGTGGTTGCCCTGGCGCACCAGGAAGGCGTTGATCGCGGTCTGCAGGCCCTTCTTGTCTTCCGGTACGTAGCGGCCTTCCAACAGGCGGCTGACCAGTGTCGGCGGCACGTCGACCACTTCCTGCCGGCCCAGCGCGACCACGCCGTCGAACAGGGCGGTGACCTGCAGCGCACCAACGCGCTGGTGGTAGACGCCGGGCACCTGCTGGGTGGGAGCGGGCGAGGTGGCTTCGGCCAGTGCAGCCAGCGGCAGGGACGACAGGGCCAGCAGCAGGGCGCCGCGCAGCGGCAGGGGACGCAGGATCATGGCGGTTCTCGGTGGATGACGGGCGGTTCCGTTGTGCCCAGCGTGCCGTGGCCGGCGTGTGCACGGCGCTCAAACCACTGCGCGGAATGCTCAGGGAAGGGGGGGCTGCAGGGCTGCGCCCTGCACCCGCAGAGGCAACGGCAACGGCCGAAGCAACAGCAACAGCGACAGCGGGCTATCTGGGATGGCGGGGTGGGTCCGGTTGCGGGAGACGCCGTAAACCCCGCTCCGCGGTCCGGCCCAGTCGCTGGCGGCTGGGCGTTCGGGCGCTTGCGAAGCAGTGCTTCGCAAGCAAAGCGCCCTCACCCATGGGGGCTTGGCCGCGGCATGGATGC
>NZ_JBMRGI010000012.1:0-141617 GCF_049384345.1 Stenotrophomonas sp. CASM110
GGCATGGATGCCGCGGCCAAGCCCCCAGGGACGGGTTCACGGCGTCCCCCGCGAATCCACCCCGCCCGGCCAAGCAAGGCTACTGCTCTCAAAACGTCCAGCCACGAGGGGCTCAGCCGTTCGCCGCCAACTCCGCATCCAGCGCGCGCAGGCGATCCACGGTGCCGACGTCGGTCCAGCGCCCGCGATGGTGCTGCCCGGTCATCAACCCCTGCGCCATGAAGTGCTTCTGCAGCGGCACCACCGAGAACTTCGGTGGCAGCCGCTCGCTGCCCGGCGCATCGCCGATCACCGCGCGCCAGTCGGCCACGATCGAAGGACGGTACACGCCGATGCCGGCATAGGTCAGGCATGGTCCTTCGCGGTCGTGGTGCAGGAACCCCTGTGCATCCAGGCGGTAGTCACCATTCGGGTGCTGAACCGGATTGTCGACCAGCACCAGGTGCGCCTGGCCCTGCGGCTCGCGCGGCAGCGTGGCGAAATCGAAATCGGTCCAGATGTCGCCGTTCACTACCAGGAACGGGGCATCGCCCAGCACCGGCAGGGCGTTGAGGATGCCGCCGCCGGTTTCCAGCGGGGTCTGCCCTTCGTACAGGAAATGCAGGCGCAGGCCCCACTGGCTGCCATCGCCAAGCGTCGCCGGGAACTGTTCGGCCAGCCATGCGGTGTTGACCACCACCTCGCGCACGCCGAGTGCGGCCAGGCGTTCCAGGTGCCAGACGATCAACGGCTTGCCAGCCACTTCCAGCAGCGGCTTGGGCGTGTGCAGGGTCAAAGGGCGCATGCGCTCGCCGAGGCCGGCGGCAAAGACCAGTGCCTTCATCGGGCTACGCGCATCGGTGCACCCAGCTCGGCCAGCGCCGGCTTGATGCGGTCGTCCAGCAGCTGCTGCAGCGGTGCCAGCTCGCGGTAGCGCGGCAGCACTTCATCCAGATAGGTGATGAAGCGCGGTGCGTCGTCGAGGTAATGGCCCTTGTTGTCGCGGTAACGCAGCCGGCAGAACAGGCCCAGGATCTTCACGTGGCGCTGGATGCCCATCCAGTCGGCATCGCGCAGGAAGGTGGCGCGGTCGGGCACCGGCAGGCCGGTGTCGCGGGCGCGCTCGTGATACTGCGCCAGCCATTCGTCCACGCGTTGCAGTGGCCAGCTCAGGAAGGCGTCCTTGAACAGGCTCACCGCATCGTAGGCGATCGGGCCGCGCACCAGGTCCTGGAAATCCAGCACTGCGGGGCCATCGTCGACCGGCATCAGGTTGCGCGGCATGTAGTCGCGATGGGTCATCAGCTGGGCCTGGCCCAGCGCGTTGTCCATCAGGCGGCGATGCACCAGCTGCAGGCCTTCGATCTCGCCGCAGTCCAGTTCAAGGTTCAGGTGGCGCTGCAGGAACCATTCGTCGAACAGGCCGGCATCGCGCTGCAGCAGTGCTTCGCCGAACTGGCCGAAGTCGGCCGGCACCGGGATCGCCTGCAGGCGCAGCAGCTGCTCGATCGAACGACCGAACCATTCGTCAGCGTTGCGCTCGTCGAGGATCCTGGCCAGGGTCGGGCCGCCGAGATCTTCCAGCAGCAGGAAGCCGGCATCCAGGTCCTGCGCGAGCAGCATGGGCACGCGCAGACCGTTGTCGTGCAGCAGGCCGCGCATGCGCAGCCACGGCCGCGGATCTTCCAGCCCCGGCGGGGCGTCCATCACGATGTGGCTGCCGCGCGTGCTGGTGGCGCGCCAGTAGCTGCGCATGCCGGCGTCAACCGAAGCGCGTTCGACCACCGCGTTGGCATCATCGAGCTGGGTACGGGCCCACTGCAGGCGCTGCGCGCTGCGCTGGGGATCGGAGGCGGGTTCGGTCATGCGGGCATATCCGGGCGCGCCGGGCGCGCCAACGTCGGCAACAGGAAGGGAAGGGGGAGCGGCGTCAGCGGCGACCGCTGAACAGGCGCAGGACGGCCAGCACGGCCACCGCGCCCACCACCGCGCCGAGGAAACCGGCCGGTTCGCCGGGGGCGTACCAGCCCATGTACTGGCCGAACCAACCGGCCAGCAGGGCACCAAGGATGCCCAGCACGATGGTCAGCAGGCAGCCCATGCGGTTGTTGCCGGGCATGAAGAAACGCCCGAGCAGGCCGACGAAGAAGCCGACCAGCAGGATGTACAGCCAGCTGCTGCTGCCGAACAGACCATTCATGCGCGCGGATTCCGCTTGAGTGTGGACGCAGCCTAGCAAGGCCAGGCTGCGTCCGTCACGAGTGCCGGATCAGCAGCAGCCGTGGTCGCCGTGGCGGGTGCCGCTGTCGGCAGCCACCGGCGAGCCGCTGGTCTCGCCGCGCAGGCTGGCGGCGTAGTGCTCGCTGATCACCTTGGACACGCAGGCGGTGACCTTCTTGCCCATCGGGATGTGCAGGAACTCGTTCGGGCCATGCGCATTGGAGTGCGGGCCGAGCACGCCGGTGATCATGAACTGCGCGCCCGGGAACTTCTCGCCCAGCATGCCCATGAACGGGATCGAGCCGCCTTCGCCCATGTACATCGCCGGCTTGCCGAAGAAGGCCTGGCTGGCGTCGTCGATGGCCTGGGTCAGCCACGGCGCCATCGCCGGGGCATTCCAGCCGGTGGAGGCCTTTTCCAGGTCCAGGGTGACCTGCGCGCCGTTCGGCGGGTCGCGCAGCAGTGCTTCCTTCAGCAGCTCGCCGCAGGTCTTGCCATCGGCAGTCGGCGGCAGGCGCAGCGACAGCTTCACCGAGGTCTGCGGACGCAGCACGTTGCCGGCCGATTCCAGCGGCGGCATGCCACCGACGCCGGTGACCGACAGCGCCGGGCGCCAGGTGCGGTTGAGCACCAGCTCGGTCAGGTCCTCGTTCATGGGGCGCAGGCCGTCGACCATCGGGAACTTCTCGAAGATCTCGGTATCCACCACTTCGGCGGCACGCTTGGCCTGTTCCAGGCGCTCGGCCGGGATCTCCACGTTCATGCCGTCGATCAGGATGCGGCCGGTGTCCTGGTCCTCGATGCGCGAAAGGATCTGGCGCAGCAGGCGGAAGCTGGACGGGATCACGCCGGAGGCATCGCCGGAATGCACGCCTTCGTTGAGCACCTTCACGGTGAAATTGCCGCCGGTCAGGCCGCGCAGCGAGGTGGTGCACCACAGCTGGTCGTAGTTGGCGCAGCCCGAATCCAGGCAGACCACCAGCGACGGCTTGCCGATGCGGTCGGCCAGGTGGTCGACGTAGGCCGGCAGGTCATAGCTGCCGGACTCTTCACACGCTTCGATCAGCACCACGCAGCGGGCGTGCGGCAGGCCCTGGGCCTGCAGTGCCAGTACCGCAGCCAGCGAGCCGAAGATCGCGTAGCCGTCGTCCGCACCGCCGCGGCCATACAGCTTGTCGCCGCGCAGGACCGGGGTCCACGGGCCGAGGTCGTCGTCCCAGCCGGTCATTTCCGGCTGCTTGTCCAGGTGGCCATAGAGCAGGATGGTGTCGTCGCCGGTTTCGGCGCCGGTAGCCGGAATTTCCAGGAAGATCAGCGGGGTACGGCCTTCCAGGCGCACCACCTCAACCTTCAGGCCGGGCAGCTGCTGGGCCTTGGCCCAGTTCTCCATCAGGGTGACCGCCTGTTCCATGTAGCCGTTCTGCACCCAATTGGCGTCGAACATCGGCGACTTGTTGGGAATGCGGATGTAGTCGACCAACTGCGGGACGATTTCGCTGTCCCACTTGTCATTGACGAATTGGCCGAGCTTGGCGCTGTCCATCTGAAACTCCGGTTGCATGGGCTGATCCGGCCATTCTACGCCTGTGCCGCGGGTAGGGTTTTTCCTACATCACGTCGGGTATTTGGCTGGCTTACGGAAATCCGGGAAACCGATAGGCTGTGCACATGTGGTGACGGACACTGTTCCTGCCGACGGGATTGCCGGTCGGGGCGGCCAGAATCACAGGGAGATACACGTCGTGCCTTGGTTTGTCGTGTTGAGGGCGCTGGTGCTGGTAGTGGGGATCGCTGGGGCGCATGCCGCCGAACCGATCGACATCAACCGCGCCGATGCCCAGGCGCTGCAGCAGGGATTGACGATGGTCGGAGCCGCCAAGGCCGAGGCGATCGTCGAGCACCGGCGCAGACACGGCCCGTTTCATCGCGTCGAGGACCTGACGCAGGTGAAGGGGATAGGGAAAGCGATCGTCGAACGGAATCGACAGCGGATCACCGTAGGCAACAGGTTGTTGCCGGCGGATCCGGTACCCGGATCGGTACCGGTGCGGACCGTACCCAGGCGCTGACAGCAGGAATCGTCGGAACCGGCAGGAGGCTGGTTCACCGGTCACGGACAGGAAGGCTGTGACCACCGACCGCCGCAGGACGCGGCACCAATCACCAGGATGGTGGCATCACAGACCTGTGGAAGGGGCTGAGATACAAACAGGACAGACGCGGCCGCGTGCAGGATGCAACGCTACCCCCACAGCGCAGGATGCGAGGGGGCGGCAGCAGGCCGACAAGGACGTAACGATTGCCCGGTACGACACATGGCTGTGTCGCCGGGCAATTTCATTTCCGGCGCCTGGTTTTGCCGCGGCCACCACGGGCCGATGGTGTACGGTGGCCGCTCCGCATGGAAAGGACCCCGCTGGATGCTTGTGCACCGCCCCACGACCCTGATGCTCGCCCTGGCACTGACCCTGCCACTGCTGGCCCATGCCGCTGCGCCGACGCCGACAGCCAAGCCTGCGGCCGAAGCCAGCACCGCCGACGTGCGCGGGCCGACCGACCTGAAACCGGGCGAGTACCTGTGGCATCCGGAAATCTCGCCGACCGGCCCGATCGTGCTGGTGGTCAGCCTCGATGAGCAGCGTGCCTACGTTTACCGCAACGGCATCGCCATCGGCCTGACCACGATCAGCTCGGGCAAGGCCGGGCACGAGACGCCGACCGGCGTGTTCACCATCCTGCAGAAGGACAAGGACCACAGGTCCAACCTCTACAACAGCGCGCCGATGCCCTACATGCAGCGGCTGACCTGGGACGGCATCGCCCTGCATGGCGGCAGCCTGCCCGGGCACCCGGCCTCGCACGGCTGCGTGCGCCTGCCGCAGGCGTTCGCGCAGAAGCTGTTCAGCGAAACCCAGCGCGGCGATACGGTGGTGGTGGCCGACGCCAAGAGTTCGCCGATGACCCTGGCCTATCCTTCGGTGCTGGCCCCGGTCAACGCGCGCGGCCAGGCTTTGCCGGAAACCGAGGGCGGGGCCCCGGCGCAGGCCTGGTGGGACGACAGCGCAGCCCCGGCCGGGCAGGTCGGCATCCTGGTCAGCCTGCATGACCAGCGCCTGTACGTGCTGCGCGATGGCGTGATGATCGGCGAGTCGCCGCTGAAGGCCGACGCCCTGCCCGCATTCCAGGGCACCACGCTGTTCGTGATGGGGCAGGGCTACAGCGATACGCCCAGCCCGCTGGACGTGAACCAGCGCCTGCACCAGTGGACGGCCTATCCGCTGCTGGGCCAGGATCGTGCCCAGGCCACCCCGGACCTGCTGGCCACGCCCTCGTTGCCAATGGCGCTGCCGGCCGATTTTGCCCGCCAGCTGTACCAGGTGCTGCTGCCGGGCACGACCCTGCTGGTGACCTCGTTGCCGGCGGTCCGCCCAAGCCCGGCTGAATCCGGAATGCAGCCGGTCTTGGAATCCGAGCCGCCAGGGTCCACCCTCAAGGGCAACTGAGTCCCCTCGTTGTGCCCATGACTGCATCCCGCCTGTGCCGGCTGGCCGCGTTCGGCCTGCTGGCGACCTCGGCCAGCGCCCCGGCGCTGGCACAGACGCCCGCCCTTGCCACCAGCGCTGATGATCTGGCTGCCTTGCTGTCGCGCAGTGCGCCCAAGGCTGACCGCCACGTGTTGCAGCTGGCGGCGCACGCCATGCGCTGTGCGTTGCAGCGTCCGGAGCTGGGCATCAACGGTGATCGTCTCAGCGTGATCGATTATTCGCGGCCGTCCACCGAGCCGCGCCTGTGGGTGTTCGACCTGGCCCACCAGCGCCTGCTGTTCGAGGAATGGGTGGCGCATGGCCGCAACAGCGGCGAGAACCGCACCCAGCACTTTTCCAACCGCGATGGGAGTTTCATGTCCAGCCTCGGCGCGTTCACCGCGCAGGAGACCTACATGGGCGGTAATGGATATTCGCTGCGCCTGGCCGGGCTGGAGCCGGGCTTCAACGACCGTGCGCGCGAACGCGCGATCGTCATCCACGGTGCGCCGTACGTGAACCCGGCCACCGCGCAGCTGCAGGGGCGCTTGGGTCGCAGCCTGGGTTGCCCGGCGGTGCGCCTTTCGGTGGCCAAGCCGCTGATCGATGCGTTGCGTGGCGGCACGATGGTGTTTGCTTACTACCCTGACCAGGATTGGCTGAAGCACTCGCAGCTGCTGGCCGGCGGATGCGGTGGCCAGGGCACGCTCGCTACGCGGTGATGCATGATGGCGCGTGGCGTGATGCAATGCGCCGATGAACGTCGACTCCCTGTTGCACACTCCGAGCCAGGTCATTTCCAGCCTGGACTATCGTCGCGAACGCTGGCGGAATGGACTTGGCTGGACCCGCGAGATCCTGCGCCTGCCCGCACAGGGTGATGACTGGGCGCTGCGCCTGTCGGTGGCCGAGATCGAGCAGGACGCTGCGTTCTCCACCTTCCCCGGCGTGGAGCGCGAACTGGTGCTGCTGCAGGGCAATGGCGTGCGCCTGCGTTTCGAGGATGGCCGCGTGGCCCAGGTGCTGCCGCCACACGGGCGGGCGCGCTTTGCCGGTGAGGAAACGCTGCACGGTGAACTGGTCGATGGCACCACCCACGACTTCAACCTGATGTGGAAGCGCGAGCTGCTGCAGGCCGAACTACTGCACCGGCCGCTGGTGGGGTCGATGTTCTTCTTCTGCGAACCGGGCGTTGCGTGGGCGCTGCATCTGCTGGCCGGACAGGCGCAGTTCGGTGCCGATAGTGGCCTGCCGGCGCTGCAGGCGGGAGACACCGCGTGGTTGGCGGGGGGCGAGAGGCAACGGCATGCGCTCAGCGGTGGTGGCGAGTTGTTGGCGATACGGGTGAGCGCGGCGGGGGCATGATTCCTGGGCGCCGGTGGGCGCCATCCACGCATGGCGTGGATCTACTGCTGTGCGGTTGCCACCATGCCTGGGCACGCCGTCATGGTGCGGCTGTGGTTGGGGTCAGAGCCCTTTCCTGCGGAAAGGGAACCGACCCCGACGGTTCGTTCAATACACATCGCGGCGGTAACGACCGGCCAGCAGCATCGCTTCCCTGCCTGCGGTACCCAGCACCCGCTCGATCACTGCATCCACGCCCGGGGCCATGCCCTGCAGGCTGCCGCAGACCAGGATCGTCGCGCCTTCATCGACCCACTGCCGCAGCGTCGCCGCTTCGGCCTGCAGCCGGTCCTGCACATAGCGATGCGCGCCGCCGTCGCGGCTGAACACTGCATCCAGCCGTGCCAGCGTGCCGCTGGCCAGCATCGCCTGCAGTTCTTCGCCGAAATGGAAGTCGTGCGCGGCGGTGCGCTCGCCGAACAGCAGCCAGGTGCGGCGCGCGCCACGCTGGGCACGTTCGTGCAGGTGCGCGCGCAGGCCGGCGATGCCGGTGCCGTTGCCGATCAGCAGCAGCGGTACATCGGCGGGCACGCCATGGAAATTGTCGTTGCGGCGCAGCCGCAGTTGCACCGGTTCGCCGATGGGCGCGTGGTCGCACAGCCAGCCGCTGCCGATGCCGGGTGTACCGTCGGCGCGCAGTTGGCGGCGCACCAGCAGCTCCACCGCGCCGTCGGCCATCACCGAGGCGATCGAGTACTCGCGATGCGGCAGCGGTTGCAGGGTTGCCAGCAGTGCGGGCAGATCACCCGGGGGAACCAGCGAGGGCAGATGCGAGCGCTCGATACGGGCCAGTAACGCCTGCCCGTCATCCAGCACGGTGTCTGCATTGAAGCCCTGTGCATCGAGCCAGGCGCGCGCGCTGTGGCGTGGGTGCTGCGGGCCGATCTCGGCGATGTCGCCGGCCTGCCACTGCACATCGACGCCAGGCGGTGGCTGCAGGCGCACCCGGTACACCGGGCCGCCGGGGCTGCCCGGATTCAGATGCTGGCGTTGCAGCAACGTCCACGGCTGATACTCGGCCGGGCTCCAGTCAGGCAGTTCAGTGGCGCCTCCGCCAAGTTGTCCCAGCAACTGCTGCCAATGTCGCAGCGCCGCCGGATCGGCATTGTCGACCTCGATCGCATCGAACAGCGGGTGCGCGCCATGCTGGCGCAGCCACTGGTCCAGCTGGTGGCCGAATCCGCAGAAGTGGCCATAGCTGCGGTCGCCCAGCGCTAGCACGCCGTACTGCAGATGCTGCAACGGAGGCGGCGCGGCCATCACCCCGCGCAGGAACCGCAGGGCGTGGTCGGGCGGATCGCCTTCGCCGGTGGTGCTGGCAATGAACAGCGCGCGCTGGCTGTCGGCCAGCAATGCCGCATCCACCTCGTGCAGTCCGCGCACACGCACCGGCACGCCGGCACCACGCAGGGCCTCGGCACTGCGTTCGGCCAGTTCGCGGGCAAAGCCGGTCTGGCTGGACCAGACCAGCAGGAGCGGTGCGGTATCGGCGGACGCCGCATCATCGCGCGGACGAGTGCGCCACCACAGGGCTGCGCAGGCCAGCGCGTACAGCGCGGTGGCGATGATGGCGATCTGCGATTGCCGTGCCGGCGGTGCGCCCTGCCACCAGGCTTCGCCGAGGTGCAGGCGCAGCAGCGCCCAGGCGATCAGCGCCAGTACGATCAGTACAAGTGTGTTGCCGAGCCACGCACGCGATGGCCGAGTGCTCATGCGTCCTGCCCGTCGAGCAGGCGCTGGAAGGCGCTGCTGAGAAATTCCTGCGGGGCGTCTGCGGTGCGTTGCAGGTAGCGCGCGGCCAGTCCTTCGCGCTCGGCCAGCGCCATGCCCTGTTCGCGACCCAGCACGGTCAGTGCGGTAGCCCAGGCATCGGCGTGCATGGCGTCGTCGGCCACGACGGTGACCGCTGCGGCGACCTGCTGCACCGGCCTGCCCGTACGCGGGTCGAGGCTGTGGCTGTAGGCCTCGCCATCGGCCTGGTACTGGTGCCAGCGATCGCCCGAAGTGGCCACCGCCTTGCCGTCCAGCGCCAGCACCCGTGGCGGGGTTTCGGTGTGCACATCCTCTTCCGGTGCGGATTCCACCAGCACGCGCCACGGTTGGCCGTCCGGTTTTCTGCCGTAGCCGGCCAGTTCGCCACCCACTTCGATCAGCGCCGCCCCAATCCCTTGCCTACGCAGCCAGGCGGCGACGTGGTCGACGCCGAAGCCCTTGGCGATCGCAGAGAGATCCAGTTCCAGCCGGCCCGGTTGCAAAAGCGCATCATCCTGCCACTGCAGGCGCTGCCAACCGCAACGCTCACGGGTGGCCTGCAGGGTAGCGGCGTCGGGCTGGCGGCGTTCACCGGCATGTGCACCGAAGCCCCACAGTGCAACCAGCGGACCGATGGTGGGATCGAAGGCGCCGTCACTGGCGGCAGCGATGGCCTGTGCGCAGGTCACAACGTGGCGGGTCTCCGCCGGCAGCACGCACCATTGGCCAGTGTCGGCGCGGTTGTAGCGGCTCAGATCCGAGCCGGGCTCCCAGGTGCTCATCTGCGCGACCACGTCGTCCAACCGCGCCTGGATGCCGGCGTGCAGCGGGTGCAGGTCGCGCTGGCGCGACGCGACCAGCGACACGCTCCAGGTGGTGCCCATGGTGGTGCCACCGAGGCGGGCGATGTCGAGATGGGAATCGGTCATGGTGATGCGTTGCGGTGGCGATGCCGGGGAATGCCCGGCATCGCGGTCCACATTACTGCGGCAGCACTTCCAGCGTGGCGACGTAGCTCAGGCGGCGCTTGGCGGCCTGCTTCACCGACGTCTTGTTGTCCTCGGTGCCGGTCTCCAGCCAGTACATGCCGGCTTCCGGCCAGGTCACCTTGATCTCGCCCTTGGCATCGCTGGTCAGCTTCAGCTCGTCCTGCGCGTTGCGGTAGCGGGTGGCGCCACGCACGATCTCGAACTGCAGGCCGGCGGTCGGCTTGCCATCGACCAGCACGCGGAAGGTGGCTTCCTCGCCGGCGAACAGGTCATTCGGGTGGCCGACGGCGACCAGCTCGATGCCACGGTTGGTCGGCTTCAGCGCGGTGTCGTTCGGCGCACCGTTGGTGACAAAGGTCTCCACGCGGCCGATCGACTGGCTCACTTCCAGCTTCTTCGCGTCCTTCGGCAGTTCACCGAAGGTAGCCACGCTGCCGCGCCAGCGCTTGCGCTCGCCGTTCTGCTCGTACGTGGCGAACAGGCCGTCATTGACCGACGCGATGCGGTAAGTGCCCGGCTGCTTCAGTTCGATGTCGAACACGCTGCGGTACTTGCCGGTCGACGCGTTCTGCGGCTGCACGGTGCTGCCGTCCGGCGCGGTGATCACCAGCGATTCCAGGCGCAGCGGCACGTGGTTGAAGTAGAACAGATCGTTGGAGACCGCACCGTCGACGGTGATCCACGGCGCGTTGCCGGCGATCACGGTCTGCGAGGGCAGCAGCCAGGCCTTGTGGGCCAGGGCGGAGAAGGGAAGGGCAGCGGCCAGGGCGGCGGCGAGGACGAGCGTGCGCTTCATGCGGAAGACTCCAGTTGGAAGGGGTCGGATCCCTTTCCAGCGGAAAGGGCTCTGACCCCGAGGGATAGGGCGATGGGGTCAGAGCCCTTCCTGCGGAAGGGATCCGACCCCGGCTCAGGCGGTTATGGTTTGACGGCGAGGGTGACCTGGCCCAGTTCGGTGGCGCCCTGCGCCTTGCCGTTCTGCGCGGCGGTGGCCGGCCAGGTGAAGGGGATCTTCAGCAGTTCGCGGCCACCGACTTCGCGCACCGCTTCCACCACCAGGGTGTAGTTGCCCGGGGCCAGTTGCTTCAGTGCCGGCTGCCTGTCGTTGAACGACAGCGCGTGCTTGCCGGCCGGGCGGGTCGGGCCGGTCACGCCGTCCACCGGCACCTGCAGGGTGCGGCCGCTCTTGCGCCACCACTGGCGCAGGTCCGGCAGCCATTTGGTGCCGTGGCCTTCGCTGTTGCTGGTCTGCTGGTACCAGACCGACAGGTTGGCCGCGACCTTCTGGTCGGCGCCTTCCAGCCACACCGCCACGTACGGGCGGTGGTACTCGGCCACGTTGAGCTTGGGCACTTCGACGTTGATGTCGAGGGTGGTGGCGTACGCCGGCGAGGTGGCCAGCAGGCCGCTGAGGGCGATGGTCAGGGTGACGCGCATGGGGCGGCTCCGGAAACGAAGGAAAGTCAGTGGATCAGCAGCAGGGCGATCAGCAGCGGAATCATCAGGCCGAGGCCGACCAGCGGCCAGGTCATGCGCCGCTGGCGTGCATGCAGGTGCAGCAGGAACAGGCCGGTGATGCAGAACACCAGGCAGGCCACGGCGAACAGGTCCAGGAACCAGCTCCACGCCGGGCCCGCGTTGCGGCCCTTGTGCAGGTCGTTGAGGTAGGACACCGCGCCGCGCGAGGTTGATTCGTACTCCACCGCGCCGGTCCCGCGATCGATGCTCAGCCAGGCGTCGCCGCCGGGGCGCGGCAGCGACAGGTAGATCTCCTCGGCCGACCACTCTGCCGGGCGCCCGCCGATGGCGATGCCCAGCTGCGTGTCCAGCCAGTGCCGGGCCGGGCGCGGAATCGGTGCATTGCCGTTTTCGCGCGTGCCGAGCTGGCCGAGCAGATCGGCCGGCAGTTCCAGATGCTGGTTCTGCACCTGGGGTTTGGCTTCGATCTTCGCGGCGTGGTTGAGGGTCAGGCCGGTCACCGCGAACAGCAGCATGCCGATCAGGCACACCGCCGAGCTGATCCAGTGCCACTGGTGCAGCGTCCGCAGCCAGAAGCCACGGTTCTGTTGCTGCGCCACGGTGGAAGAGGCAGGACGGCTCACGGCACGGTTCGAGGCGGACGGGGACTGCCCATTACATCATTGATGAGAATAGCTCGCAATTGCGTGTCGTTCTGTATCGCTGGAGGGCGATTGCCGGCCAGCGGCCGGCACTACCGATCGGTAGATCCACGCCACGCGTGGATGAAGCGGTGCCGACCAAGGTCGGCACCCACCGGGGCCGGGCGCGGCGATCAGAACTTCGCGTTCAACGAGATCCAGTAGCTGCGGCGCTGGTCCTTGGTCGCGTAGTCGTCCACGCAGTTGAACTCGCTCTGGCTGATCAGCAGGCACGACTGCGAAACGAAGTCCTTGTCGAACAGGTTGTTGACCCGTGCGTTCACCGTCAGCCATGGCGTGGCCTTCCAGCTGCCACCGAGATGGAAGATGGTGTAGTCCTGGTAGTAGCGGGTGTGGCTGGCGCCGTTGGCGTCCAGCAGCGTGTCGCGGTAGCGGTCGTAGCGGCCTTCGCCGATCAGCGACAGGCTGATCGCTTCGTTGACCTGCCAGTTGAGGCTGGCATTGGCCATGTGCCTGGCCGGCATCGTGCCGCTGATCGGCAGGCCCTTCTGCGCGCCGCTGGTCTGCTCGCTCCTGGTCCAGGTGTAGTTGCCGCGCAGCTGCAGGGTGTCGAGCAGGTCGACATGCGCGGCCAGTTCGGCACCGCGGGTCTCGGCCTTGTCGATGTTCACGCTCTGGGTGAACGTGCTGTAGCCCAGTGCCGCCCAGCCCGGGCCGATGTCCACGCAGTAGCCGCTGCCGGCGCGGGCTACTTCGCAGTTCGCAAAGGTGCCGCCGCTGGCGATCTTGTCTTCGAACGTGTTGAAGAAGCCGGTGACGTTGAAGCCCCAGCGCTGGCCTTCATAGTAGGCGGCCAGTTCGTAGTTGGTGCTGGTTTCAGGCTTGAGGTTCGGCGAACCGACCAGTGGCAGCACGCCCTGGCCACCGAAGCCGGTGATGCCCGGGAACAGCTGGTCCGGACGCGGGGTCTTGTAGCCGGTGCTGACGCCGCCCTTGAAGGTCCACGCATCGCTGGCATTCCACACCAGGTAGCCACGCGGACTGACATGGCTGCCGAATACGTTGTGGTCGTCGTAGCGCAGGCCGAAGGTGGCGGTGAGGGTGTCGGTCAGCGCCCAGTTGTCCTCGGCGAACAGCGCCCACATGCGGTGCATCTGCTTGACGTTGCTGCGGTAGCCGGCGCCATCCATGCCGAACACACCGTCGACCATGTCAGTGTCGTTGTACTGGCCGCCCACGGTCAGCGTGTGCGCGCCGAAATCCAGGTCGAGCATCGTGTCGAGCACGTAGCCTTCCAGTTCCATGGTGCGCAGCGGGCGCGGCAGGAACGCCTGCAGGCGCGCCATCTCGCTCGGGTTGAGGGCAACCAGGGCGTTGCCGCGGCCGGGCGCACAGTTGTTGGCAGCACCGGTGCGGCGGCAGACGTCATTCCAAAGCGTCTGCAGGTTGGCGCGCTCTTCCAGGGTCAGCGGCAGCGAACGGCCCAGGTTGCTGCTCTTGCTGTGGGTCAGCGAGGTCTGCCAGGTACCGAAGCTGTAGCGGCCCTGATGGGTCAGCGACAACTGGTCGCGTTCGTAGCGCTGGTAGGCGGTGTAGCCCACGCGCGGCTGCACCACGCGACGGGTGACGGTACCGCTGCCGTTCGGGTTGGGAATGACGGCATTGCCGACGCGCCACAGGCTGGCCAGGCTGTCGAGGGTGCCGGTCTGGCCTTCGCTGTTGTCGAACTTCTGCCGCGACACGTCGTAGTCCAGCCACAGTTCGTGATCGTCGTTGATGCGGACGTCCAACCGCACGCCGCTGTTCCAGTTGGTGTTGGCCACCGACTTGCCACCACCGCCGAAGCCGATGCTGCGCTCCCACAGGGTGCCGTCGGGCAGGGACAACGCATCCCATTCCGGGTTGGAAGCCTTCGCGTCGTAGTAGCTGCCGCGTACTGCCAGGCTGAGGCGCTCCTTCAGCAAAGGGCCGCTGAGGTAGAGGTCGGTGGTGCGTGCATCGCCGAACTGGTCGTCCTGCTGCACGGTGAAGCCCTGGCTGACCGAACCGTGCCAGCTGTCCTGGTTGCGGCGGGTGATGATGTTGATGACACCGCCCATCGCGTCCGAACCGTACAGCGTGGACATCGGCCCGCGCACGACTTCGATGCGTTCGATCGCGTCCAGCGGGGGCAGGTAGGCGAACTGGCCGCCACCGAAGTTGTTCGGATAGATCTGGCCGACATTGCTCTGGCGGCGGCCGTCGATCAGCACCAGGGTGTACTCGGACGGCAGGCCGCGCATCGACACGGTGGCGCGGCCGTTCTTGTCGGTCGCTTCCAGGCCGACGTCGATGCCTTCGACGTCGCGCAGCGCATCGACCAGGCTGGTGTACGGGCGCTTGCTCAGTTCCTCGCGGCTGACCACGCTGATGCTGGCCGGGGCATCGATCACCTTCTGCTCGAAGCCGGCGGCGGTGACCACCACCTTGTCCAGCGTCTGCGGCGCGCCTGCGGCGTCACCGTGGGCGAAGGCGGGGCTGGCGAAAGCCGCCAGCACGGCGCTGGTCAGCAGGGTACGGGACAGGGACGAACGGACACGATGGCGCTGGGCCATGGCAGTTACCTCGAAGGATGCAGGGTGGCGCGGTGCCGTGCGCGAAGGGCGCGGCAGGCACGGAAGGGCCGGTCAGGGGCGGCAGGGATGAAGCAGGCAGCGGCGTGCAGGCGCGACCGCGCAGGCGGTCACGTCGGGCCGTGGATCAGGCGAGCGGCGGCGCCTGGCCGCGTTGCTGACGGCGCCCGGGCGCATCGGCCCAGGGCGTGTCCGGAGCGGCCAGCGGCCAGTCCGGGCGCACGCCGGGCATGGCCGGCATGGCGGGTACGAGGTCGAGCTCAGTGCGCAGCCAGTGGCTGGCCAGCAGCAACGGCGGGCGTGCCTTCTCGGCCGCCTTCACCGGAGCGGAGGCGCAGCGGCGCAGCTTGGCCGGCGCCTCTTCCTGCAGGGGTGTTTCGCCGCCACGTTCTTCCAGTGGCATCTGCACGGCCATTCCGGCCTGGGCCTGTGGCAGCAGCGGCAGGGTGCCCAGCAGCAACGCCAGCATTGCCACCCACGCCAGCAGGCTGGCCAGCGCAGGACGCTGGCCGCGCATGGCGGTGCCCATCTTGCGATGGATGAGTGGGCGAGGGCGAAGCGGGCGCAGCAAGCGGGGGTTCCCTGGGGCTGCCGGCAGCGGCCGGCATCAACGGGGCGTGATTGTAATGAGAGCTGTTAGCTGTTGCAAATGAGAATGATTGCCAAAATGTCGCAGGCCGGCCCGGCAAGGCTCAGACTTCGCTCCAGCGCCGCAACAGGTTGTGGTACACGCCGGTCAGCTGCAGGACCGCCTCGGCGTCGCCGCCGGTCTGCCGCAGGCGCTCGATCGCGCCATCCATTTCCCACAGCAGGCGGCGCTGCACATCGTCGCGGATCATGCTCTGCACCCAGAAGAACGAGGCCACGCGCGCGCCGCGGGTGACCGGCCGCACCTGGTGCAGGCTGCTGGACGGATACACGACCAGGTCGCCGGCCGGCAGCTTCACTTCGTGCTCGCCGTAGGTATCGCTGATGATCAGCTCGCCGCCTTCGTATTCGTCCGGCGCCGACAGGAACAGGGTGCAGGAGATGTCCGAACGCAGCTGTTCGCCATTGGCCAGGTTCATCACCGCGCCATCGACGTGGTAGCCATAGGTGCCGCCACCGCTGTAGCGGTTGAAGCGTGGTGGCAGGTACTTCAGCGGCAGCGCGGCACTGAAGAACAGCGGGTGCCGGGCCAGCGCGACGAGGATGATCTCGCCCAGTTCGCGGCGCAGCGGCGAAGCCTCGGGCAGCTGCTGGTTGTGCTTGGCCTGTGCGCCCAGATGCCCCACGGTTTCGCGGCCATCGGTCCAGTCGGCGGCGTCGAGGCGGCGGCGGAAGTCGGCGACCTGGTCGGCGCTGAGAATGTCGGGGATGTGCAGCAGCATGCGGGACTCCTCAGAGGGACGGCGGTGCGACCAGGGCGCGCACCTGTGGATGCGGTGACGCGGCCAGCTCCGGCACGATGTGCGCCATGAATGCCGGGCTGCCGTGCGCCAGTGCGAGCCGCAGCCAGTGCACGGCCTGCTCGACCTGGCCGGCCTGCAGCAGGATCGAGGCGTAGTTGGCCTGGCCGCGGAAATCACCGGCCTCGGCCGCGCGCTGGTACCAGGCCAGCGCCGCCTGCGGATCGGGTGCGGTATCCAGCCCGTCTTCGAGGTGGCGGGCCAGCAGGTTCATCGATTTGGCGTGGCCCAGGTGCGCGGCACGGGTGTACAGGGCCAGTGCCTGCGCGCGGTCCTGCGCAATGCCGCGGCCGGTGGCCAGCAGGTTGGCCAGGTTGTACAGGCCCCAGTCCAGGCCGGTGTCGGCCGCGCGCCGGTACCACACCGCCGCCAGCGCCAGGTTGACCGCCGTGCCGTGGCCCAGCTCATGGCAGCGGCCGAGCATGTTCATCGCCATCGGCGCGCCGTTGTTGGCGGCGGTTTCGTACCAGAGCAGCGCCGCCGAGGCGTCCTGCGCGGTGCCTTTGCCTTCCATGTGCATCTGCGCGAGCAGCAGTTGTGCATCGCCCTGCCCAGCCTGCGCAGCGTCGCGCACGCGTGCGAACGCGGCCTGCGGATCGTGCTGCAGCAGCTCGGCCAGGGCGTCGCTGTCGATGGGGGTACGGGTTGCCATGGGGTGAGTATCGCCGGAAACAAAAACGGCGGCAGGAGAGCCTGCCGCCGTGGTGGAGCGAAGCTACATCAGAACTTCACGTTCAGTGCCAGGGTGGCCGAGCGACCCGGGGCGATGCTCGCGTAGTGCGAGGCATAGGCCTTGGTGAAGTAGGTCTTGTCGGTCAGGTTCTGCACGTTGAGCTGCAGGCTGATGTTGTCCTGGATCGCATAGCTGGCCATTGCGTCGAAGCGGGTGTAGCTGGCGATCCATTTGGTGTTGGCGACGTCACCGTACTGCTTGTCCGAGTAGAACGCACCGGCACCGACGGTCAGGCCGATCGGGAAGCGGTAGGTGGTCCACAGGTTGGCGCTGTGCTTGGCGGTGTTCGGGAATACGTTGCCGTTGTACGGCGAGGGCACGTAGACGTTGGACGGGCAGGTGCGGCCGACCGGTGCACCACAGACGAAGCCGTTGTCCTTCAGTTCCGAGTCCAGGTAGGTGTAGCCGCCGTACAGGCTCCAGGCGTCGGTCAGCTGGCCGGTGAAGCCCAGCTCGAAGCCGTTGATTTCCTTCTTGCCGGCATTCTGGCTGGTGCCGTTGTCGACCGTCACGCGCGCGTTGTTCATCACCGTGTGGAAGATCGCCGCGGTGAGGTTCAGGCGCTGGTCGAACAGGTCCCACTTGGTGCCCAGCTCGAGGTTCTTCGTATCCTGCGGCTTGAGGTCGGCCACGGCGGCGCTCAGGCCGTCCGAACCATCACCACCGTCCATGCCCGGCGGAGTCGAGGAGGTGCCCCACGACAGGTAGATGCTGCCGTTGGCGGCCGGCTTGAACACCACGCCGGCCTGGTAGTTCAGGAAGTCGTTGCTGTTGCGCACGCGGGTTGGTGCCTTGCCGGCCACCGGGGTGGTCAGGGTGGTGCGGAAGTCGTCGTAGCGCAGGCCGAGGTTGATCATCCACTGCTCATTGAGCTCGATGGTGTCGAACACGTAGGCCGAGGTGGTCTTGGTGCGCTGCTCTACGTCCAGTGCCTTGTCGCTGCGGTACACCGAATGGGTGGCCGCCCACGGATCGCGCGGGTTCGGATTGGCGAAATCGGTGCAGTTGTAGCCGGTGGCCGCGCCGGTGGTCGGGCACTTGCTGTTGCCGGTGAGCGGGTTGCTGGTGCCCGGGGTCATCAGATAGCTGCCGCGGGTCATCTTCTCGTCGCTGTATTCCACGCCCGCGCTGTAGCTGTGCTTGAGCGCACCGGTCTGGAAGGCACCGGTCAGGCCCAGCTGGTCGGCGAAGCTCTTGACGTCGACGGCACGGCTGTTGGTCCGGCGCCACAGGGTGCCGTAGTTGTTCGGGTTGCCCTGGCTGTCGTCCGGCTGGGTCCACAGGTAGTCGTTGCTGGTGTTGCCCAGGCGCGCGATGTTGCGCAGCTTGTGGCCGCCGAAGTCGTAGCTGGCATCCAGGGTGCTGATGTCGGCGCGGGTACGCTGGAAGTCACGGTCGACCAGGCCGTAGTAGTTGTTGCGGTCCGGCACCATCGGGCGGCCGTCGACCCACTTCGAGGCCGGCGCACCGTTCGGGTTGCCATACGGGAAGCCACCCGCATCGGGCAGATCATCGCTCTGCATGTGGTAGTGGCTGGCGATCAGCTGCGCCGGGCCGTTCAGGCCGAACGCGATCGACGGCGCGATACCCCAGCGGCTGACATTGGCGGCGTCACGGCCAGCGATGTCCGATTCGTGCTTCATCAGGTTCAGGCGCGCGGCGATGCCATCGCCCAGCACGTAGTTGGCGTCCACGGTGCCGCGCGCGTAGCTGTCGGTGCCGATGCCCATGCTGGCGCTGGTCTCGTTCTTCAGCTTCGGCGTCTTGCTGACCAGGTTCAGGCTGCCACCGCCGGAATCACGGCCGCCGTAGGCCGAGCTCGGGCCCTTGACTACTTCCACCTGCTCCAGGTCGAAGATCTCGCGGGTCTGCGAGCCGACGTCGCGCAGCCCATCGACGAAGACGTTGCTCTGCGAATCGAAGCCACGGATGAAGGGGCGATCACCGGTGGGGTTGCCGCCTTCGCCGGCACCGAAGGTGATGCCCGGCACCATGCGCAGCGCATCCTGCAGGTTGGTCGCACCGGTTTCGGCGATCAGCTTCTCCGAGACGATCGACACCGACTTCGGGGTGTCCAGCAGTTCAGCGGTGAACTTCGGCGAGGACGGATTGAACCAGCTGCCGCGCACCTGCACCTTGTCCAGCTCGGTGGCCTTGCGGGAGGAGGCTGCGTCAGCGCTGTCGGCCGCCTGTGCGGCCAACGGCGCGAAGCCGGCGGCCAGGGTGGCGGTGGCGAGCAGGGAAACGCGCGGGGCGCGCTTGCGGGACGTGATGTGGGTCATGGCTTGGGTGGTAGTGGCTGGGATCGGAAAGGGGCGAGGGCCGAAGCGCAGACAGCGCGACGGCATGTAGAGGGCGTCTTCTGTAGAGCCGAGCCGATGCTCGGCTGCGCAGCGGACGACTCCAGGCGCACGGCAATGGCCGCAGGGCGCCTCAGCTGGCGTGCGGTGCGGGCGGTGCGTGGCCGGGGTTCAACCGCAGTGCGGGATCGTGCAGCTGCCAGTGCAGGGCATCGGAGCGCCACAGCGGAACATGCGCGACCAGGGCGGCGCGCGGGGGAGCCAGTCCGGTACAGGGCGTTGTGCCCTCGCCATCCAGCGGCGGCTCAGGTACTGGCACCGCATGGCGCGGGCACTCGTCCGCCGGCGGGGCCGGCATCGGCATGGCCTGCTGAAGATCTTCAGCGTGTGCCTGCCAGCCGTAGGTGGCGGGTCCATCGCGCCCTTCGTGCAGGGCCGACCAGCCCAGCAGCAGCGTCAGCAGCAGGGCCACAGCCAACGGCCACCCATGGCGGGGAAGCTGGCACAGCGTGGCGGCGGGCGCGGGCAAAGCCATGGCGCAGGGGGCGGAGTCGTTACGAAGATGTTACGTAGGATAACATCAACGATAATGATTCGCATATGCGCGGGCGAACGAGCGGTCTGGAGGCCCGGGGAGGCCCCTGAACGCCTCTCAGCGCGCTCCGCTGGCTTCCACCCCTGGGCGGAGTCGCCGGCGGCCAGGGGCGCTTCAATCGCGGTCGTCGCGGGTCCAGACGGCGTCGTGTTCGCGCTTCACCGGGAACTTGGGTACCGGCGTATAGGCCGGGGCGCACAGGGCGCGGCCATCGCGCACGTCGAAGCGCGCGCCGTGCAGCACGCATTCCACGCTGCCTTCGTCGGTGTTGAACTCGCCCGAGGACAGCTCGAACTCCTCATGCGTGCACTGGTCTTCCAGCGCGTACAGCTCGCCGTCGAGGTTGAACACCACGATCGGCGTGCCGGTCACTTCGTCGAACACGCTCTTCATTTCACCGGGCAGCAGCTCGTTGCCGGCACACACGAAGGTCCAGGTATCGCTCACGCGGCGGCTCCGGCCAGTGGCTTTTCCAGGACCTCGAAGCGCAGGTCGTCGCGCTTGGGGATTCCGAAGCGTTCGTCGCCATATGGGAACGGCTTCTTGATGCCGGTACGCTGGTAGCCGCGGCGCTCGTAGTAGGCGATCAGTTCGTCGCGTACGTCGATCACCGTCATCTGCATCACCGGCACCTTCCATTCGCGTGCGGCGTGCGCTTCGGCGGCGTCCATCAGCTGCTTGCCGACGCCGCCGCCCTGCTGGGCCGGATCGACCGAGAACATGCCGAAGTAGCCGTTGCCGTCGACGTCGGCAACGTGGGCGCAGGCCACAAGAACGCCTTCGCGCTCGGCCAGCAGGATGGTCGAGCGCGGGCGGTCGAGGTCGGCCTGGATGCCTTCGGCGTCGATGCGGGCGCCATCCAGCAGGTCGGCTTCGGTGGTCCAGCCAACGCGGCTGGCGTCGCCACGGTAGGCCGAGGTGACGAGGGCGATCAGGGCGGGGATGTCGGCCGGCGTGGCGGCGCGGAAGGTCAGGGTGCTCATGGCCCCATTCTAGGTGGGGCGTGGGCGGGCGCAAATGGGGGAGTGGGGTCAGATCCCTTTCGCAACGCGAAAGGGATCTGACCCCGGCATCTACTGACTCAACGGCAGGCCATGGACCGACTGGCACGGGCCCGGAATCGGCAGATGCTCGGGGTCAGATCCCTTTGCGCAGCGAAGGGCCCTGACCCCCTGCTACCAGGAGCAGCCCATGCCAAGGCCACGGCGCATCGATGCGCCCGGATATCCGCAACATGTCGTCCAGCGCGGCAACAATCGTCAGCGCGTGTTCTTTGCGGATGGCGACCGCGTCGCCTACCTGCGCCTGCTGTGTCATCACGCAGACCAGCAGCACTGCCGGGTCCACGCTTATGTGCTGATGGACAATCACGTCCATCTTCTGGCAACGCCTGATCTCTGCGGCGGGCTGTCGCGGATGATGCAGGCCGTGAACCGGACCTACGTACGTCGGGTGAATGATCGGCAGGGCCGCACCGGCACGTTATGGGAAGGGCGCTTCCACTCCACGGTGGTGGATACGGATCGCTATCTGCTGGCCTGCCAGCGCTACATCGAGCTCAATCCGGTGCGGGCGGGGAGGGTGGCGCATCCCGGCGACTATCGCTGGTCCAGCTATCGGGCCAATGCGCGGGGAACGTGCAACGCGCTGCTTACACCACACCCGGCGTTCGATTTGATGGCCTTCGATGTGGAAGAGCGGCGAAGGCGGTATGTGGAGTTCATCGCGCAGGGCATTCCTGCGGGTGATCTGGTCGCGATCCGGGCAGCGTTGCAGTCACAGCGCCGGTTGGTGGGGACGTTGCTGGGGTCAGATCCCTTTCGCGTCGCGAAAGGGATCTGACCCCGGTGTGCCGGCTCAGCCCAGAAGCTTGCGCACCTTGGTCAGCGCGGTCATGAAGCGCTCGATCTCGGCGTGCGTGTTGTAGAACGCCAGCGAGGCACGGCAGGTGGCGGCGACGCCGAAGTACTGCAGCAGCGGGTGTGCGCAGTGCTGCCCCGAGCGCACGGCCACCCCTTCCAGGTCGAGCAGGGTGGCCAGATCGTGCGCATGCGCGCCATCGATCAGGAACGAGACCACGGCGGCCTTCTCCGGCGCTTCGCCGATGATGCGCAGGCCGTCGACGCGGCGCAGCTCCTCGGTGAAGTGCGCCAGCAGTTCGGCTTCGCGGGCTTCCACGTTCTCCTGGCCGAGCTGCTGCAGGTAGTCGGCGGCCACGCCCAGGCCGATGAAACCGGCGATGTTCGGGGTGCCGGCTTCGAACTTGTGCGGGGCATCGTTGAACACGGTGCCGTCGAAGCTGACTTCCTTGATCATCTCGCCGCCGCCGAGGAACGGCGGCATCGCGTCCAGGTGCTCGCGGCGCGCCCACAGCGCACCAGTGCCGGTCGGACCGCACATCTTGTGGCCGGTGATGGCGTAGAAGTCGCAGCCGATCGCGGCGACGTCGACCTTGCGGTGCGGCACCGCCTGCGAGCCATCGACCACGGTGATGATGCCGCGCTTGCGCGCTTCACGGCAGATCTCGCGCACCGGATTGACCGTGCCCAGCACGTTGGAGACATGGGTGACCGCCAGCAGCCTGACCTCCGGGGTCATCGCCGCGCGCAGCGCATCCAGGTCCAGCGCGCCATCGGGCGTGATCTCGGCCACGCGGATGGTGGCGCCGGTACGTTGCGCGACCAGCTGCCACGGCACGATGTTGGCATGGTGTTCCATGCGTGTGATCAGGATCACGTCGCCGGCCTTCAATCGCGGCAGCGCCCACGAGTAGGCCACCAGGTTGATGGCGAAGGTGGTGCCGCTGCACAGCACCAGGTCGCTGGCGCGCACGTTGAGGAAGCGTGCCAGCTTGTTGCGTGCGCCTTCGTAGGCGTCGGTCGCTTCGCTGCCCAGTGCATGCACCGCGCGGCTGACGTTGGCGTTGTAGCGGCGGTAGAACTCATCCACCGCGCCGATCACCTGTACCGGCTTCTGGCCGGTGTTGGCGTTGTCGAAATAGACCAGCGGCTTGCCGTGCACTTCACGCATCAGCAGCGGGAAGTCGAGGCGGACGCGATCCCAGTCCGGGGCGCCGGTGCGTTCTTCGATCGGGCGTGGCGTGGACAGGTTCATGCCACACCCGCCTCGGCCAGGGCCTTGTCCAGGCGGCGTGCCAGCTGCTCGCGCAACGCGTCCGGCAGGATCTTCAGCGGTTCATGGCAGAACGCAGCGCTCAGCAGTGCCTGCGCCTGGACCTGGGGCAGGCCACGCGAGCGCAGGTAGAACAGCGCATTGGCATCGAGCTGGCCGACGGTCGCGCCGTGCGCGGCCTTCACTTCATCGGCGTCGATCACCAGCGTCGGCTGGGTATCGATCTCGGCATCGGCCGACAGCAGCAGGTTCTTGTTGGACAGGTTCGCGTCGGTGCCGTCGGCGCCTTCGCGGATCTGGATGCCGCCATGGAACACCACGCGGCTGCGGTTGGCGGCAACGCCGCGCCACAGCAGCTCGCAGGCGGTATCGCGCGCGATGTGGTCGATGCCCAGGCGGGTCTCGACGTGGCGGCGGCCATTGCCGAGCAGCACGCCGTTGGCGGTCAGCCGGGCGTTGTCGCCTTCCAGGCGCACGTTCAGTTCGTGGCGGCTGAGCGCGGCGCCCAGTTCCAGGTCCACGCGGTGGTACTGCGCGTCGCGGGCCAGCACCGCGTCGGTACGCAGGAAGCTGGTCTGGCGGGCGCTGCCGGCCTGCACGCGGGCGTGCTTGAGTACGCCGTCGCGGGCGACGTGGGCATGCAGCACGGTGTTGTCCAGGTGGGCGGAGTCACCCACGCTGAAGCGGTGCTCGACCACGCCCAGGCTGGCGCCGGCGCGCAGTTCGATCAGGTGGCGATGGTGCCAGGCCAGGTCGGCTTCGCCGGCGACGCTGGCGAATACCAGCTGCAGCGGCGTTTCGACCTGCACGCCTTCATCCACGCGCAGCACGACGCCTTCATCGGCCAGCGCGGCGTTGAGCCGGGCGAAGATCTCTTCGCTGCGCTCGTAGCGACGGCCAAGGAAACGCACGGCGTCTTCGCCAGCGGCCAGCGCGGACGACAGCGGCTGCAGCTGCACGCCGGACGGCAGGGCCTGCACATCGCTCAGCGCGGCATCCAGACGGCCGTTGACGAACACCAGGCGCGGCGCCGGGATGTCGTCCAGCAGCGCGGCGTCCAGCGCCGGCGCCTGCAGCGGCGCTGCAGCGAACGCACGGCGTTCCAGCTGGCGCAGCGAGGTGTACTTCCAGGCTTCATTGCGGGCGGCGGGCAGGCCGTCGCGCAGGGCCGCATCCAGCACTTCGCGGCGCGCATCGCTGCCACAGAAGGCCTGGGCCATGGAGTCAAGCAGGGCGCTCATCAGACCGCCGCCTCGGGCACGACCCGGTCCTTCAGGAAATCATAGCCGTGCGCTTCCAGCTCCAGCGCCAGCTCGGGGCCGCCGCTCTTGACGATGCGACCATCGGCCAGCACGTGCACCACGTCCGGCTTGATGTAGTCCAGCAGGCGCTGGTAGTGGGTGATGACCAGGAACGAACGGTCGGCGCCGCGCAGTGCGTTGACGCCGTCGGCCACGCTCTTCAGCGCGTCGATGTCCAGGCCCGAGTCGGTCTCGTCCAGGATCGCCAGCTTCGGTTCCAGCACGGCCAGCTGGAAGATCTCGTTGCGCTTCTTCTCGCCGCCGGAGAAGCCTTCGTTGACGCCACGGTGCAGCAGTTCGTCCTTCAGGTGCAGCACGGCCAGCTTCTGCCGCACCAGCTTGAGGAACTGCATGGAATCGAGTTCTTCTTCGCCGCGCGCCTTGCGCTGGGCGTTCAGTGCCGCGCGCAGGAAGTAGGTGTTGTTCACGCCCGGGATTTCCACCGGGTACTGGAACGCCAGGAACAGGCCGGCGGCGGCACGTGCTTCCGGGTCCTGCTCCAGCAGGTCGACGCCGTCGAACTGCACGCTGCCTTCGGTCACTTCGTAGCCGTCGCGGCCGGCCAGGACGTTGCCCAGGGTGGACTTGCCGGCGCCGTTCGGACCCATGATGGCGTGCACCTGGCCGGGCTTCACATCCAGCGACAGGCCCTTGAGGATTTCCTTGTCGCCGATGCGGGCGTGGAGGTTTTCGATCTTCAGCATGGTGGGGGTTTCCGTGGGGCGGGCCAGGGCCCGCCGGTAAAGAGAATGCGTTTGCGAGGGGCAGGGGCGGGCGGTCAGCCCACCGAACCTTCCAGCGAGACTTCCAGCAGCTTCTTGGCTTCCACCGCGAACTCCATCGGCAGTTCGCGGAACACCTGCTTGCAGAAGCCGTCGACGATCATCGACACCGCGTCTTCCTGGCTGATGCCACGGGCGCGGCAGTAGAACAGCTGGTCATCGGAGATCTTGGAGGTGGTGGCCTCGTGCTCGACGGTGGCGCCCGGGTTCTTCACCTCGATGTAGGGGAAGGTGTGGGCGCCGCACTGCTTGCCGATCAGCAGCGAATCGCACTGGGTGTAGTTGCGCGCGCCATCAGCATTGCGGTCCACGCGCACCAGGCCGCGGTAGGTGTTCTGACCGCGGCCGGCGCTGATGCCCTTGCTGACGATCTTGCTCTTGGTGCGCTTGCCGACATGGATCATCTTGGTGCCGGTGTCGGCCTGCTGGCGGTGATGGGTCAGCGCGACGGAGTGGAATTCACCGACCGAATCGTCACCCAGCAGCACGCACGAGGGGTACTTCCAGGTGATCGCCGAGCCGGTCTCGACCTGGGTCCAGGTGACCTTGCTGCGCGCGCCACGGCATTCGGCACGCTTGGTCACGAAGTTGTAGATGCCACCGACGCCGTTCTCGTCGCCCGGGTACCAGTTCTGCACCGTGGAGTACTTGATCTCCGCATCTTCCAGCGCGACCAGCTCGACCACCGCGGCGTGCAGCTGGTTCTCATCGCGCATCGGCGCGGTGCAGCCTTCCAGGTAGGAAACATAGGCCTTGTCCTCGCACACGATCAGGGTGCGCTCGAACTGGCCGGTGTGGCCGGCGTTGATGCGGAAATAGGTGCTCAGTTCCATCGGGCAGCGCACGCCCTTGGGAATGAACACGAAGCTGCCGTCGGAGAACACCGCCGAGTTGAGCGCGGCGAAGTAGTTGTCACCGACCGGCACCACGGTGCCCAGGTACTGGCGCACCAGCGCCGGGTGTTCCTTGATGGCCTCGGACATCGAGCAGAAGATCACGCCCTTCTCGGCCAGTTCCTTGCGGAAGGTGGTGCCCACGGATACCGAGTCGAACACCGCATCCACCGCCACGCCGGCCAGCTTGGCGCGCTCGTGCAGCGGCACGCCCAGCTTGTCGTAGGTGTCGAGCAGTTCCTTCGGCACATCATCCAGCGAGGCGTACTTCGGGCCCTTCGGCGCGGAGTAGTAGCTGAGCGCCTGCAGGTCGATCGGCGCGATCTCCAGCTTGGCCCAGTCCGGCATCGGCAGGGTCAGGAAGTGGCGGTAGGCATCCAGGCGCCACTGCGTCATCCACTCCGGCTCGTCCTTCTTGGCCGACAGGGCACGGATGGTGTCCTCGTCCAGGCCCGGCGGCAGGGAGTCCGACTCGATCTCGGTGATGAAGCCGGCCGAATACTTGCGGCCGAGCTGCTCGTGGATCTCGCGGTTGGGGGTGTCGCCGTGGGCGACGTTTTCGATGGTTTCGGTGGCCATGGGGGGCTGCCTACGGATCAGGAGACGACGTCGACAGCGATGGTGCGGCGCTGTTCGTCATCGGCAAGGGGGAGAGGGGGCAGGATCTGCGCGAGGGTGACATCGCGCAGGGCCTCGGAGACCACGTCGTTGATCAGCCGCCAGCTGCTGCGCGCGCCGCACTTGGGCGCCATGCCGCACTGGTGGTGGTCGTGGCTGCATTCGGTCAGGGCCAGTGGCCCTTCCATCGCTTCGACCACTTCGAACAGCGAGATCTCGATGGCCGGGCGGGTCAGGCGGTAGCCGCCACGGACGCCACGCAGGCCTTCGACCAGGCCGGCCTGGGCCAGTGGCTTGAGCACCTTGCTGACGGTGGGCGGCTCCAGACCGGTGAATTCGGCCAGCTCGGTGGCACTGAGCACTTCGCCCGGACGGGCGGCCAGCACGGTCAGCACGACGGTGGCGTAATCGGTGAGTTTGGTGACGCGCAACATGGGGATGCGAGTGGTTCTTAAAGCGGACTGAAATTGTACGCTTTTATTCGCCACCATCCAAGCCGGGCATTCAGCCGGCGCTTGGGCCAGGCCGGGAGGACACACCGCGGCCGTTGCCGGGGCGCAATGCTGCGCCAACGGGGTGATTTTCGCAATCACCCGGAATGGGCGAGAATCCCCATTCCATTCGCTGCAAACAGCCCGCGCCGATGCCGAAGAAGATCCAAGCCCGCAAGTCCGCCATCCATGGCAACGGCGTGTTCGCCGTGGCCCCGATCAAGCAGGGCGAGCGCGTGATCCAGTACAAGGGCCTGCTGCGCAGCCACGGTGATGTCGATGCCGATGACAGCGGCGACGTCGAAAGTGGCCATACCTTCCTGTTCACCCTCAACGATGACTGGGTGATCGACGCCAACTACAAGGGCAACGACGCGCGCTGGATAAACCACAGCTGCGACCCGAACTGCGAGGCGGTGATCGAGGAGGACGAGGACGGCGACAGCCGGGGCGACAAGGTGTTCATCGAGGCACTGCGTGATATCAAGGCCGGCGAGGAGCTGACCTACAACTACGGCATCACCCTGGCCGAGCGCCACACCGCCAAGCTGAAGAAGATCTGGGAGTGCCGTTGCGGCTCGCCCAAGTGCACCGGCACGATGCTGCAGCCCAAGCGCTGATCGGTACCGGGTAGTGCCGGCCGCTGGCCGGCAAGGCGCAATCCAGGTGCCGGCCAGCGGCCGGCACCACCCGGCGGCTCTCCACCTGCCGTGCACGACAGGGTCACCGCCGCGCAAGGGCCGTTCTTCCATCCTGTGGGCTCCCCCAACCGGAGTGCCTCCATGGCAGAGCGATTGAAGGGCAAGCAGATTGCCATCCTTGCCACCCACGGCTTCGAACAGTCTGAACTGATCGAACCCAAGCGTTTGCTGGAAGCGGAAGGGGCGCGCGTCAGCGTGGTCTCGCCCGCAAAGGAAGCGACGATCAAGGGCTGGAAGGAGAAGAACTGGGGCGACGCCGTCGCGGTGGATATCCCGTTGGATGAGGCCGATCCTGCACGCTTCGATGCGGTGGTTCTGCCCGGCGGGGTCATCAATCCGGACACACTGCGCACCGATGATGCCGTACTGGCCTTCATCCGTTCAGTGGATGAAGCCGGCAAGCCCGTGGCGGCGATCTGCCATGGCCCGTGGCTGCTGATCAACAGCGGCCTGGCCGATGGCCGCGAGCTGACCTCCTGGCCTTCCCTGCAGCAGGATCTGGCGAACGCGGGTGCGACATGGCGCGATGCCGAGGTGGTGGTCGACGGCAACGTCATCACCAGCCGCAAGCCGGATGACATTCCGGCTTTCAGCGAGGCGGTGGTAAAAGCGCTTGCCGCCTGATGCGCTACCGGTAGTGCCGGCCGCTGGCCGGCAGATGCAGTGACGTGCTGCCGGCCAGCGCCCGGCACCACCTCATTTGCCCAGCAGGCCTGCCGGTACCAGGTTGCCCAGGTTCTGGTTGAAAGTGACCACCAGTTTGCCGTTCTTCACCTGTGCCGACTGCACCTGCAGGGCGCCGAGCACCCCGGCCACGGCCGGGTCCAGCTTGTAGATCGGTTCGCGCTGGGCGTAGTCGCTCAGCCACGCATTGAGCAGGCCACGGGTGCGCGAGTCGAGGCGGCCGCCCTGGTTGGCCGGGGTGAAGTCATCCACGCTCGGCTGCTGCAGGTGAAAGCCCTGGGTCTGCGCGTCGTAGCGCAGGCCGCTGCTGAGCTTCACCGTGCCCAGTCGGGCCGGGTTGCCGCCGGCGGTGGCCAGCGCGACGTCCATGCCCAGGGTCAACCGTTCGCCGGCCGGAAGGCTCAGCTGCGGATGGCTCATGGTCAGGGCGATCAGGCCGCCGAGG
This sequence comes from Stenotrophomonas sp. CASM110, assembly GCF_049384345.1. NCBI lineage: Bacteria > Pseudomonadati > Pseudomonadota > Gammaproteobacteria > Lysobacterales > Lysobacteraceae > Stenotrophomonas > Stenotrophomonas sp. CASM110. Next base: position 28,724 of record NZ_JBMRGI010000012.1, read on the forward strand.
GCGTCCTGGGTGCGCGGGAAGCTGCCATCGAGGTACTGCTGCACGTCGCTGGCGCCCACCGACAGTTCGCGGCCGGAAATGGAGGGAGCCGCCTGAGCACCGATCGCAGCGGCGATCAGCACGGTGGAGGCCGCGAGGCGGGTCATCAGGGAACGCAGGCGCATGTCGGTGACCGGTGGGAAGCAGATGGATGGATCAAAGAGTAGCCGCGCAGGCTGAATCGCGCGTGCATGCCGCTGCAACGGTTCAGTCCAGCGTTGGACGCAGCTGTGCCGACTGGATCTGCCAGGCGCTGCCGTCGCTGCTGGGCTGCACGCGGTACCAGCCGCCGAAGCGGAACGTGCCATTGGCGGTGACCGCACGGATCTGCACAGGGACTTCAAGCAGCCGCGGTGGCTGCCGGTCATCTCGGGCGATCGGAGTATCGCTGTGCAGGCGCAGCGTGCGCAGGTCCTGCAGCTGCCGCAGCGCGGCGTCGTCTGCATGCCGCGGGTCGCCGGGTGGGATCGTCCAGGCAGCATCGCTGGCGGCGCGGTCGCGGTTGAGCAGTGCGGCGACGTAGCGGTTGAGCATCGTCGACGGCGGCTCTGCGCCGTCGTCGACGGCGGACAGCAGCGTCATATCGCTCGCCTGCAATGCTGCGGGACCGGGACCGGGGCCGGTACCGGTGTCCGCTGCTGCGGCGACGGGAGCGGACGCTGCCGTGATGTGATCATTCGTCTGTGCCGCCGGGCGTGAACAACCCAGCAGCACCAGTGGTGCGATCAGGAACAGGATCCTGCGCATGCCCGCCTCCTCCCCGAGGCAACCTGGAGGGCGGCAGTGTATCGGTTGCGCCGCTATCAGCGGGAGGAGGGCAGCTGCTCCAGCGCGTCCAGCGCCGGCAGGACCTGGCCGGCGATGGCGGCCAGTGCGTGGCCGTCGGTCTCGGCGTGGCGCTGTACGATGTCGCGCAGCAGCTGGGTGGCGATCACCAGGGTCGCGCGCTCGTCGCCACTGATGCCGGCGGTACGCGGGGCCGCTTCCAGCAGGCGCATCAGGTCGCGGCCGGCGCGGTGTTCGAGTTCGATGGTGCAGCGCCCGGTGCACTGCAGCCCGTCCTTTTCGATCGGGGTTACCGAGATCCGGTAGCGGGTGGAGGGGCTGGCCATGAGGGTGTGCTCGCCGTAGCTGTGGAGGATGTGCCCACCATAGGCAAGGCCACGGCTGGCGGCGACGGCCGGCGCTGCACGCAGTGTTCCACCCGGTACGTTCCGCGCCCTTTGCGGAGCACCGGCAGCCAATGCTGGCGGGCCTGTACGGGGATTGCCGGGGCCGCGGCAACGCTGTGTTGCGGGGTGTGGTGCGGACAAAAAAAACGGGACGGCCAGAGCCGTCCCGTCGGAATCCGCGTTGGGGCGCGCGCTTACAGCGCGGCGTCCTTCAGCTTCTTCAGCGGACGCACCTTCAGCTTGGTGGTGGCCGGCTTGGCAGCGAACCACTGCTCTTCCTTGGTGAACGGGTTGATGCCCTTGCGCTTCGGCTTGGCCGGCACATTGACGGTGGTGATCTTCAGCAGGCCCGGCAGGGTGAACGAGCCAGCGCCCTTCTTGTGCACCGAGGAGGCGACGGCGCTTTCCAGCGAGGCCAGCACAGCGCGGACGTCCTTGGCGATGACGCCGGAGGCTTCAGCGATGTGTGCAACCAGGCCGGACTTGGTCAGCACTTCCTTGATCGGCTTCGGAGCGGCCGGCTTGGCGGCTGCCTTCGTCGCGACTTTCTTCACTGCCTTCTTCGGGGCAGCCTTCTTAGCGGTCTTTGCCATGGTTTCCTGTTCCGTGAACGGTTGGTTGTGTGGTCGGCGCCGAACCCCGTCGGCAAGCGCAATGTAGGGCAACTCTCGGGCGCCGCCAATAGCCCGAAGCGCGGAAAGTGCATGTTTTTTCATATCCAGGCCGATTCAGTACATGGCCGGCGGTGGGGGGCGGGGGCGCTGCAGCGTGCGCGATGGCTGCTGCCTGCCCGTTGCTGGAATGTGCGAAACCACTGAAAACAAGGGAAAAGTCCGCGTCAGTCTGGCGAAGAAGTGACCAGCTGTCCGATGTCCGGCGGACGTGCGGCATGCGGCGGAGCGACGCAGGGCTAACGCGTCCCGTGCGAGAGTGGCCGTTCATCACCGCCACGCAGGAGCAGCACATGGGAATCTCGCGACACGCCACCGCGCACTGGGAAGGCGATCTGAAGTCGGGCAAGGGACAGCTGAGCACGCCGCAGAGCGGGCTGCTGGACAAGACCCGCTACGGTTTCAACAGCCGCTTCGGCGACGAGAAGGGCACCAATCCGGAGGAGCTGATCGCCGCCGCGCACGCCGGCTGTTTCACCATGGCGCTGTCGGCCAAGCTTGGTGAGGCCGGCTTCACCCCGACCTCGCTGGACACCGAGGCCAAGGTCGATCTGTCCCTGGAGGGCGGCCCGCAGCTGTCGCAGATCCGGCTGAAGGTGAAGGCCGTGGTGCCGGGCATCGACGCCGCACAGTTCCGTGCCATTGCCGATGACGCCAAGCAGAACTGCCCGGTGTCCAAGGCGCTGAGCGCGGTGCCGATCAGCCTGGAAGCCGAACTGGGCTGAGCCACGGTAGTGCCGGCCGCGGGCCGGCAACCGCATGATGCCGGGGTCCATGTAGCAGCCGGCCAGCGTTATGGCGGCCTTCCTGGTCCCCACCCTCCGGGCCGTCGCGTCCGACGTTGGCAGCGGCTCCTGCCGCTGCCTTCGGCTCTACCACCCGCCAGCGCGATCACCAATCAAGGGTGCCGGTAATCACCGTCTGCACCTGCCCGCCCGACCAGACCTCGCCGTCTTCATCGACCCGCAGGGTCAGGCGCGCGTCGTGGCCGACTTCGCGGCCCTGGCTGACTTCGAACGATTCACGGCCCCGCGGCAGCGCATCGCGCAGGTCCAGCCATGCGGCCAGCACCGCATTGGCCGCGCCGGAGGCGGCGTCCTCGAAGCGGCGTCCATTGCCGACGAAGGCACGTACTGCAAGATCGAAGCCCTCGCTGCCATCGCTGAAGGCGTAGGCAAACACGCCCATGCTGTCGGTGGATTCGGCCAGAGCCGCGACCGCGTCCCAGTCCGGGCGCAGTGCGCGCAGTGCCGCTTCATCGGCCACCTGCACCACCCACCAGCTGCGCCCGCCCTGCATGCGCGCCGGCGGCAGCGAGCCCAGCGGCCAATCCTTCAGCGCCGCCTGCAGGCGCGGGTCGGTGGCCTCGGCGATCTCCGCCAGCTGCGCGCGCGGGGTGCGGATGGCAATGCGCTGCTGCGCGCCCTCGCCGCTCACGCGCAGCGGCAGCGCACCGGCGATGCCGTCCTGCACGAGCACGCCGTCGACTGGCGCGGCCAGGCCCGCCTGCAGCACCGCATGCGCGGTGCCGACGCTGGGATGGCCGGCGAACGGGACCTCCTTCTGCGGGCTGAACATGCGCAGCCGGTAGCTGGCGCCTGCGACCTGCGGCGGGAACACGAAGGTGGTCTCGGGCAGGCGCGTCCAGCGCGCAATGGCCTGCATGCTGGCATCGTCCAGGCCTTCGGCATCAAGCACCACGGCCAGCGGATTGCCGGCACCGGCGCGCGGGGAGAACACATCCAGCTGCAGGAAACGGCGGGTGGACATCAGGCAGGACTCCAGTAAACAGGCGGCATAGCGTAGCGCGGGGCACAAAAAAGGGGACGGAGGGAATTAAGTCGCTTGTGCCCCAAGTGCCATAAGCGACTTAATTCCCTCCGTCCCCTTTTTTCGTGCGCTACCAGCGAAGGTGGCCGTCGATGACCGGCTGCACCTGGCCGCCGATCCAGACCGTGCCCTGCGCGTCGACCTGCACCTGCACGTGGCCATCGCGGCCGACTTCGCGGCCCTGGCTGGCCACGTAGTGGCCCTCGCGGCCGGGCAGGGCGTTGCGCTGCCGCAGCCAGGCAGCGATCAGGGCATTGGCGCTGCCGGTGACCGGATCTTCCGGCACGCTGGCCGCATCGGCGGGGCAGAATGCGCGCACCACACGGGTGTGGTCGGTACCGGCTTCGTCGGCGAATACGGCCACGCCGGTGGCCTCGGTGGCAAGGCTCCAGTCGCGCAGGGCGGCCATGTCCGGCGCCAGGCCGCGCACAGCGGCGGCATCGCGCAGCGGCAGCAGCCACCAGCGCGCGCCGTTGTCCCAGAGTTCGGGCACGTGCCCGTTGGCGGCGAGGGCCAGCAGTGTTTCGGGTGCCGCATCTGCGCCAGTCGCCAGTTGCCGCGCCGGTGGGCTGGCCAGCTGGATCTGGAGTGCCGCGGCCGGGCCGCTCACCCGCACGGGCAGCACCCCCGCCGCGCACTGCTGCAGCAGGGCGCCGTCGCGAGGCTGGGCCAGGCCGCAGCTCACCGCCGCCCAGGCCGCGCCGACGCTCGGGTGGCCGGCGAACGCCAGCTCTCGGGTCGGGGTGAAGATGCGGATGTGGTAGTCGGCGCCGGGCGCGCTGGGGCGCAGGAAGAACACCGTCTCGGACAGGTTCAGCCAGGCGGCCAGGGCCTGCATCTGCTCGCCGGAGAGCGCATCGGCGTCCAGCAGGGCACCCAGTGGATTCCCGGTTCCGGGGCGGGAGGCGAAGACATCGAGCTGCAGGTAACGGAGGAGGGCCATCTACGGGGATATTGCGCTTAGAATCAAAGGTTCCGCCCCCGAGGGCGGCTTCCCCACATTCTACATAGCCAATCCATGTCAGCTTCCCCCCTTGTCGATCGTTGGATCGTACTGAAGTTCGGCGGCACCTCGGTGTCGCGTCGTCACCGCTGGGACACGATCGGGAAGCTGGCGAAAAAACGCGCGGAAGAGACCGGCTCGCGCGTGCTGGTGGTGGTGTCGGCGCTGTCCGGGGTCACCAACGAACTGACCGCGATCGCCGATGGCGCGCCGGACAGCCGTGATCGCGTGGCCGCGCTGGTCGAACGCCATGAAGGCTTCCTGGCCGAACTGGGCCTGGGCCGCGAAGTACTGGCCGAGCGCCTGGCGGCACTGCAGGGCCTGCTCGACGACCCGCGTGCGGCCACCCGTCCGCTGCAGTGGCAGGCCGAAGTGCTGGGCCAGGGCGAACTGTTGTCGTCCACGCTGGGCGCGGCCTACCTGCACGCCTCGGGCCTGGACATGGGCTGGATGGATGCCCGCCAGTGGCTGGACGCGATGCCGCCGCAGCCGAACCAGAGCGACTGGTCACAGCGCCTGTCGGTGAACTGCCAGTGGCGTGCCGACGCGGAGTGGATGCAGCGCTTCCGCGCGCAGCCGACCCGCCTGCTGATCACCCAGGGTTTCATCTCGCGGCATGCCGATGGCGGTACCGCCATCCTCGGCCGTGGTGGCTCGGATACCTCGGCGGCGTACTTCGGCGCGCTGCTCGGCGCCAGCCGCGTGGAAATCTGGACCGATGTGCCGGGCATGTTCAGTGCCAACCCGAAGGATGTGCCGGACGCGCGCCTGCTGACCCGCCTGGACTACTACGAGGCGCAGGAAATCGCCACCACTGGTGCGAAGGTGCTGCATCCGCGCTCGATCAAGCCGTGCCGCGATGCAGGCGTGCCGATGGCCATCCTCGATACCGAGCGTCCGGAACTGCCGGGCACCAGCATTGACGGCAGTGCTGCACCGGTACCAGGCGTCAAGGCGATCAGCCGCCGCAACGGCATCGTGCTGGTGTCGATGGAAGGCATCGGCATGTGGCAGCAGGTCGGCTTCCTGGCCGATGTGTTCAACCTGTTCAAGAAGCATGGCCTGTCGGTGGACCTGATCGGTTCGGCCGAGACCAACGTCACCGTGTCGCTGGACCCGTCCGAGAACCTGGTCAACACCGATGTGCTGGCCGCGCTGTCGGCCGACCTGTCGCAGATCTGCAAGGTGAAGGTGATCGTGCCGTGCGCGGCGATCACCCTGGTCGGCCGCGGCATGCGTTCTCTGCTGCACAAGCTGTCGGACGTGTGGGCCACCTTCGGCCGCGAGCGCGTGCACATGATTTCGCAGTCGTCCAACGACCTGAACCTGACCTTCGTCATCGACGAGGCCGATGCCGATGGCCTGCTGCCGATCCTGCATGCCGAGCTGATCGACAGCGGTGCGATGCCGGTGGAAGAAACCGAAGTGTTCGGCCCGCGCTGGCGCGAGATTGCCGGCACCGTGCGCCCGCGCGGCACGCCGTGGTGGCGCGGCCAGCGTGCGCACCTGCTGCAGCTGGCCGATGCCGGTACGCCGCGCTATGTCTACCACCTGCCGACGGTGCGCGCCCGCGCCCGCGCGCTGGCCGCGATCAAGCCGATCGACCAGCGTTACTACGCGATCAAGGCCAACAGCCACCCGGCCATCCTGCAGCTGCTGGAAGCCGAGGGCTTCGGGCTGGAGTGCGTCTCGTACGGCGAGCTGAAGCATGTGTTCCAGCACCTGCCGGAGCTGTCGCCGCGGCGCGTGCTGTTCACTCCCAGCTTCTGCCCGCGCAGCGAGTACGAGGCGGCGTTCGCCCTTGGCGTGACCGTCACCGTCGACAACGTCGAAGCGCTGCAGCGCTGGCCGGACCTGTTCCGCAACCGCGAGCTGTGGCTGCGCGTCGACCTGGGGCGTGGCGAAGGCCACCATGCCAAGGTCCGCACCGGCGGCAAGGAGTCCAAGTTCGGCCTGCCGATCGCCCGCGTGGACGAGTTCGTGCGCGCGGCCACCGAGCTGGGCAGCCGCGTGGTCGGCCTGCATGCGCACCTGGGCAGTGGCGTGGAAACCGCGCAGCACTGGCGCCTGATGTGCGATGAGCTGGCCGGCTTCGCCCGCCGCATCGGCAGCGTGCACACCATCGACATCGGTGGCGGCCTGCCGATTCCGTACAGCGACGAAGACGAGCCGTTCGACCTGGACGCCTGGGCCGAGGGCCTGGCCGAGGTCAAGGCGCTGCACCCGGCATTCCGCCTGGCGATCGAGCCGGGCCGCTACCTGGTGGCCGAATCGGGCGTGCTGCTGACCCATGCCACCCAGGTGGTGGAAAAGGACGGCGTGCGCCGCGTGGGCCTGGATGCCGGCATGAACACGCTGATGCGCCCGGCGCTGTACGACGCCTGGCACGACATCGAGAACCTCAGCCGCCAGGGTGGTTATGCCGAAGCGGCGTTCGATGTGGTCGGCCCGATCTGCGAATCCAGCGATGTGTTCGGCAAGCGCCGCAAGCTGCCGGTGTCAACTGCGCCGGACGACGTGATGCTGATCGCCGACGCCGGCGCGTACGGCTATGTGATGGCCAACACCTACAACCAGCGGATGCTGCCGCGCGAAGACGTGATCGAATGACCACCGCGCGCGCCCTGCACCCGCCCACCGACACGCCCCGCGCCATCGCGCGGGCCCGTGCCTGACCGGATACACCATGACTGCTTTCGACAAACACCAGGTTTCCCGCTTCCGCTTCGTCCGCTGCGAATTCGCCGCGGATACCGGCGTGGCCAAGCTGGTCTACGCCTTTGATGACGGCCCGGAGATGGTGGAAACCATCACCGTGCCGGGCGCCCCGTTCGTGCTGGACGAAGCGCGTAGCGCCGCCGTGCAGCGCGCGCTGCAGCTGCTGCACCTGATCGCCGGTGTCAGCTACTACAAGGCCGGCGTACCGGATACGGTCAGCATCGACAGCTACAGCATCGATGCCGATACCGCCGCGCTGGTGGAGACCATTTACCTCAACGGCCTGGGCGAATTCGCCTACCGCAACGGCCTGAACCTGCGCGGCCGCTTCCGGTTGCCGGTGCAGGGCGAGGCCGTGCAGGCGCCGGCGCTGGGCCTGCAGCCGCATGCGCTGGTGGCCATCGGCGGCGGCAAGGATTCGCTGGTCAGCATCGAAGCGCTGCGCCGTGCCGGCGTGGACGAGACCGTGACCTGGATCGGTGGCTCGCAGCTGATCCGTGCGTGCGCCGAGCGCACTGGCCTGCCGACCTTGAACCTGGGCCGCACGCTGGCACCGGAACTGTTCGAGTTGAACCGCCAGGGCGCCTGGAACGGCCATATCCCGGTGACGGTGGTGAACTCGGCGATCATGGTGCTGGCCGCGTTGCTGCACGGCGTGGACCAGGTCGTGTTCTCCAACGAGCGCTCGGCCAGCTACGGCAGCCAGATTCCAGGCACCGGCGAAGTGAACCACCAGTGGTCCAAGGGGTGGGCCTGCGAGCAGGCCTTCGGTAGCCATGTGCAGAAGTACGTGGCGGCGGACCTGCAGTACTACTCGCTGCTGCGCCCGATGTCCGAGCTGGCGGTGGCCCGCCAGTTCGCCAAGAGTGACTTCTACGACGCGCATTTCTCCAGTTGCAACCGCAACTTCCACATCCTCGGCGAGCGCCCGGTGAACCGCTGGTGCGGCGTCTGCCCGAAATGCCATTTCGTGTTCCTGGCGCTGGCCCCGTTCATGCCCAAGACGCGCCTGGTGCGCATCTTCGGCCGCAACCTGCTGGACGATGCCGAGCAGGCCGGTGGCTTCGATGCGCTGCTGGAATTCCAGGACCACAAGCCGTTCGAGTGCGTGGGCGAAGGCCGCGAATCGCGTGCGGCGATGGCGACCCTGGCACAGCGCCCGGAGTGGAATGAAGACGTGCTGGTGAAGCGCTTCTGCAACGAGATCCAGCCGCAGCTGGATGCCGCCGAACTGGAACTGGCACCGCTGCTGCAGCTGCAGGGCGAGCACCGTGTTCCAGCTGCGCTGTGGGAACGGGTGCGTGAAGATTTCGAAGCTTGAAGGAAAGCGCGTCGCGCTGTGGGGCTGGGGCCGTGAGGGCCGCGCCGCGTTTGCGGTGCTGCGCGCGCGCCTGCCCACGCTGGCATTGAGCCTGTTCTGCCCGGTGTCCGAGGTCGAGGCGGCGCGTGCGGAAACGGAGGGCGCGCTGGACGTGCGTGGCGAGCCTTCCGCTGAAGCGCTGGCCGCGTTCGACGTGGTGATTAAATCGCCCGGCATCAGCCCGTACCAGCCGATCGCGCTGGCGGCTGCAGGGCAGGGCACCAGCTTCATCGGTGGCACCGCGCTGTGGTTCGCCGAACACGCGGCCGACGATGGCATCGTGCACGACACCGTGTGCGTGACCGGTACCAAGGGCAAGAGCACCACCACCGCGCTGGTTGCGCACCTGCTGCGTGCCGCCGGCCATCGCACCGGCCTGGTCGGCAACATCGGCCTGCCGCTGCTGGAAGTGCTGGATCCCCAGCCCGCGCCCGAGTACTGGGCGGTGGAACTGTCCAGCTACCAGACCGGTGAGGTGGCACGCAGTGGCGCCCGCCCGCAGGTGGCGGTGGTGCTTAACCTGTTCCCGGAACACCTGGACTGGCACGGCAGCGAACAGCGTTACATCGAAGACAAGCTGCGGCTGGTGACTGAAGCCGCACCGCGCATCGCTGTGCTCAACGCCGCCGATCCGCACCTGGCCGCGCTGTCGCTGCCCGACAGCGAAGTGGTCTGGTTCAACCAGCCGCAGGGCTGGCACATGCGCGGCGACATCGTGCATCGCGGTGAGCAGGCCGTGTTTGATACCTGCAACACGCCGCTGCCAGGCCGCCACAACCGCGGCAACCTGTGCGCGGTGCTGGCCGCGCTGGAAGCGCTGGGGCTGGATGCCGTAGCGCTGGCACCGGCGGTGCAGGACTTCCGTCCGCTGCCGAACCGCCTGCAGCGCATCGGCGTGGCCGATGGCCTGACCTACGTCAACGATTCGATCAGCACCACGCCGCATGCCAGCCTGGCCGCGCTGGAGTGCTTCGCCGGGCAGCGCATCGCGCTGCTGGTGGGGGGGCATGACCGTGGCCTGGACTGGACCGATTTCATGCAGCACATGGCGCACGATGTGCCGCCGGTGGAGATCGTGACCATGGGCAGCAACGGCCCGCGCATCCACGCGATGCTGCAGCCGTTGGCCGACGCCGGTCGCTTCGGCCTGCATGCGGCGGGCGATCTCGCCGAGGCGATGGCCTTGGCGCGCGCCGCGCTGGGCGAACAGGGCGGGGTGGTGCTGCTGTCGCCGGGTGCACCGAGCTTTGGTGCGTACCGCGACTACGTGGCGCGTGGCCGTCATTTCGCCGCGCTGGCCGGGTTCGATCCGGACAGCATCAGCGCGATTCCGGGGTTGGGCATCGGGTAAGGGGTCGGATCCTTTTCCGCAGGAAAGGGCTCTGACCCCATCGTGCATTTATCATGCAGGCATCCCCGGACGGACCCGGATGCCCGCATGTGCACCTTCATCACCGTGTTCCTGCCCACGTCATTGCCGCACGACGCGGCCGCCGCGGTCTTCACCCGTAGCGGCCGGCGCCTGTTCGCGCAGGCATCACCGAGCCTGCAGGCGGCGGTGGGCCCGGATTGGCAGCCGTGGCTGAGTGCCGCGTACTGCGATTGCGGCACCGCGCTGGCCTCGACGAGTGTGCAGCCGGAATGGAAGGGCGATGCCGAACGTTGGCGGAAGAAGGGCTGGAGTGAGGCCAGGATCGCTCGCGCGCTGTCCGAGCAGTTGGCGCGGCATGAACAGGATCAGCAGGTGTGCCGCGATAGAGCTCTTGCCGACGCCGGCCAATGGCTGCAGCGCATTGATGCCCTGCTGGGTGTGGGTGCGGCGCGTATCGGACTTCTGGTGCGTGTTTACGACGGCTCGGTGGGGGCCCGGCAGCCGAAGCCGCCGGAACATCATTGGTCGCGGGATCAGCTCGCCGCGGCGGATCTGTTGGCGTTCGCGCCCGGCACGTTGCACTGGATCGAACGCGGGTGAGAGCGCCATCCACGCATGGCGTGGATCTACTGTAGAGTCGAGCCCATGCTCGGCTGGGTTTCAATCCTCGTCCTGGTCGATGAACGCGTAATCGCGATCAATCATTTGTTGCAGGTAGGCGTCGAAGCTGGGCGCGATCACCGCGTAGCTGTCCGGATCGTGCAGGTAGCGCACCACCTGGCCGACCGTGCCGCCCGACCCCGGGTCGAAATCCAGGTACAGCATCGACGTGCCGCCGTTGTTCATGCAGTGCGAGAAGCACAGGCGGCGGTTCATCGGCAGATCGGCGTCGATGCCCTCACCCAGGATCTCCGGTTCGTCATCCAGCCACTCTTCGTAGATCGAACGGATGCTGTCGTCCCACTGCTGCTGGTCTTCGAAGATCTGTGCGACCGAGCGCAGGTAGTACGGATAGTCGCCGACATCGGAGCCGAGCATCAGCACGCACACCTCGCCGCCTGGATACTCGCGGAAATGGGTGCCATCCACGCGCGACAACAGTTCCATCAGGCTGTCAGGGACCTGTGGCCACTGCGCCCGCAGGCGCTGTAGGTCTTCGACAGTGGCACTCTGTACCCGCGCCCATTGCGGAGCATCCTCGGCGGGCAAGCGCGGAATCAGGCCAGACAGAAAGCGATCAACAAGGGTCATCGGAAGATGCCAAGAGCAGGGCAGGCACAGCCGGCTTCGCGCATCGAGGCCGGCCGTGCGGCGCGGCGTGTCAGCGTACCACCTGGAAATCGATGATGTCGTAAACCGATGAGCCGTACTTGCCATGCGATTCCAGGGAGATCGCGATGCCGAGGTCCTCGATGAAGGCACGAACACTGCGATCGCCGTCGACCTTGCACTCCAGCCGGATCGCATCGCCAGAAAGCGAGGCTGATACATCGCGTGCCGGGAAGCGTTCTCCGATCACGCAGGACAGCGTGGTGGTGAGTGGCTTGGAAGTGCTGCGTTCCGGATAGAAGACCATCGTCGTCTCTGCGCGGAACCGGCTGCCGGGTGTCCACGCTGCGGGAAGATCCTGCTTCAGCGACCGGGTCTGCAGGGTCATCGCAGCGTCGCGCATGGATGCCAGCTGGAAGAGATTTGCCTTTGACAGCCGATGCATGGTGAACGAGGTGTAGTCCTCGGTGATCTTCAACAGGCCGTTGTCGGCCACCATCGTAATGGTGGTCGGAGTAGTGGAGGGGGCCCTTCCCTTGATCCGGTAGCGGTAGGTCAGCGATGTGAACCGGGGGGCCAGCAACGGGTTGTCCACGCCATCAACAACAGCCTTGATAACCGGCACATCTTCCAGTCGCCGGCCGGCCGCCTGCGGCTGCGGGCGATCGGCAGCGGGTACGTCGGGGCGGAGCTGGGCCATGACATCGGCATCTACCGCCCCTTGCAGCGAACATCCCACCATGGTCCTGCCGCCGCTGGATTCCACCATCAGCACCCGTTCCAGAAGCATGCGTCCGGAGGCAATGCCGCCACGATTGGAAGTGGGCAGCCACTGATCGCCTGCGCGGACCTCGCTACGGGCATGCATTCCGCGATCGCCCTGCAGGCGCTCGGCATGTTCGATCAAGGGCGACAGCTGCTTGACAACCGTGTCCAGTGGCGCATCGAAGGTGAACCCCCAGCTCATATAACGACCCAGGACGCCCAGGTCCGACGTGTTGTCGAAGTAGGTGGCGACCGGCAGGCCGCCGATGCGAGGTCCGTCACGGAGCTGGACCTCGTTGGTGGTCTCGGAACGATCCTTGGTCTCGATCCAGTTGATCGTGCCTGTCCCACCCAACGATGCGTGCGCGGCCCATGCATCTGCGTGCGTGTGCAGGCTGGAGAAGAAGCTGGCGTCGCAGCGGCTGAACGCGGTGAAAGTCTCGTCCAGCGGACTGGCGCTCAGCTGGGCAGCAGGCAGCAGAAGGGCAAGCGAGGCAAGCGAAGTGGAACCCAGGTTTTTCACGAAACGGGACATCCTTGTTGGGGAAGGGGGGGGGGGCACACAGCTGGACACTAGCTATCGGCCTGTTCGTCTGGATCTGAAGTGGGGGCTGCATTGCGTGCTTCGGCTTCACGCCGGCCCCGTACACTCCGGGTTCCCTCTCGGTGGAGCAGGCGCATGAATCGTTGGCGATGCGGTGTGGCGGTGATCCTGGGGCTGGCGGCGATGCCGGCGTGGGCGGCGATGAAGACCCAGCCGGTGGAATGGAAACACCAGGGCACGACCTTCAGTGGCGTGCTGGTCTATGACGACGGCGACAACGACAAGCGCCCGGGCCTGGTGATGGTGCCGAACTGGAAGGGCGTGAACGAATCGGCGGTCGAAAAGGCCAAGCAGCTGGCCGGCGATGATTACGTGGTGCTGGTGGCCGATGTCTACGGAAAGGGCGTGCGGCCGAAGACCGATGCCGAGGCCGGGCCGGTGGCAACCAAGCTGCGCAATGACAGGCCGCTGCTGCGCGCACGTGCGCTGGAGGCGGTGAACGTGCTCAGGGCGCAGGCGGGTAAGGTGCCGCTCGATGCCGGCCGGATTGGCGCGGTGGGCTTCTGTTTCGGCGGCACCACGGTGCTGGAACTGGCCCGTGCCGGTGCGCCGCTGGCCGGTGTGGTCAGCCTGCACGGTGGGTTGGGTTCACCGCTGCCGGCGCAGGCCGGTGGCAGCCATCCGTCGGTGCTGGTGCTCAACGGCGCAGACGACAGGAGCGTGACTGCCGAGGACATCGCTGGCTTCCAGAAGGAAATGGACGCGGCCAAGGTCGATTGGGAGTTCACCAACTACAGCGGTGCGGTGCACTGCTTCGCCGAGCGCGATGCCAACAGTCCGCCGGGGTGCCAGTACAACGAGCGGGCGGCGAAGCGCGCGTGGAAGGCGCTGGATGAGTTCTTCGAGGAACGCTTCGAGAAACGTTGATTCGTGCAGTGGTAGTGCCGGCCGCTGGCCGGCAACCTCATGATGCTGCGGATGTCATCGGGAATGCCGGCCAGCGGCCGGCACTACCGATGCTTCAGTGCCGACCAACGGTCGGCACACACCGCAATGCCGGTTTGGTGGGTGCCGACCGTTGGTCGGCACACCTCAGCCGGTCAATGCGAGCGCTGCACCGCGTAGCGGGCCAGGCCGCGCAGGGCGGCCACGGCATCGTTGTCGCCCAGGCCATCGAGCGCGCGCTCGGCGGCTTCGGCATATTCCTCTGCACGCGCGCGGCTGTACTCCAGGCCGCCGGTGGCGCGGATCGCGGCCAGCACTTCCGGCATGGCCGAGGCGTCACCGTCCTGCACGATGGTGCGCAGGCGCTCGCGGGTGGCGTCGTCGGAGTGGGCCATCGCGTGGATCAGCGGCAGCGTGGCCTTGCCCTCGGCGAGGTCGTCGCCCAGGTTCTTGCCCAGCTCCTCGGCGTTGGCCGAGTAGTCCAACACGTCGTCGGCGATCTGGAACGCGTAGCCCAGGTGCATGCCGTAGTCGAACAGGGCCTGCTGGGTCGCTTCATCCACGCCGCTGGCCAGCGCGCCCAGGCGGGTGCCGGCGGCGAACAGCACCGCGGTCTTGCGCTCGATCACGCGCAGGTAGGCGGCTTCGTCGGTGTCCGGGTTGTGCACGTGCAGCAGCTGCAGCACTTCACCCTCGGCGATGCGGTTGGTGGCGTCGGCCAGGATCTGCATCACCGGCATGCGCTCCAGCTCGACCATCAGCTGGAAGCTGCGCGAGTACAGGAAGTCGCCGACCAGCACGCTGGGCGCGTTGCCCCACAGTGCGTTGGCGGTGCTGCGGCCACGGCGCAGGCTGGATTCGTCCACCACGTCGTCGTGCAGCAGGGTGGAGGTGTGGATGAACTCGATGATCGCCGCCAGCTGGTGGTGCTCCGGGCCGGCCTGGCCGACCGCATGGCCGGCCAGCATCACCAGCATCGGGCGCAGGCGTTTGCCGCCGGCGGAAATGATGTGGTCAGCGATCTGGTTGATCAGCACGACGTCCGAGGACAGTCGGCGCCGGATCAGGGCGTCGACGGCGGCCATGTCGGCCGCGGCAAGCGACTGGATCTGGGGCAGGCCCAGGGCGGGACGGGTGTCTTCGGTGATGGTCATGCGATCAGGCTTTCAGGCTCACCACCGATTATAGGCGCTGGCCGTGAATTCGGGCGCAAACCGGCCAGAGCGGCAATTCCAGCCCGGCCTGCGCGGCCCTCCGCGTGAATACGTATGCAGGTTGCGCCATGCCTGGGAGCCCGCCGCTAAGCTTGCCGGATCAGGATTTCGGCCCGCTGCCGGCGGGTCCCGCATGCCCGGAGGGGGGCTGTCGATGTCGCACTATCCATGGTGGCGCGGAGCCGTCATCTACCAGATCTACCCGCGCAGTTACCTTGATGCCAACGGCGATGGCGTGGGCGATCTGCCCGGCATCATCCAGCGCCTGGACCACATTGCCGCGCTGGGCGTGGATGCGATCTGGATCTCGCCGTTCTTCAGGTCGCCGATGGCCGACTTCGGCTACGACATCGCCGATTACCGCGATGTCGACCCGCTGTTCGGCAGCCTGGACGACTTTGACCGCCTGTTGGCCAAGGCCCACGGCCTGGGCCTGAAGGTGATGATCGACCAGGTGCTGAGCCACACTTCGATCGAGCATGCGTGGTTCCGTGAGAGCCGCCAGGACCGCAGCAATCCGAAGGCCGACTGGTACGTCTGGGCCGACCCGCGCGAGGATGGCACCCCGCCCAACAACTGGCTGTCGCTGTTCGGCGGCTGCGCCTGGCAGTGGGAGCCGCGCCGTGAGCAGTACTACCTGCACAACTTCCTGGTCGACCAGCCGGACCTGAACTTCCATCACCCGGACGTGCAGCAGGCGACCCTGGACAACGTGCGCTTCTGGCTCGACCGCGGCGTGGATGGCTTCCGCCTGGATGCGATCAACTTCTGCTTCCACGACGCACAGCTGCGTGACAACCCGGCCAAGCCCGCCGACAAGCGGGTGGGGCGCGGCTTCAGCCCGGACAACCCGTACGCCTACCAGTACCACTACTACAACAACACGCAGCCGGAGAACCTGCCGTTCCTGGAGCGCCTGCGCGCGCTGCTGGACGAATACCCGGGGGCGGTCAGCCTGGGCGAGATCTCTTCGGAAGACTCGCTGGCCACCACGGCGGAGTACACCCGCGATGGCCGCCTGCACATGGGCTACAGCTTCGAGCTGCTGGTGGACGACTACAGTGCGGCCTACATCCGCGATACGGTCTCGCGCCTGGAAGCAGCGATGACCGAAGGCTGGCCGTGCTGGGCGGTGTCCAACCACGATGTGGAGCGCGCGGTCAGCCGCTGGGGCGGCCACCCCGCCGACCCGCGCCTGGCGCGGATGCTGGTGGCGATGCTGTGCTCGCTGCGCGGTTCGGTCTGCCTGTACCAGGGCGAGGAGCTGGGCCTGGCCGAGGCCGAGGTGCCGTTCGAGGCCCTGCAGGACCCCTATGGCATCACCTTCTGGCCGAATTTCAAGGGCCGTGACGGCTGCCGTACCCCGCTGCCGTGGACCGATGCACCGCTGGCCGGCTTCACCACTGGCCAGCCCTGGCTGCCGATCCCGGCCGAACACCGGGCCGCGGCGGTCGCCGTGCAGGAGCGCGACCCGCATTCGGTGCTGGCGGCGTTCCGCGCGTTTCTGGCCTGGCGGCATACCCAGCCGGCCCTCCTGCATGGCAGCATCAGATTTCTTGAAAGCGCCGAGCCCGTGCTGCTGTTCGAGCGTATGCTTGCAGATGAAACCCTCCTGCTGGCCTTCAACCTGTCGGCCGAAGCGGTGAGCCATCCGCTGCCGCCGGGCAACTGGCAGCAGGTGGTGGTACCGGGCCCGGATGCGGGCACGGTGCAGGGCAATGAACTCCAGCTGCCGCCACGCGCGGTGTATTGCGCCCGACGCAGCTGACCGTTTTCTCCGGTGGCGGTACTTGCGGGGACGGGGCCGAAGCGCCCCGTCCCTTTTTTGTGGCTGGGCCTTGCCGACCAGCGGCCGGCATCCGCGCAAAGGAAAACCCGCTGCCTGCGCAGCGGGTTTCCGGTCCTGCTCCCTGTTTCCTGTTGCCGGCCAGCGGCCGGCACTACCGGGTCCGGGGCTGCCGGGCAGGGCCCGGCGCTGCCTCAGAACTTGTAGTTCACGCCCAGCATGTAGGTGCGGCCCCATTCGATGTACTCCAGCGGGCGGTCCTTGCTGCCGGCGTAGGTGCGGTACGGCTCGTTGGTCAGGTTGCTGCCCTGCAGCAGCAGGGTCAGGCCACGCAGGGCGCTGCTGTCGCTGAAGGTGTAGCTGACCTGCGCATCGGTCACGTTTTCGCCGACGACATAGCGCAGGCTGCGGTTGCCGTTGAAGTTGCCGATCTCACCGATGAAGTCCGACCGCCGGCGCTGGCTGACGCGTGCTTCAAAACCGCTGCGCTCGTAATAGGCAGTGAAGTTGTACACGCGCTTGGACAGGCCCGGCAGGCTGATCGGGTCACTGCCCACGCTGGAGGCGCTCTCCGGATCCAGGATGGTGATGTCGCTCTTGTTGAAGGTCGCGCTGGCCTGCAGGCCGAAGCCACGCAGGCTGTCGGTCAGCATGTCCAGCGGGAACGATGCGGTCAGTTCCAGGCCCTTCAACGTGCCGCCCTTGCCGTTCTGCGGCGCGGAGAAGGTGCCGGTGGTCAGCACCGGCGCATCACCTGGTTGAGAAACCCAGTTGGCCACTTGGTCGCTGAAATCATAACCATCAATTGTCTGCGTATAGACGTAACTCTTCAGGTCCTTGTAGAAGATCGCCGCCGCTACGTAGGCCTTCTCGCCGAAGTACTTCTCGTAAGACAAGTCGACCGCGGTTGCACGCCAGGGATCCAGCAGGGGGTTGCCGCCGCTGGCCCCGGGCTTGCCGGTTTCTCGGGCAACACCAAAATCCAGACCGGCGCGCATCTGATCCACGCGCGGGCGTGCGACCTGCTTGGCGACGGCGAAGCGAAGGGTCTGCTGGTGCGGGAACAGGAAGGCCAGGTTCAGGCTCGGCAACCAATCGTTATAAGTTTTCCCGCTGGCGATAGGAAGAACGTTCTCGCCCGCTGGGCGGGAGCGGTCAAAGTAGCGCGAATCCGAGCTCTGGTCGGTGTGCTGCATCTGCACGCCGATGTTGCCGCGCACGCCCACTTCACCGATGTCGGTGTTGATGTTCAGGCGCGCCCAGGCGGTGGTGATCTTCTCTTCGACCGTCCACGACTTGGGGATCAGGTAGTCCAGGTTGTCGACCGGGTTGAAGGTCATGTAACGACCCACAGCGGCCGGTACGTTCCAGGCCGGGATGGTGCCGAGGCCGGCGAAGCCCAGGTCCACCGGACGGTACTGCAGGTCCGAGGCGATGTTGGCATCGCCCTGTGCGCCGAGCAGGATGTTGCCTTCGGACTGGGTCTTCACCTTGCGGCGGTCGGCATAGTTCACGCCGATGTCGATGTCCGGTGCCCACGAGGCGATGGCATCAGGAAGGGCGATGGTGGCAGCCAGCTTGCCGCCCTTCAGGCGGTCTTCCACCTGCGGCACCTTGCCGTAGCCGGAGCCGTAGATCGTGTTGGTCAGGAACAGCGCATCGGGGTTGGAGTAGTTCAGGCCCGGGGTGATCTGCGAGAAGCCGTCCTGGCGGATCGACACGCCGACCGTATCCAGTTGCGGCATCGGGGTCAGCTGCAGGTTGTTTTCCAGGTTCAGCTCGTCGCGCGTGGCCTTGGAGTAGTTCAGGTCGGCGACCAGCTTGACGCCGCCGAAGTTGAACTCGTTGTTCCAGCCGAACGCATCGATCTTGTCCTTGCGCTTGTTGTACATGCCGCGCACCAGCGGATACACGCCGCTGGCGGTGCCGCCGGTGAACGAGCCGTTGGCGTTGACCTGCGGGTTGCTGACCAGCAGGCCCGGGGTGTAGTTGCCGTTGTAGTTGCTGAGGTTCAGCTCGAACTGGTTGGCGGTGTCGATCTGCTCGGCTTCGGTGTGGAAGGCATCGAAGGTGCTGGTCCAGCTGTTGTTCGGGCGGAACTGGATCGTGGCCATCACGCCGTCGCGCTTGTTGTTGCCGGTGCGGCGCAGCGCCTTGATGCCATCGGAGAAGTAGGTGCCGGCACCCACGCCCGGGCGGTCGCCCTTGTCGGTGTGCTCGGTGGTCCACGGCTCGTACAGGCCGACCTGGTTCTCCTGGATCGGCATGTCGCTGTGCGCATAGCCGATGGCGATGCCCAGGGTCTTGTCCAGGAACTGGTCGATGTAGCTGGCGCTGAAGCGGTTGCCGTACGGATCGGTGTTGGCGGCGCGGCCCAGCGAGCTCTTCTGGTAGCGGCCACTGACCGCGATCACGCGCTCGCCGAAGCTGAGCGGGCGCGCGGTCTGCATGTCGATGGTGCCTGACAGGCCCTGGCCGACCAGCGCCGCGTCCGGGGTCTTGTACACCGTCACGCCGTTGACCAGCTCGGACGGGTACTGGTCGAACTCGACGCCGCGGTTGTCGCCGGTGCTGACCACTTCGCGGCCATTGAGCAGGGTGGTGGCGAAGTCCGGCGACAGGCCGCGCACGCTGATCACCTGCGCACGGCCGGCCACGCGCTGGGCGGCCAGGCCGGGCAGGCGCGAGATGGATTCGGCGATGCTGACGTCGGGCAGCTTGCCGATGTCTTCAGCGGAGATTGCCTCGACCACCGAGGTGGCGTCCTGCTTGACCGCGATCGCGCTCTCGATGCCGCGGCGGATGCCGGTGACCTGCACCGTATCCAGGTTGGTGGCGGCGGTGCCGGCCGGCGTGGTGGTGTTCTGCGTGGACTGTGCCGACGCCAGCGTCGGCGCCAGGACAACGGCCAGCGCGATGCTCAGCGCGCTGCGCTTGTGGTTCAACATTTTCCCCTCCCAGGCAATGTTGCAGATCGATTTGTGAGCGTTCCGGCGGGGCCGTGAACGTGCGACGCGGTGGCCGCTGTCGTCGCCGCTATGGTAGGCAGCGCGTTCTTCGCGGGAATCACCCTGCATACGTATTCAATGGCGTCTGCAGGGTTGTAATCGCTTTCAGGTGCCTTGTTCGGTAGAGCCGAGCCCATGCTCGGCTGCGTTTCGGTGCTACGCACCGCCGCCCGAGCATGGGCTCGGGCGCTACGGGAGCGCAGGTAGGAAAACGTTCAGTGGATGGGCGTGAAGCGAATGGCCTGCCCACCGCCCGGTGCCAGCACCAGCGTCAGTGCATCGGCACTGGTCACCTCGCGGGTTTCGCGTGCGAACGCGAACGGGTTGCTGCGGAAATCAGCGCCTTCACCATCGCGGTAGATCTCGGCGCGATAGCGCACGCCTGGCTCCAGGAAGCCCAGCGGTACCGGCAGCACGCGGCCGTGTTCGTCGGTGATGCTGCCGAGGAACCAGTCGCGGCTGTTGCGGTCGCGGCGCACGATCGTCACGTAGTCACCCACTTCGCCATCGAGCACGCGGCTCTGCTCCCAGTCCACCGCCACGTCCTCGATGAAACGGAACGCCTCGCGATGCTGCAGGTAGTGTTCGGGCAGGTCCGCGGCCATCTGGATCGGGCTGTACAGCACCACGTACAGGGCAAGCTGGCGGGCCAGCGTGCTGGGAATGGCCTGGCCGTGGCGGCCCTTCAGGCTGAGGATGCCGGGGGTGTAATCCATTGGCCCGGCCAGCATGCGGGTGAACACCAGGTTGACCTCATGCTCCGGCGGGTTCGGCGGCTGGCCCCAGGCGTTGTATTCCATGCCGCGCGCGCCTTCGCGTGAGATCCAGTTGGGATAGGTGCGGCGCAGGCCGGTATCCTTTATCGGCTCATGCGGGTTGACCGACAGGTGCCGGCGCGCGGCTTCCTGCACCACCTTCAGGTGGTGGCGGGCCATGAACTGCCCGTCGTGCCACTCGCGCCACAGTGGGCCCCCGGCCGGATTGCGGCGGTCGACCTGGCCGTCGTCGCAGACGTAGCCGGTCTTGAACTGGTCCACGCCCAGTCGTGCGTACAGGTCCAGCGCGGCGCCCAACTGGTCCTCGTAGTGCTCGATGGCGCAGCCGGTTTCATGGTGGCCGATCAGGTGCACACCCTTTTTCAGGCCGTACGCCGACAGCGCTTCAATGTCGAAATCGGGCGTGGCACGGGTGAAATCGAAGTCGTAGCCATTGCCCACCCAGTTGCCGTCCCAGCCCGGGTTCCAGCCTTCCACCAGCACGCCACGGAAGCCATGCGCGGCGGCGAAGTCGATCACCTTCCTGGTCTTGGCGGTGGTGGCCGCGTGCTTCGGTCCGGTTGCCCAGCTCTCGCTGTCCAGGTGCATCGACCACCACACGCCCAGGTACTTGGCCGGCTTCACCCAGCTCACATCGCCCAGCGCGTTGGGTTCATTGAGGTTGAGGATCAGGTCCGATTCGACCAGGCCACCGGCACGATCGGCGATCTGCAGCGTGCGCCACGGCGTGGCGAAGGGCAGGGTGCGGCGTACCTTCCAGCCTTCGGCCGAGGGCGACAGCTGCGCGCGCAGGCGCTGCCCCTCGGTGCGCCGCAGCCACATGCCGGCATAGTCCACCAGCGCGGCCTCGTGGATCGCCACGTGCAGGCCATCGCGGCTGCGCAGGGTCATCGGCGTATGCACCAGCGGCACTTCGCGCAGCGGCGTGTGCTGATACAGGTATTCGTAGTGGATCGGTTCGCCGGCGGGAATCCACCAGGCGGTTGATTCGGGCGCGATGGCGAATTCGGTCAGTTCGTCATCAATGATGGCTTCGCGCAGGTTCGGTTGCTCAGGGAACACATAGCGGAAGCCAAGGCCATCATCGTAGACGCGGAACACCACATCCAGCCGCCGCTTGCGGCCGGTGGTTTCAGTCAGCTGCACGGTCAGCTCGTTGAAGTGGTCGCGGGTGAGCCGGCGCTCGCCCCACGGCTGCTCCCAGGTGTCGTCGACGCTGCGCCGCTGCTGGCCCAGCAGGGCGAAATCGCGGTCCAGGCGACCGTCGCGCAGGGCAAAGCCAAGCTTCGAATCCTCCACCACGGTGTCGCCCAGGCGCTCGACACGGTAGCGGGCGGTTCCGCCGTCCAGCAGCAGACTGACCTTCAATACCTTGCCCGGCGATTCGACGCTGGCCACCTGCGGCGTGGCCTGTACCAGCGTGGACCACCCGATCAGGGCCAGCCCGAGCATGTGCGCGAACACCGCGCGTACAGCAGTGGATGACATCGGCAATTCCCCTCCCAAGGCGCCGTTGGCAGACCCGGACCATAAGCCAGCGCGGCGGGCGCGCCACCGCGCGATGCCATGAATACGTATGCAACTGGACGCAGCCGACAGCCCCGCGTCTACCATGGGGCCCAGGCACCTTGAGGGAGGGGCCGCGCCCGCCCGCCGGCAACGACGGTGCGGACCTACAACGCGTGCAGAGAGGGAGGGAGGCCGACGGGCGCAAGCCGGTCCGCCGCTTCGATGCTGAAGATCATTTGCCTGACCGCTGCCCTGGGGGCAGCGCTGGGATCGACCGCGCAGGCGGCCGACCTGCAATTCGACGGTCGCCATGCGCGCGCCGAAGCCGCTGCCAAGGGCAGCTTCGTGCTGCATGCGCCGAAGGGCGCAGTGCAGATCGCAGCCGCACCGATGCGCAGCCAGACCGGCAGCGTGATGTTCGATGCCCTGTTCGCGCTCGCCCAGCAGGAGATGTCCCAGGACCGCGTGGACGCGATCCGTGATCCGGCGTTCGACGAGGGCCGGCCGGTCCCGTGCGAGTGCTTCCAGACCGGTGCACGCTGGCCCTATGTGTGGACCCGTGATGTCAGCTTCGCCGCCGACCTGGCGCTGGCGCGGCTGGACCCGCAGCGCACCCGGCAGTCGCTGCAGTTCAAGCTGTCGGCAGCCCGTGACGGGCGTACGCCCGGCCTGTTCGTGGCGCAGGACACCGGTTCCGGCGGCAGCTGGCCGATCAGCAGTGATCGCGTGGTGTGGTTCCTGGCGGCACGCCACCTGCTGGAGGACCGAGCGTTTGCCGATCAGGTCTGGC
The DNA here is from genome assembly GCF_049384345.1 of Stenotrophomonas sp. CASM110. Classification (NCBI taxonomy): domain Bacteria; kingdom Pseudomonadati; phylum Pseudomonadota; class Gammaproteobacteria; order Lysobacterales; family Lysobacteraceae; genus Stenotrophomonas; species Stenotrophomonas sp. CASM110. The sequence continues at coordinate 51,495 of NZ_JBMRGI010000012.1, forward strand.
AGGCGCTGCAGGGCACGCTGGCGCAGGACCGCGCGATGGTGTTCGACGCGCAGATGGGCCTGTACCGCGGCGAGACCTCCTTCCTGGACTGGCGCGAGCAGACCTATCCAGACTGGATCCGCGAGGACGTGCGTTTCATCGGTGATTCCTACGCACTGTCCACCAACGTGCTGCACTACCAGGCACTGCGCCTGGCCGAACGCCTGGCCGGGCAGCACGGCGATGCCCGCGCGACCGACTACAGGGCCTGGGCCGATGCGTTGGCGCAGCAGATCAATGCGCGCTTCTGGCGCGAGGATATCGGCCAGTACATGAGCTACATCGGCGAGGCCGCGCACCCGGTGCCGTACGCCAAGGTCGATCTGCTCGGCCTGTCGCTGGGCATCCTGGCCGAGGTGCTGCCGCCCGAGCGCGCGCGGCGTGCGCTGGCGGCGTATCCGATGGGCCCGGCCGGCAGCCCGGTGGTGTGGCCGCAGGAGGCGCAGCAGCCGATCTACCACAACCGCGCGATCTGGCCGTTCGTTAGTGCCTATTCGCTGCGCGCGGCGCGCCAGCTGGACGATGCACCGCGCATCGCCGCCGAGATCCGCTCGCTGATGCAGGGCGCCGCGCTGGCCGGTTCCAACATGGAGAACTACGAGCTGGTCAGCCAGGCGGTGCATGTTGACGAGGGCGTGCTGAGCGGCCCGGTGGTCAACTCCGAACGCCAGCTGTGGTCGGTGGCCGGCTATCTGTCGATGGTGGTCGAGGGCGTATTCGGCGTGCAGGACGATGGCCGCGTGCAGCCCAAGCTGCCGGCCGTGCTGGTGCCCGAACTGTTCGGCAATCAGCGCCGCATCTCCCTGGAGGCCGATGGCAGGCGTTATGTGCTGGAGCGACCGAAGCAGGTGGGTGATGGCCTGCTGGTGGCGGGCAAGGTGAAGACCCGTGGCGCCACCACCACCGTGCAGTTGGTGCCCGCCGCAGCGGCGCCACGCAGCGCGGCGACGACGGCCGACGCAGATGCGCGCGCACCGGCCACGCCGGCCGCACCGCAGGTGCAACGCAAGGGCATGGGCTGGAATGTCGTGGTCGCTGCCGGCCAGGTGCTGTGGCAGGACGGCCGGGCGCTCGCCGCCAGCAATGGCCTGGCACGCATCGGTGACGATGGCCTGCAGCATTGCCTCAGCCTGACCCGGCGCGACGGTGCAATTGAATCGCTGCACAGCCCGATGGTCTGCGTCGGTCCGCAGCAGCGACTGAAGGGTACGCAGCGCTGGCAGTTCACCTCCGCCAGGGCCGGGCAGGTGCGCCTGCGCCTGCAGTACCGCAATCCGAACGGGCCGATCAACACCGGCGTCACCGCTGCGGTGACGCAGCTGGTGCTGCAGTGCCCGGGCCAGCCGTTGCAGCGGCACACCGTCACCCTGCCGCACAGCGTGGCCGTGCAGGACTCGACCTCGGCGACATTCACGGTGCCCAAGGGCCGATGCACGGTCACGCTTGAAGAAGGCTTCAACATGAGCGCGCTGCAGCACTTCGCGCACTACACCGGGGGCAAGGGCGGACGCGATGGCGTGCTCAACCAGGCCCAGGTGCAGGCGCTGATGGTGGCGCCGGTGGCCGCGGCAGAGGGCGCACGATGAATCGTACCGCCAAGCCGCAGCTGTCGTTCTGGCAGATCTGGAACATGTGTTTCGGCTTCCTGGGCATCCAGTTCGGCTTCGCCCTGCAGAACGCCAATGCCAGCCGCATCTTCGAGACGCTGGGCGCGGACATCGACGCGGTGCCCGGGCTGTGGATCGCCGCGCCGCTGACCGGCCTGCTGGTGCAGCCGGTGATCGGTTACCTGTCCGACCGCACCTGGACGCGCTGGGGGCGCCGCCGTCCTTATTTCATGATCGGAGCGGTGCTGACCACGCTGGCGCTGCTGGTGATGCCGAACTCGCCGACGTTGTGGATCGCCGCCGGCACGCTGTGGGTACTCGATGCCTCGATCAACGTGTCGATGGAGCCGTTCCGCGCCTTCGTCGGCGACCAGCTGGCGCCGCGCCAGCGTCCGGCCGGTTATGCCATGCAGAGCTTCTTCATCGGCGTGGGCGCCATCGTCGCCAGCTTCCTGCCGTTCATCCTGGCCCACTTCGGGGTCGCCAATACGGCCGCCGCAGGTGAGGTGCCTGATACCGTGCGCTATGCGTTCTACTTCGGCGCGGTGGTGCTGTTGGCGGCAATCACCTGGACGGTGGTCAGCACCCGCGAATACTCACCGGCGGAGCTGGCCGGTTTCGATGACGCCGAACCTCCGGCACGTCACGCAGCAGCGCCGATCAGCGGCCCGGCGCCCTGGGTGCAGGTGGCCGCATGGCTGGGGCTGGGCGTACTGCTGGCGCTGCTGATCACCTGGCGGCAGGGCGACCGGATGCTGTACGTGCTGGCCGGCCTGTGTGCCGGCTATGGCCTGCTGCTGGCGCTCGCGCGTACGCTGCCGGCCACGCACATGCTGGCCGCCATCGTCGGCGACCTGCGCGCGATGCCGGTCACCATGCGTCGCCTGGCGTGGGTACAGTTCTTCTCGTGGTTCGCGCTGTTTGCGATGTGGATCTACACCACCGCCGCGGTGGCTGGCGCCCATTTCGGTTCGACTGAACCAGAGTCGGCGGCCTACAACGAGGGCGCCAACTGGGTGGGCGTGCTGTTTGGCGCCTACAACGGGTTCGCCGCGTTGGCGGCGGTGCTGATTCCACTCATGGTGCGTGCGATCGGCCTGCGCTGGAGCCACCTGGTCAACCTGTGGCTGGGCGGTACCGGCCTGGTCTCGCTGATGTTCATCCGCGACCCGCACTGGCTGCTGCTGTCGATGGTCGGCGTCGGTTTTGCCTGGGCGTCCATCCTCTCGCTGCCGTATGCACTGCTGTCCGACAGCGTGCCGGCATCGAAGATGGGCGTGTACATGGGCATCTTCAATTTCTTCATCGTGATCCCGCAGCTGGTGGCGGCCAGTGCACTCGGCTTCGCCCTGCGCACGTTGCTGGGCGGCCAGCCGATGCATGTGCTGGTGCTGGGCGGCTGCAGCCTGTTCATTGCCGGCCTGTGCGTGTTGTGGGTTCCGTCCCGTCCGGAGGTGGTGTGATGCGTGCTGCGTTGTCTGTTGCTGTTTCCTTGATGCTGCTGGCCGGCCATGCGGCGGCCGCGCCGCGCCCGGACTATGTGGGCACCACCGAACCGTTCGCCAGCGATGCGGTGTACTTCGTGGTCACCGACCGCTTCGTCAACGGTGATCCGTCCAACGATCACCGTGACCAGGGCGGCGTGCACCGCACCTTCGATATTCCGGTGCCCTGCCCGGACAAGGTGGACGGCAACATCGGCTATCTCGGCGGCGACTTCCGCGGCGTGCTCGACAATGCGCAGTACATCCGCAACCTCGGCTTCGGCGCGGTGTGGATCACGCCCATCGTCGACAACCCGGACGAGGCCTTTACCGGCAGCAAGCCGATCAGCTGCACCAGCACGCTGACCGACCGCGGCAAGACCGGCTACCACGGGTACTGGGGCATCAACTTCTACAAGCTCGATGAGCACCTGCCCAGCAAAGACCTGGATTTCGCCGGGCTGACCAAGGGCCTGCACGGTGCCGGCTTGAAGGTGGTGCTGGACATCGTAGGCAACCACGGTTCGCCGGCCTGGACCATGCCGACACGGCAGCCGCAGTTCGGCCAGATCTTCGACAAGGACGGAAAACTGATCGCCGACCACCAGAACCTGCCGCCGCAGGAACTGGATCCGAAGCACAACCCGCTGCACGCGTTCTACAACAGCATTGGACCGGTCGACAGCAAGGACGGCTCGATCTTCGACGGCAACCTGGCCGAGCTGTCCGACTTCAACCAGGACAATCCGGCGGTGATGGACTACCTGGTCGGTGCTTACCTGCAATGGACCGCGCAGGGAGTGGATGCGCTGCGCATCGACACCATCGGCTGGTTGCCGCACCCGTGGTGGCATGCCTTCGTCAAGCGCATCCGCGCCGAGCACCCGGGCATGTTCATGTTCGGCGAAGCGTTCGATTACGATGCCGCGCGCATTGCAGAGCACACCTGGCCGGCCAACGCCAACGTCAGCGTGCTCGACTTCCCGTTGCGCGGTGCACTGGAGCAGGCGTTCGGCACCGCCGGCAAGGGTTTCGAGACCCTGGCCGAGCCGCTGCATCTGAGCGGTGGGCCGTATGCCAACCCGTATGAGCTGATGAGCTTCTACGACAACCACGACATGCCACGACTGCAGGCCAGCGACAGTGGCTTCATCGATGCACACAACTGGCTGTTCACCGCGCGCGGCATTCCGGTGGTCTATTACGGCTCGGAGACGGGCTTCATGCGTGGCCGCGCCGAGCATGCCGGCAATCGCGCTTACTTCGGCCAGCCGCGTGTGGATGCTGCGCCGAAGAGTCCGATCTTCGCGCCGCTGCAGCGTATCGCCCGGCTGCGCGCAGCCACTCCGGTGCTGCAGCGCGGCCTGCAGGTGAACGAGCGCCTGCAGGGTGATGAGGCGGTGTTCTTCCGCGTGCTGCAGCATGGCGAGGTGGCGCAGACCGCGCTGGTGCTGCTGAACAAGGGCGACAGTGCGAAGACCTTCACCGTGGCGCGGTACGTCCAGGCGGGCCGCTGGCGTGATGCGCTGGACGGCGGTTCGTTGCAGGTGGATGCTTCCCTGAAGGCCGAAGTGCCGGCGCACGGGGTGAAGGTGTACGTGCTCGATGCCGCCGTGCAGCAGCCGGCGCTGCAGGCCGAGCTGGACAAGGCGATGGCCGACCAGCGGGCGCGGGACGTGCGTCTGGGGCGGTAGTGCCGGCCGCTGGCCGGCAACCCATGAATCCATTGCACCTTCAGGTGCCGGCCAGCGGCCGGCACTACCGGGGTGACCATATCCGGCACAATAGGCCCCCCTCACGCCCCGCCGTATCGCCATGACCGACCTCGCCCCGCAGACCCCGATCGAAACCCTGCTGAAGGCGGCGATGGACGGGTCGGTGCCGATCCGCGCCTTCATGGAGGCCTTCGTCGCCTCCGAGGTGGTACTGCTGACCGGCAGCCTGGTGACCCCCGATGGCAGCGGCTTCGACCCGCTGCTGTTCGACAAGCAGGGCACCCTGCACGTGGCCGTGTTCACCGATCCGTCGCGGGTGGGCATCTACAGCCAGCAGGCCGAACATCAGATCCGCTGGCGGATGCTGGACGTGCTGCGCCGCGTGCCGGGTGGCTACGGCGTGGTGATCAACCCGGGCACTTCGCTGGGCTTCGAGATCTCGCCCAGTGGCGTCGGCGAGATCCTGAAGGACTTCGCCCAGGGTTGATTGTCATGTAGAGCCAAGCCCATGCTCGGCTGCCGTTCGCGCAATGCCGGATCAGTCGAGCACGGCTCGATACTACAGAGAGCTTCCATTCGGGCACCGTACGTGATCCCCTTTGGACTACATCGGGATCGAGGCACTCTCCATGGAATTCAGCGAATCACCCGCCGACGCACCGGCACGATCACGCCATTCCCGCTCCGCACTGGTCTTCCTGTTCGCGGCCATCGTCGCCGCACTGGTGTCCATGCCTGTTCTGCGTGCGGTGGGCATGGTGCTGTGGCCGGTGTTCGCCATTGCCTGGCTGATCAACCTGGGGGCGGCCTGGCATCTGGGCCAGTGGGCGCGCCAGCAGGGCCGTCCGGCGTGGGCATTCGGGTTGCCGGCGGTGCTTGGCACCGTCGCCTCGATCGTGGTCTTCGTGCTGCTGGCGTTGCTGGGGCCGAAGGCCCCGGTGCGCTGAACTTTCGCGGTTGTCGTGGACGGTGTGCGGGGCAGGGCTCGGCACTACAGCAAGGCCAAGCCAAGCCCGCACGCGTCGCGCGGAGCACCGGCACATCGGCCGGCGCCCCGTTGCTTCACATCGTCACCTTGCGCCGGTTGTCATCGCTCACCCGGTCGATCAGCTTGTTGTAGGGATCGAAGCCTGCTTCGTCCGGCTTTTCATCCACCGTCACCGTGATCTTCGGCGCGGCGCTGGTGATGTGGTGGCGCTGCAGGTACAGCACCTTCTGGTCGCGCTCCTTGCCCGACGGTCCGGTGGTGAACACGCCGATCTCGACCCAGTCATCCATCTTCGCGTCGCTCTCCCTGCCCTTGCCATCGGCGTACTGCTTGGCGGCATGCAGGTCCAGGGTCACGTCGTAGCGGCCGTCAGCACGTTTGCGGGCGCTGGCGGCCATCACCCGGTTGTCGTAGAAGCTGATCTTCTCGAACAGGTCGGTGACCAGCTGCTGGCGGTCGGCCGGGGTCTCGGCGCGGATGTAGCCCAGCAGCTCGCGTGAGGTGGTGTACGGCGGCTGCTGGTAGCCCTTGTCCTGCAGGAAGCGCTTCAACGCACGGTTCAGCGCCTGCTCGCCGATTTCCTCGCGCAGGCGGTAGAACACCAGCGAACCCTTCTGGTAGTGGATGTACTGCTGGTTTTCCACGCGTTCCAGCGGCTGTTCCTCGATGGCTTCGCCACCGCGGCCGGACAGGTAGCCGTCCAGTTCGCGCTTGAGGAACTGGCGCATGTGCTGGCGGCCGTATTCCTGCTCCATCACCATCAAGGCCGAGTACTGCGACAGCGATTCGGACAGCACGGTCGCACCCTGCACGTTGGCGCCGATCACCTGGTGCGCCCACCACTGGTGCGCGATCTCGTGCGCGGTCACGTAGAACACGTAGTCCACCTTGTCCGGGTCGCGCAGGTCGGCGATGAAACCGATGGCCTCGGAATAGGGGATGGTGTTGGCGAACGACTGCGCGAAGCGGGCATAGCCCGGGAATTCGATGATGCGTACCTGGCGGTGCTGGTACGGAGTGAAGTTCGCCTCGTAATAGGCCAGCGACTTCTGCACCGCCTCGATCATCCGGTCCACGTTGTAGCCGTGCGCCGGGTCGAAGTAGACCTCGATCGGGATGTCCTTGTACTTCGCCTTGCGCACCTCCCAGCGTGCCGATAGATAGGCATAGAAGTTCAGCATCGGCCGGTCCATGGCGTAGCTGAAGCAGCGCCGGCCGTTGACCGTGGTCTCGCGCTGCAGGTAGCCCGGGGCCAGCGCCACCTGGTCCGGTGCGGTGCAGACCGTGGTGCGGAAGTCGAGCCAGTCGGCATCATTGGCAATGTACGTGTTGGCACGCGCGGCGTCGTCCTCCAGCCTGGGCATGCGCCGCGGCTCACCCAGGCCGCGCTTGCGCCGCTCGTTGCGGTCGCTGATCTCGGCGCCCTCGTTGTAGCCGAACGAGGGCAGCACGCGGCTGTTGAAGAAGGTGCCGTTGTCCACGATGTTGCTCGGCGCCAGCCCGGCGGTGATGCCGTTGGGTTTCTGCACCACCCGGAAATGCACGCTGCGGGTTTCGCCCGGCTGCAACGGCTTCTGCAGGCGGTAGATGCGGTAGCCGAGATCGGCATCGTGCAACGACAGCGTCTGCCCACCCAGGTCGACGTCGACCAGCTGCTTGTCATCGCCCATCGAGACATGCACGTCCTGGATCGGCGTGGCATGGGTATTGCGCACCGTCCAGTTCGCATCGATCACCATCGACTGCGATTCCGGGAACAGGTCCACGCGGTTGTCCACCGCCACGATGCGCGGCTGCGGCTGGGTGCGGTACTTCGACAGCTCGCGCTCGTAGCGGGCCTGCAGGTCCAGCTGCTGGTCGGGCGAGATGAACTCGTTGCGGATATTGGTGCTCCAGTACAGCCAGCTGCCCACGCCGGCGAAGGCCAATGCCGCAAGTCCGGCGAAGACGCCGGTCGGGCCGCGCAGGCGGCGGCCGGCCAGGACCAGGCGCTGGCGCAGGCCCTGGCTGACACCGCGCACCCAGAGCGCCGATGCCAGGCACATCAGGGTCAGCAGGAACAGCGCCCAGTAGCCCTGGAATGCCAGCTGCCCCGGCAGGAAGTGGCCGTAGCCGTTCATGTCCGAATAGGGAGCGTTGGGCCAGCCACCGAAGGTGTACAGGTTCTGCGTGTAGTCCAGCATGCCGAGCACGCCCTGGCCGATCATCACCACGATCAGCAGCGCGTAACCGACGAACTTGTTGTTGGTGAGCACCTGCAGCACCAGTGCCAGGCCCCCCATCAGGATGTAGATCACCGAATCCAGCGCCAGGCTGCGCAGGTACAGCAGCGGCTCCAGGTGGGTGTAGCCCTTGACCAGCTGCACGCCCATCGCCGCCAGTGCACCGGCGGCCTGGAAGCAGATGATCACTGCCAGCAGTGCGGTGAACTTGGCCAGCAGCGGTACCCAGTTCGGCACCGGCATGGCATCGGTCACTTCGTTGATGCGCGCGCTGCGTTCCTTCCACACCAGCTCACCGGCGAAGAACAGCACGATGATCACCAGCAGCCAGCTGAAGGCCCCCTGCAGGGCCATGATCATCTGCGAGGTGACCGGCCAGATCGAGGTGCCGTACAGGGTCTGCCGGAACAGCGCGTTGGGCAGGAAATTGGCCAGGCCCAGCACCAGCAGCACGATGAACGGCACGCTGCGCAGGACGCCGCGCGTGTCGAAGCGCACCTGGCGCAGGAACTGTTGCCACGCGGTGGTCGCGCTGAATGCCGGTACCACGCGCGGCAACGGGTTGCGGTTGGGCCGGAGGGCGGCGGCGTCGGCAACCGGCTGCGCCTGCCGGCGGCCCCAGCGACGACGGCCGCTGCCGCTGCGCTCGGTGCGGAACAGGGCGAACGTGGCGGCGAACAGCAGCGCCGTCACACCCAGCCACAGGGCACGGTTGGCCAGCAGGTAGCCCGCCAGGCCGGGAACGCCGCTGTTGTGCTCGGCGGTGGACCAGTAGCGGATGGTGCGTGACAGGGCGCGCATGCCCAAAGGCTCGCTGAGCACCGCCAGCCAGGTGTTGTCGATGTCGCGCAGCACCGCCGCGCTGGCGCCGAACAGGACCAGGTAGGCCACCAGCCCGATGTAGACCCACAGGATTGAACGCGTGACCGCTGCCAGCAATGACAGCAGCGCGGTGGTGAACAACAGGTTGGGAATGACGATGACCGCAAAACTCCAGGCATAGCCCTGCCAGCTGATCGGCCCCATGCGCTCGGCGTCCACCCAGGGCATGAACGGTGCCAGCCAGAGCCCGAAAGCGACCAGCAGGTAGAACAGCAGGCCGGTAGCCAGGGCGGCGGCGATGCGGCCGGCCAGGTAATCGCGGCGTTGCACCGGGCTGGCGAAGATCAGCTCGGCGGTGCCCAGTTCGAAGTCACGCAGCAGCGCATTGCTGACGAACAGGGCGGTGACCAGCATGCCGAGCAGGGTGAAGATGCCCAGCATCTGCGCGATCACGGTGGGCGCGTTGCTGTGCACGTTGCCGCTGCCACCACCGATCTGTACGGCGTCGCTGGACGCAGCGGCGAAGGCGAGCAGGGCGAACAGCCCGGCCAGCAGCCACAGCAGCGGGGAACGCAGCTGCTCGCGCAGCTCGAAACGGAAGAAATCGAGGATCATGGCGTGCTCCGCTCAGGCTGCTGCGCGAGCACGGGCCTGCAGGCGCAGGCGCTGGAAGTACACGTCTTCGAGGTCGGGAGCCACGGCCGCAAAGCCGTCGCCGGGGTCGTTGGCGCTGTGCACATGGATCACCGGGCGGCCACCGACCAGGCGGGTCGACAGCACCACGTAGCGCGCTTCATGGTCGGCCAGCTCCGAAGGATCGACCTGCTTGCGCCAGACCTGGTGCTGCAGGGCGTTGATCGCTTCGCTGGGGCGGCCGGTCAGCAGCACCTGGCCCTTGTTCATGATCGCCATCGTCGGGCACAGGTCGGTCACGTCCTCGACGATGTGGGTGGACAGGATCACCGCTACGTTCTCGCCGATCGCCGCCAGCAGGTTGAGGAAGCGGTTGCGTTCCTCCGGGTCGAGGCCGGCGGTGGGCTCGTCGACGATCACCAGCCGCGGGTCGCCCAGCAGCGCCTGGGCAATGCCGAAGCGCTGGCGCATGCCGCCGGAGTAGGTGCCCAGCTTGCGCTTGCGGGCATCCCACAGGTTCACCTGCTGCAGCAGCCCATCGACCACCTCGCGGCGCTGCGCGCGTTGGGTCAGGCCCTTGAGCACTGCGAAATGCTCCAGCAGGTCCAGCGCGCTGACTTTCGGGTACACGCCGAAATCCTGCGGCAGGTAGCCCAGCCGACGGCGCACGGCGTCCTTGTCGCGCAGCACGTCGATCGGCGCCTCGCCCGGAATGCTGAGCGTCACCGTGCCGCTGTCGGCCTCCTGCAGGGTGGACAGCGTGCGCATCAGCGAGGACTTGCCGGCGCCGTTCGGGCCGAGCAGGCCGAACATGCCCCGCGGGATGTCCAGGGTGACGTTGTTGAGGGCATGCACGCCGTTGGCGTACGTCTTGGACAGCGAATCGATCTTCAGCATGCGACGTACACCTTTCCATGGGCAATGTCTGCGCGTTATCCGCGCAACCGCCTCCGTGCGCATCCGCCGTTGGTCATGGGGGGAGAATCCCGCCGTCGTGCGTTGGCCAGCGCGCCGGCCCAGCGGCGCTTACCCGCGCAGGGATGATTCGCGCACCACCAGCTTCACCGGGATGCTCTGGCTGTCCACCGGCTGCCGGCCGATCAGCGCCAGCAGGCGTTCCACCAGCAGCTGGCCGGCCTGCTTGGTGTCCTGCTGCACCGTGGTCAGCGCGGGGGATACCGAAGCGGCCAGCGGGATGTCGTCGAAGCCGGTCACCGCCACGTCCTGCGGCACCCGCAGCCCGGCCTCGCGCAGGGCGCGCATCGCACCGATGGCGATCAGGTCGCTGGCCGCGCAGATCGCATCGATCGGCTCGCCGCGCGCCAACAGGGCCTGGCAGGCTTCCTGGCCGGAGGCTTCAGTGGTGATCGCATCGTGCTGCAGCGCCGGTTCGGCGGCCAGGCCGTGGTCCTGCAGGGCCGCGACGTGGCCGCGGTAGCGCTCCTGGAATTCGGGGTAGTGGCTGGAGGCATGGCCGAGGAAGGCGATGCGGCGGCAGCCCTGCTGCAGCAGGTGGGTGGTGATGTCATGCCCGCCCTGGAAGTTGTCGCTGCCGATCGAGACACCGGGCTGGCCGGGCAGGGCGGCGCCCCAGCGCACGAAGTGCGTGCCCTGTTCGACCAGCCGCTGCAGGCGGTCGCGCGATTCGTGATAGTCGCCGTAGCCGAGCAGGATGATGCCGTCGGCCTTGTTGCTGTCCTCGTAATCGGCCTGCCAGTCGGTGGACAGCTGCTGGAACGAGACCAGCAGGTCCTGCCCGTGCAGGGCGCAGGCGCGGGTGATCGAGCCCAGCATCGAATGGAAGAACGGGTTGATCAGCGAGTCGTCGTTGGTCGGGTCCTCGAAGAACAGCAGGGCCAGCGTGCCGGCATTGCGCAGGCGCAGGCTGGAGGCATTCTTGTCGACCTTGTAGTTCAGCTCGCGGGCAATGCGCAGGATGCGCTCACGGGTCTCGGCGTTGACCATCGGGCTGCCACGCAGGGCCCGCGACACGGTCGGCTGGGAGACCCCGGCCAGGTGGGCGATGTCCAGGGAGGTGGCTTTGCCTTTGATCGTCATGTGTGGGCGGAGCGGGCATGTGGGAGGTGCCCGGGCATGATGCCATGCGCAGACGCGAATGCCCCTCCGGGCGTCGGCCTGGGCGCAGGTAAGTTATTGCCGGACAAGGAAATCAGCCTGATCCTTCGGTGCGGTCGGGGTCTCCTGACCGGGCGGAAGGCGGCGGCAATGGTAAGATGCGTCGTTCTCGCATTCCCCCAAATTTCACCAGGGGCGGCTCAGCGTACTGCACCCCGCCCGGGGCTGTGCTATCACTGGCGGTCTGCCCCTGGACAACGGACGAAGGTACCTATGGCGCGCGGCATCAACAAAGTCATCCTGGTCGGCAATCTCGGCAACGACCCGGACGTGAAATACACCCAGGGCGGCATGGCGATCACCCGCATCAGCCTGGCCACCACCAGCGTCCGCAAGGACAAGGATGGCAACCAGCAGGAGCGCACCGAATGGCACCGCGTGGTGTTCTTCGGCAAGCTCGGCGAGATCGCCGGCGAGTACCTGCGCAAGGGCAGCTCGGTCTACGTCGAAGGCAGCCTGCGCTACGACAAGTACACCGGCCAGGACGGCGTGGAGAAGTACTCCACCGACATCATCGCCGATGAAATGCAGATGCTGGGCGGCCGCGGTGAAGGCGGTGGCGGTGGTGGTGGCAACTACGGCGGCGATCGTCCGCAGCGCCAGCAGGCGCCGCGCCAGGAGTATGGCGGTGGCGGCGGTGGCCAGCGTGGCGGCCAGGGCGGTGGCTATGGCAACCAGGGCGGCAACCAGGGCGGGGGTTACGGCAACCAGGGCGGCAACCAGCGCCCGCAGCCGCAGCAGGCGCCGCCGATGGACGACTTCGCTGACGACGATATTCCGTTCTGATTCCTACTTGACGGTTTTAGTGTTGATAGAGGCCCTCATCGTTGTGGATGGGGGCCTTTTTTTCGTTAGGCAGAATCCAGCCGTGATCTAACCTTCTACTTGCGGCAGGGTGTTGATGGATGACTGGCGACACACCATAGCGAATCAGAATGGAGAGCGGCACGGGAAAGCCGTCTGCTCGAGCCCATCGCTGGTGCATGGCTTCGTCGGGTCTTGATACGGCGTGCGAAGGACAGGCATAAGCCTAACGAGCTGGCGCGTGGCTGTCGCACACCCTGTGGACACGGTTACCGCGGGCCTATGCTCAATTGCGGTGTGCTTCTCCAAAGATTGTCTTGTCGCACAAAATCTGTCATTAGCTTGCTCTAGGATTTGCCCATCCCCAGCAAGGTTGGGGGGACAAGATGTTCGTTCCGCGCATTAAGGACTGATGTCGGATGGAATCCTTTGGCCGGACTTGCCAGTTGTCTTTCACATGGAGTGTGTACCAATGGCATTTGCAATGCCCCTGCGCAGCCACAAGGCTGCCGCAATTCTCTCCTTCTGCCTAGCATTAGGCGGTACATCGACTGCAAGTGCAGCCACCTACTACGGCCCTCCCTATAAGGTCCAGTCGTTCCGCGGGGTTGGCTCGTTTGAGAGCGTCGGCGCTGCGGTCAACTTCCTGGTCGGGAAGATCCAAGCCCCTTGCCAACAGGACCCTAAGTGCACCAAGCCGCCCGTTGTTACCGTGCGATACGGCAACGATGGCTGGGCGGCGACGATCTACGTCAACGGGAGTGCAAGTGACAATGTTTTTGCTTCCGAGATATTGATTGGACAGCCCCAGAAGAATTTCGGAGGGTGTCAGAAACGCTGTTCAGCCGGGCTTGGCTCTGCAACCGATGGAACCGGGGCTCGTGGTGCTGCTGACAGTGCTTCAAAGGCCAATGCCCGTGACCCAGGGAGCCCGTTTGAGGGCGATCCGATCAATACGTCTACCGGCAACTTTTACCGGCAGGAAACCGACTTCGAATCTCCGTCAGGCCTGATGTTCCGGCGGTTCTACAACAGTTCTCCCCGTGCTCCGGGTTCTTCCTTGGGGCCTCAGTGGCGCCACCTGTTTGATCGGCGACTTGAGGTGCTAGCTTCCAATACTGGAGCGGCCGGAGAATACACGTTCATCCGTGCTATTCGGCCGGATGGCAGTTCAGAGCGGTTCACTCGAACCTCAAGCGGCTGGACTGTCGACGCCGATGTCGCAGACGTGCTCGTTGATCGAGAGGCGGGCACCGGCTATGCATTGCAGTTGGCGGCGAACCGCCAAACCGAAATCTACGATGCGACAGGCTTGCTGAAGGAAGTCTACGACGCTGCTGGCAAGAAGCTTCTGTCCTTGCAGTATTCGGACGCAACCACGCCGGCGGACGTGGCGCCAGTCGCTGGACTCCTGTTGACCGTTGGCGACGCCAGCGGGCGCACGTTGAGCTTTAAGTATGATGCCTCATCGCGATTGACCACGATGATGTTGCCAGACGGTGCATCGCAAACATTTGGCTACAACCCCGCAGGACAGCTTGCCTCGGTGACCTATCCGGACGCCACAAGCAAGGGCTACATCTACAACGAAACAGCCAACAGCCCCACTGTCGCAGGCACGTCCTTCCTCACAGGGATTGTGGATGAGAAAGGCGTCCGTTACGAGACCATCAAATTCGACTACACCCATCGCGCTTATCACGCGGAGTTCGCCGGCGGCGTTGATACCACAACCCTGGACTATGCCGCTTCCACGTGGAAGGGAACGCTGCCAGTAACTGTCAAGGGGCCACTCGGAGCAACTTCCAAGTTGGGCTTCGTGGATACAGGAAAGGGGCGTCTGATGCCCGCGGGCGGTTCGGCCGCCTGCGGTGACCAATGCAACCAACCCTACAAGGCCATGACCTATGACGTGAACGGCTACCCGGCGTCGGTCACGGACTTCAAGGGAATCACTACAAGGACCACTTACACGGCAGACGGGTTGCTGGCCGAACAGGTTGACGCCGCCGACACCCCCCAGCAGCGCACCACGACGACCACGTGGGATAGCGCACTGCGTTCGCCCCTTAGTCGGGTGGTAAAGAACTCTGCGGGCGTGGCCGTTTCCAGCAGCTCATGGAAGTACAACGCGTTGGGCCTGGAGGTCGCGCGGTGCGAGGTGGATCCTGCCAATTCGGCTGCGGTCGGGTATGTGTGCGGAACTGCAACCAATGCACCCGCTGGGGTTCGTCAATGGACTACCGCCTACTGCTCGGCGGTGGATGCCACCCACTGCCCGCAAGTCGGTCTTGTCCTTGCCGAAGACGGGCCGCGGTCCGATGTTCAGGACGTTACCGGGTACAGCTACTACCTGACCGCGGATGAGTCGGGTTGCGGCGTTCTCGGGGGCTCCTGCCACCGCGCTGGTGACCTTCAGACCGAGACCAATGCCTTGGGTCAAGTGACGACACGGCTGGCCTACGACCGAAATGGACGTGTCAGCCGCCTTCGAGACGCGACCGGCACGATCCATGATTTTGGCTATTCCACTCGAGGCAAGCTCACCTCGATAACCGAGCGGAGCAGCGTGGACGGAACTGCGTCTACCAACGATCGAGTGACCTCCCTTTCCTATGATGCGACAGGCAATGTCGCATCGGTTGTTGACCCCGACGGAGTATCCCTCAGCTACACCTACGACGATGCGCACCGTCTCGTCCAGATCAATGACGGGGCCGGGAACCACATTCGCTACACCCTCGATGTGGCAGGCAATCGCACCAAAGAGGAGGTGTTCGACGCAGGTGGTGGACTGAAGCGTTCGCTCTCTCGCGTTTACAACAAGTTGGGGCAACTGGTGTCCCAGAAGACGGCAGCGGGGAATTCAACCGACTTTACTTATGACCTGGCGAACAACGTCCAGCTCATCACCGATGCCCTGAAGCGCAAGACACAGTTTGACTACGATCCCTATGGAAGGCCCAGCAGGGTGCTTCAGGATGTTGCCGGGTTGGCGGTCGAGACGCGATACGAGTATGACGCCGAAGGCCGGACCACCAAGGTTGTCGATCCCAAAGGCCTGGCGACCATTTACGGCTATTCAGGATTGAGCGACTTGTTGAGCCGTCAGAGCCCCGACACGGGCGCAACCACTGCCAGTTACAACAGTGCAGGGCAGCCGGCGAGGCAGGTTGACGCCAATGGCACGGCTAGCAGCTACACATACGATGCCCTGGGGCGCGTGGTGCGCAAGGTTTATGGGAACGAAGCGATTGTTGCGTCATACGTGTATGACCAAGTCGAGACCATCTGCTCAGCTGGTGAGTCGTTTGCAAGCGGGCGGCTCTCATCCATGCAGGATGACGGCGCTAAAACCCAGTATTGCTACGATCGCGCCGGAAATGTGACGCGCAAGGTGCAGACGTCATCGGGGCAGAGCGTAGGCGTCAGCTATACCTATACCAATGCTGGCCGACTTCGTTCTGTCACCTATCCTGACGGAACGGTGGCGGACTACAAGCGAGATGCAGCCGGCATGATCACCGAGATCGGCGTGACTCGACCGGGTGCTGCTCGTGTCGTGTTGCTTTCCAGTGCAAAGCGCCATCCCTTCGGCCCCTCTGCAGGCTGGGCCTACGGCAACGGGCGTACACTGGCGCGAGACGTTGACCAGGATTACCGTCCGTCGGCGTTGATCGGCAGTGGCTCGGGAGCACTGAATGCAGCCTTCTCGTTCAGTGCTGTGGGCGAGTTGACCGGCCTTACCGCCGGCGGGACTGGGGCAGCGTCTGTATCGCTGACCTACGACGCCTTGAGCCGACTGACTGCTTTCAAGGATGCGGCCACTGGCTCGATCATCGACAGCTACTCCTACGACGCCACGGGCAATCGCATGTCTGCGAAGGTCAATGGAGCTGATCAAGCCTACGTCTATCCGTCCGACAGTCACCGCCTGCAAAGCGTCGGGGGCGTGTCGCGTGCCTACGATGCGACTGGCAACACGCTTTCGATCCAAGGCGTGGAACGGGAGTTTGCTTACAATGCAATGGGACGCCTGAGTGCGGTGAAGCGAAACGGCACGGTTGCTGCGGAATATCATTACAACGATCTTGGCCAGCAGATAACCCGCAAGGCTGGAGGTGCCTCAGCACTGAGTCTCTACGATGAGCGCGGGCAATGGCTGGGGGAATACGACCAGGCGGGTATTGCGCGTCAGCAGGTGATCTGGTTGGACAACCTGCCTGTCGGATTGCTGAAGGGTAGCGCGCTCTACTACGTTCAGCCGGATCATCTGGGCACCCCTCGCGTTGTCGTTGACCCAGCCCGTGACGTCGCAGTTTGGAGTTGGGATCTGAAGGGGGAAGCGTTCGGTGTGACGGCACCAAACGAGGATCCGGACCAGGACGGCACGCTTTTTGAGTTCGCGATGCGCTTCCCTGGGCAGCGATACGACGCTGAGAGCGGCCTTCACTACAACGTTCAGCGTGACTACGATCCCGCCAGTGGCCGCTTCGTGACGTCAGACCCGCTCGGATTGCAGGGGGGAATCAGCACCTACGGCTACGTGAAGGGCAACCCTCTCACCTCGGTTGACCCCGATGGGATGCTGGCCATTCCTTTACTGCCCCCGCCCCCGCCCCCGGTGGTCACGGGCGCCCCGGGGGCCGTTGGGGCGTACAATGGGGGCGACCTCAGCAATCCGAACGGCAATTGGGATTTTGGTCCAAAGTTCAACAGCGATAGCCTTAGGAATGCTCTTAAGGCGGGTGAGATGCTGGGGGTTGGTCCGAACGGTATTCTGAATCCGAATAGCCCAGCGTCGCAGATGGCTGTTGCATTGATCAGATCTGCGTGTGCCGACGGAGATGACGATGACTTCATTGCTGATTGCCAAAGCCATATTCAGGGCTGTAAGACTACCTGCACGCGCGCTAAGGGTGATTTCGATCAGCCGGGCGTCTGGGGTGGGAACTTGGCGCGCTGCATGCTTGGGTGCGTTCCCTATCGGTGTCAGAAGTTAATGAAGCAGAGCGATCTTGATGGATATTAATGAAATTACCAAGATGCTTGAGGCGGGTGACGACAATGGCGCGCGTTACCACCTTTTGAATCTTGTAAAGCGCGAACCTGCTTGTGACGCCGCGTGGTTGTTTCTTGTTGGGATTGGGTTTCGGAGCGATGATACTGAGTTGTCCCTGTGGGCACTTCGTGGGCTTGAGAAGCTTCGTCCTCACGATGTGTTGGTCGCGTCTGGATTGGTGGATTGCTTGCTTCGGTTGGAGCGATACGAGGAAGTTAAGGAGGTCATTCATGCCTTCTCTAAGGTTGCTCGTCCTGGAATGCCCGCTCACGACACGGTCCTTGAAGAGCACCGCAAGGCACTCCAGTTCATCAACAATAGCGTTGAGGCTGCAGGTGACGAAGACGAATAGCTGAAGCGTTCGCTAATCGCGAAGCCTCGGATTGATCGATTACTTTCGCTCGACGTCACGAGCTCTACGCTTTGGTTAGGTTGCTCTCCGAGCCGTGCCTGGCTGGCAGCGTTGTCTTCGATGAGTTTCTCAAGTTTTTGCGCGAGAGTGCTGTTCTTGATTCGCCCCCGAGCAGGAGTGGAGAGTTAAGATGTGTCAGTTTGCGCGCCTTTCCGACGTTTCTGGTGAGTCGATGAAAACCACCGCACTGATTTCGTGCTTCGTCTTTTGTGCTCAATTTGGGTCCTCGCTAGCTGCCCGTCCGCTGTCAGAGAGACTCGCGGCGGACATTGAGATGGCCGAACACTCTATTCTTGCCTCGCTGGTGGTGCACAAAAGTTCCGAGAGCAAGTCACTGTGCTCTCAGACGCCATATGCTTGTGCAGGAGCAGACGGTGCTGAGCTTGGTCTCGCCTTGATAGGGGGCAGCAGGAGTGCTGCCGCTCCTCTGCACTTGGTTGAACTGTCGCGATTCCGTATGGATGGAGCGCTTTCAGAGGACTACAAGTGCTACCTCGCTGCGCAGGGCAATTCAGTGGTTCAGGCCGCGTCGAAGCTGGATGCCAAGAAGCTGGCAGGGCAATGCATGTCCGAATTTGCTGCTTTCAAGCGTCGGGCCGGCCCTGCAAAGTTCGACGTGGCGCCCGAGAACATTTGCAGCTCAGTGGCGGACATCCAGGGTTCCCTGCGTGAAGTTATCCGACTAGCCAATGCAGGTGGTGACTGTGACGGCGTCTGAGTCGGTCATCGGAAAAAGCTGATGCGTACGCGTTTCGCGAAGCCTTGGCTTGGTTGACTACTGTCGCTCGCCGTCGCGAGCTATGCAGTTCTGCAATCCGCCGTCTCCGAGGCAGGGCTGGGCCCTGGCGGCGGGGTGCACCCGGATGCAGAACGAAGACATCCAGGAACTGGTTGATATGGTTCGTGAGCCTACGAACGCCCAGTGATCATTCAATGCTTCCGAGAAAAGGGCCAATGCATAGGCTCGGGGCGTTGAAGAAGTACTGATTTTGTTCGCTCGCTTGAGCAAAAAACCAGTAGATTTCATCTCAGGCGACTGATTTGGTTAGAAAAGAAAGCCCCGCCAATGCGGGGCTTTTCTTTCTGCGCGATGTCGTTGGCATTGTGCTCCGCAGCATCAGTTTTCGTGCGCCGCGACTTGCAAACAGGCAATTTCCTCCCCTATGGTGCAATCGATTGCATTGCTGTGAATCGTTGCGTTTGATACCGGTTGGGAGGCCGGTAGGTGGATGTCCATCCATTCGATCAGACCGGCCCCGGCGATGGGGCTCACGCGGCGTGATGCGCTGCGCATGGCGGTTGCGGGAGGCGTAGCCCTGGGTATTGCGGGAGCGTTGCCTGCATTCGCCGCCACTGCAGCGCTCAAGGGCAACCTGCAACACTCCGTGGCCCGCTGGACCTTCCCGCAGCTGTCGGTCGCCCAGCTCTGCACGACGGTGAAGGACATCGGCTTCGCCGCCATCGACCTGGTCGGCCCGGAAGACTGGCCCACGCTGAAGGCGAATGGCGTCTACAGCTCGATGTGCAATGGCGCGGAGCTGGGCCTGACCAAGGGCTTTGCCGGCCGCGAATTCCACGACCCGCTGGTGGAGCGCTACACGCGGCACATCGACCTGGTCGCCGATGCCGGTTACCGCAACCTCATCTGCTTCTCCGGCAACCGCAACGGCATGGACCCGCAGGACGGCATGGCCAATGCCGAGGCGGGCCTCAAGCGCATCCTCGGGCATGCCGAGAAGCGCGGCGTGGTGCTGGTGATGGAGCTGCTGAACTCCAGGGTCGATCACCACGACTACCTGTGCGATCACTCGGCCTGGGGCGTGGAGCTGTGCCAGCGGCTCGGCTCGGACAACTTCGGCCTGCTCTACGACATCTACCACATGCAGATCATGGAGGGCGACATCATCGCCACCATCGGCAAGCATCACGCCTGCTTCAAGCATTACCACACTGCAGGCGTGCCGGGCCGGAACGAGATTGGAGACCAGCAGGAGCTCCACTATCCGGCCATCTGTCGCGCGATCCGCGACACCGGTTTCAAGGGGTATCTGGCGCAGGAATTCACGCCTGCAGCGCCCGATCCCGTTGCCTCATTGCGCGAGGCGATCCGCCTCTGCGACGTCTGAAACGATATCCACCCAGGTGAGAGACCATGGCAGATAATCACTACGACGCCATTGTTGTTGGCTCGGGAATCAGTGGCGGTTGGGCAGCGAAGGAGCTGACCGAGAAGGGCCTGAAGGTCCTGATGCTGGAACGCGGGCGCAACATCGAGCACGTCAAGGACTACGTCAATGCGATGAAGGAAGCGTGGGACTTCCCGCATCGCAACCGGCCGACGCAGGCGATGAAGGCCGCCTTCCCGGTGCTGATGCGCGACTACGGCCTGGCCGAGAA
Source organism: Stenotrophomonas sp. CASM110 (assembly GCF_049384345.1). Classification (NCBI taxonomy): domain Bacteria; kingdom Pseudomonadati; phylum Pseudomonadota; class Gammaproteobacteria; order Lysobacterales; family Lysobacteraceae; genus Stenotrophomonas; species Stenotrophomonas sp. CASM110. Next base: position 71,816 of record NZ_JBMRGI010000012.1, read on the forward strand.
CCTGGAAGGAATGTGGGCCAACGAGCAGGACTCACCCTACATCGAAACCAAGCGCTTCGACTGGTTCCGTGGCTACCACGTGGGCGGGCGCTCGCTGATGTGGGGCCGGCAGAGCTATCGGTTTTCCGACCTGGACTTCGAAGCGAACCTCAAGGATGGCATCGCCACCGACTGGCCGATCCGCTATGCCGACATCGCGCCGTGGTACGACCATGTAGAGAGGTTCGCCGGCATCGCCGGCACGCGCGAAGGACTGGACGTGCTGCCGGACGGCGAGTTCCTGCCGCCGATCCCGTTGAACATCGTCGAGAAGGACGTGGCCGCGCGGATCAAGAAGGCCTTTGGCGGAACGCGGCACATGATCCACTCGCGCACCGCCAACATCACCCAGCCGATGCCCGAGCAGGGGCGCGTGAACTGCCAGTACCGCAACAAGTGCATCCTGGGCTGTCCCTTCGGTGCCTATTTCTCGACCCAGGCGGCGACGCTGCCAGCGGCGATGAAGACCGGCAACCTGACCTTGCGGCCGTTCTCGATCGTCAAGGAAGTGCTCTACGACAAGGATCGCAAGCGTGCGCGCGGCGTGGAGGTGATCGATGCCGAGACCGGGCAGACCTACCAGTACACCGCCAAGGTCATCTTCCTCAATGCATCGTCGTTCAATTCGACCTGGCTGCTGATGAACTCGGCGACCGATGTGTGGGAGGGGGGACTGGGTTCTTCGTCGGGCGAGCTGGGGCACAACGTGATGGACCATCATTTCGGTGCGGGCGCCTCGGGCCGGGTCGAGGGCTACGAAGACAAGTACTACTTCGGCCGCCGTCCGTGCGGTTTCTACATTCCGCGCTTCCGCAACGTCGCGGCCGACAAGCGCGGCTACCTGCGCGGGTTCGGTTACCAGGGCGGTGCCAGCCGCACCGGCTGGTCGCGCGAGATCGCCGAGCTGAACATCGGTGCCGACCTGAAGGAGGCGCTGACCGTACCGGGCGACTGGCGCATCGGCATGACCGGGTTCGGTGAAATGCTGCCGCACCACGACAATACGATCCGCCTGGACCACGACCGCAAGGACAAATGGGGGCTGCCGGTGCTGGCGATGGACGTGTCCATGCGCGCCAACGAACTGGCGATGCGCAAGGACATGGCCGCCGATGCTGCCGAGATGCTGGAGGCGGCTGGCGTCAAGGACGTGAAGATGCACGACCACGACTATGCCCCGGGCAAGGGCATCCACGAGATGGGGACCGCACGCATGGGACGTGACCGGAAGAGCTCGGTATTGAACGCGCACAACCAGGTCTGGGATGCGCCCAACGTCTATGTGACCGACGGTGCCTGCATGACCTCCAGCGCCTGCGTGAATCCTTCGCTGACCTATATGGCGCTGACCGCGCGCGCGGCCGACCACGCGGTACGCGAACTGAAAGCGGGGAACCTCTGATGGATCGCCGCGAACTGTTGAAGATGATCGTTGCCGCCACCGGCGCGGCCATGGTCGGCCTGCCTGCGCTCGCGCAGGGAAACGCCGCTGCGGCACCGGTGAAGACCCTGTTCTCCGATGCCGACATCGGCACGCTGGACGAGATCGCCGAGACCATCCTGCCGCGGACCCGGACGCCAGGGGCGAAGGATGCCGGCGCTGGCCTGTTCATGGCGACCTTCGTCAGCGATTGCTACACCGCCCGGCAGCAGGCAACGTTCCGGGCAGGCCTGGTCGATATCGACAAGCGCGCCGGCGGCCGGTTTGTGGCGCTTGCGCCGGAAGCCCGCACCCAGTTGCTGCGAACGCTGGACGCCGAAGCCAAGGCGCGCTCTGCCGACGTGACCGAGACCGGTACGCCTGAAGAGGGCGAGGCGATGCCGCATTACTTCACGATGATCAAGCAGCTGGCCATCTTCGGCTTCTTCACCTCCAAGGTCGGGGCGACCGGCGTGCTGCAGTACGTCGCGGTGCCCGGCCGCTACGACGGCGACCTCGCCTATGTCCCCGGTACGCCCGCGTGGGGGACCAGCTGATGGACACCACCCTGATGATCCGCCCTGCGTTGATCACTGTTGGCCTGCTGGCCGCTGCATCTGCATTCGCGCAGGACAGTGCCGACGCTGCGCGCGACCCGAAGAAGACCGAAGTGTGGACCCCCGTGCCCGCTGTCGTGGCCACGCCGCCAGGCAAGGCCCCCTCCGACGCGATCGTGCTGTTCGATGGCAAGGATGTCTCCGCGTGGGAATCGGAGCAGGGCGGACGCGTGCCCTGGAAGGTTGCCGGGGGCGCCATGACCGTCGTTCCGGGCAGCAAGGGCATCCGCACCCGGCAACGCTTCTGCGATGTCCAGCTGCATGTGGAGTGGCGCACGCCCACTGACACGAAGGGCTTCGACGGCCAGAACCGGGGCAACAGCGGGATCTTCCTGCAGGAACTGTATGAACTGCAGGTGCTCGACAGCTACAACAACCCGACCTATGCCAATGGCCAGGCGGGCTCCATCTACAAGCAGGCCATGCCGCGGGTGAATGCCTCGCGCGCGCCGGGCCAGTGGCAGGCCTACGACATCATCTGGAAGGCACCGCGCTTCTCGGTGGGCGGTGGGCTTGTGTCGCCCGCGCGCATCACGGTGCTGCACAACGGCGTGCTGGTGCAGGATGACACCGTGCTGGCAGGCAAGACCGAGTACATCGGGGCGCCCTCGTATTCGCCCCATGCGTGTGCGCCGCTCTATCTGCAGGAGCATGACTCCAGGGTCAGTTACCGCAACATCTGGGTGCGCGAGCTGTAGTGGCATGCGGCTGGCGTGGCCGCCGGCCGCTTACTTCGCCAGGTAGCTGGCGATATCGTCTATCTCCTGCTGTGACAGCTGGGAGAAGGGCGGCATCAGGCCGCCGCCCTTGCTGATCTTTTCCTTGATCTGTGCAGGTGCCATGCGCTTGCCGATGTCGGTGAGTGCCGGGAACGCGCCCGGCATGCCCGCGCGATCGGCGCCGTGGCAGGCCACGCAGTTCGCGGTGTAGAGCTTTGCTCCCGCAGCCGGGTCGCCCTTGCACCAGGCGGCTGTCGCAACACTCATGCCGCCCAGGGCCACCGCCATTGCCAGGATCATTTTCATGTGGGGCTCCTTGATGCGTCAGCGCCGCGCACGGGCAGGCGTATTGGTGGTCAGGTGTTCACGCAGATAGTCGGCGCCGGCCTGGACGACCTTGGCCGGCTCGCGTGGCTGGTCGTGCTCGATGATGTACCAATGCACGCCGGCGCCCCTCGCAGCAGGCAGGATCGTGTTCCAGTCCAGTACGCCCTGGCCGACCGCAGCGAATCCGCCTTCGTCTTCGGCCTGGCCCTTGAGCGCATTGTCCTTGGCGTGTACCGCGAATACGTGGCCGCGGAACTTTCCCAGCATCACCGCCGGGTCCAGGCCCGCACGCGCGACCCAGGCCAGGTCCAGCTCGGTCTGCAGGTCGGGGCCGGCGGCGGCAAACAGCAGTTCCAGCCCGGTCCTGCCATCGAAGTCGACCAGCTCGAAGTCGTGGTTGTGATAGGCCAGGCGCATGCCCTTGCCGCGCACCTGTTTCGCGATCCGGCCCAGTTCCTGTCCCAGGGCGGTCCAGCCGGCGGCATCGCTCGGGCGTTCCTTCCTGTCCAGGTACGGCACCACCAGCGTGGTGTTGCCGATCGACCGGTTGAAGGTCACCACCCCATCCAGGTTGCTGCGCAGCTCGGCCAGCGGCACATGCGATGAAATGGCCTTGATCGAATACCGGTCCAGCAGCTGCTTCAGTTCCGCGGCACTGACGTTCTGCGTGCCGACGGTTTCCACCGCGTGCACACCGGCATCGTGGACGATCTTCAACTGTTGCTCGAGCGAGCCGGCATTGCGCAGGGTGTACATCTGCACCGCTATCGGCTTCTGCGCGCTGGCGGCTTCGACTGCGAAGGCGGGCAGCGCCGCGAGCAGCAGGACGAGGCTTGCACTTCGACGGACAAGGGCTTTCATCAACAGATCCTCCCGGGATTCAACCGATGGTGGTCCAGGCGCGTGACCTGGCCGATGCAATGACGCGATCAACGATCCGCGCCGAACGCATGCCGTCCTCGAAGGTGGGCAGGCCCTGCGGCCGCTCGCCGTCGATGGCGCGATAGGTGTCGGCGACAAACGCCTCGAAGCACTGGGCGTAGCCCTGCGCGTGCCCGGCCGGCAGCGCCGACAACCGGCGCTGTTCGGCAGTGCCCGCGCCGGGCCCGCGCACGAAGATTTCCTCGCGCTGGTCGGGCAGGCCGATCCACAGCCGCTCGGCGTCCTCCTGGTCGAAGGCGATGCTGGCGTTGGCGCCGTCGATCTCGAACCAGAGGCGGTTGCGGCGTCCGGCCGAAACCTGGCTCACCGTCAACGACGCCAGCGTACCGGCGCCGGTCCTGAACATCGCCGTCGCCACGTCCTCGCTCGCGACCGCCTGCGTCGCGCCGTTCGCTGCCGGTGTGCTGAAGCTCTGGCCGGTGACGGCGCTGCGTTCGGCGATCACCGTGGCAAACGCCGCGTTCACTTCGGTGAAGCGCTCGCCACTGACCCATTCGACCAGGTCGCACCAGTGCGAACCAATGTCGGCGAACACGCGCGAGGTGCCGCCCAGCGCCGGGTCCACGCGCCAGTTGTTGCTGGCCGGGTCCAGCAGCCAATCCTGCAGGTAACTGCCATGGATCAGGTGCAGCGGCCCCAGGTCACCCTGGGCGATGCGTGCACGGGCCTCGCGCACCACCGGGTGGTAGCGGTAGACGAAGGGGACGGTGGCAACCAATCCGGTCGAGGCGGCCAGTACCGCCAGCGCCTGCGCATCGTCCAGCGTCGTCGCCAGCGGCTTCTCGCAGATCACGTGCTTGCCGGCTTCCAGCGCAGCCTGTGCCATGGCGCGGTGCAGATGGTTGGGCGTGCACACGTGCACCACCTGTACCTGCGGATCGGCGATCACCTCCTCGATATCCCGGTAGGCGCGCGGGACATTCCAGGAGTGCGCTGCCTCATGCGCGCGCTGCGGTGACGAGGCGGCCACGCCGCGTACCTCGGCGCCGGCGAGCAAGGCCGCGCGGCGGTGCACGGCGCCGATCATGCCGGTGCCGACGATGGCGATTCCAAGCTTGGGCATCGACGGGGATCCTCAGGGTATGGAGGGCGCGGCCGCAGCCGCCGGCCGGTCGCGGAACAGCAGCAGGAAGGCGACCAGCACCACCAGCGCAACAGCGGCCGGGAACAGCCAGATCTGCTGCCAGTCGGGACCGGCCTCGGTGGTGAAGTGCTCCACCACCGCGCCGGACAGGAAGGTGCCGATCAACATGCCCACGCCATAGGTGGCCAGGGTGATGAACCCCTGTGCGCTGCTGCGCGCGGCAGGGCCGGCATGTGCATCGGTGTAGATCTGGCCGGTGACGAAGAAGAAGTCGTAGCAGATGCCGTGCAGCACGATGCCGATCACCAGCAGCGGGAAACCGCCACCTGCATCGCCGAAGGCGAACAGCGCGTAGCGCACCACCCAGGCGGCCATGCCGACCGCCAGCATGGTTTTCACCCCCAGCCGAACGAACAGGAACGGCATGGCCAGCATCAGCAGCACTTCGGAAACCTGGCCCAGCGACTGCAGGCCTGCCGCGCCGCGCACGCCGAGGTCGTTGAGATAGGGATTGGTGAAGTTGTAGTAGAACGACAGCGGGATGCAGATGGCGATGGAGGCCAGGAAGAACACCAGGTAGGCGCGCGACTTCAGCAGCCGCAGCGAATCCAGCCCCAGGATCTGCCCCAGCCCGGCATCGCGCTGCTGCGCCAGTGGCGGTGTGTGCGGCAGGGTGAACGCATACAGCCCGAGCACCAGCGACGCCGCCGCCGCCATCCGGAACGTCAGCTCAAGCCGATGCGCCTGTTCCCAGCCCAGCCAGCCGATCAGCACGCCCGCCACGATCCAGCCGATGCTGCCGGCCACGCGGACCAGCGGGAACTGCTTTTCGGGTGATTGCATGTGCCGCATGGCCACGCTGTTGGCCAGTGCCAGGGTCGGCATGAACAGCAACATGTAGCCCATGACGCACGCAGAGAACATGCTGAAGCTGGTTGCCGTGGACGCCAGCCACATCAGCGCGGCACCGGCCAGATGCAGTACCGCAAGAATGCGCTGCGCCGCGAAGTAGCGATCCGCGATCAGCCCGACCAGGAACGGCGCCACGATGGCGCCGATCGACTGGCTGAGGAACGCGGTCGCCACCTGGCTCGCGCTGGCCTGCAGCGGGCCCTGCACCAGGTAGGTGCCCAGGGTGACGAACCACGCCCCCCAGATGAAGAACTGCAGAAACATCATCGCGCCCAGGCGCGACATGGCGTGCGTCATGGCTTGCCCTCCCGGGGCGGTCTTGGCTCAGATTCCCAGCATGCGGTGCAGTGATGCGGCGTCGGTGCCACTGTCGGCGAAGTCATCGAAGGCGCGTTCGGTCACGCGGATGAGGTGGTCGCGGATGAAGGCGGCACCCTCGCGCGCGCCGTCTTCCGGGTGCTTCAGGCAGCACTCCCATTCCAGTACCGCCCAGCCGGGGAAGTCGTACTGCGCGAACTTCGAGAAGATCGCCTTGAAGTCGATCTGGCCGTCACCGGGTGAACGGAACCGGCCCGGACGGTCGATCCAGTCCTGGTAGCCGCCGTACACGCCGCTGCTTGCGCTGGGGCGATGTTCCGCGTCCTTGACGTGGAAGATGCCGATGCGCGCGTGGTAGCGGTCGATGAAACCGAGGTAATCCATCTGCTGCAGCAGCAGGTGGCTGGGGTCGTACAGGATCTTCGCGCGGGGATGGTGGTCGACCTCATCGAGGAAGCGCTCGAAGGTCGCACCATCGTGCAGGTCCTCGCCCGGGTGGATCTCGAAGCACAGGTCAACGCCGCAGGCATCGAACGCATCCAGGATCGGGCGCCAGCGACGGCCGAGTTCGGCGAAGGCTTCTTCCACCAGTCCCGGCGGGCGCTGCGGCCAGGGGTAGAAGTAGGGCCAGGCCAATGCACCGGAGAACGTGGCATGCGCGGTCAGCCCCAGGCGCTGGCTGGCCTGCGCCGCCAGCCGCAGCTGCTCCACCGCCCAGGCCTGGCGGGCGGCCGGGTTGCCGCGCTTGTCCGGTGGCGCGAATCCGTCGAACAGGCTGTCGTAGGCAGGATGGACGGCAACCAACTGCCCCTGCAGGTGGGTCGACAGTTCGGTGATCTGCAGGCCGTGCCCGGCCAGCATGCCGGCAATGTCGTCGCAGTACGCCTGGCTGCGCGCCGCCTCCGCCAGGTCGAACAGGTGGGGCGCGGAGGTGGGGACTTGTACGCCAGAATAGCCCAGACCCGCGGCCCATCCGGCCAGCGTGTCCAGCCGATCAAAAGGAGCTGTGTCGCCGATGAACTGCGCCAGGAACAGCGCTGGACCCTTGAGCGTCTTCAACGTGATTCGCCCTCGATGCAATCGATTGCATTATCCTAGCAGGGGCTTACGCAGGACCTGTTGTGCAGTGCACAGCGGGCAGGAGGACTAACGCCATGGCCACCATCTACGACATCGCAAAACACGTCGGCGTGTCCGCCGGTACGGTGTCGCGCGCGCTTTCCCGGCCGGACAAGGTGCTGCCGGCCACCCGCGCGCGCATCGAGCAGGCCGCCGCCGCACTGGGCTATGTGCCCAACACGGTGGCGCGCACGCTCAAGACCCAGCGCAGCGGCAAGATCCTGGTCACCGTCCCGGACATCGCCAATCCGTTCTTCGCGCAGATCCTGCAGGGGGCGGAGGAGGCCGCGCAGGCGGTGGGCTATGCGGTCCTGCTGGGCGATACCCAGCATCAACCCGACCGCGAGGAGCGCTACGCGCAGATGCTCCGGCGCAACGAGGCCGACGGCATGATCGTGCTGGGCCATCGCCTGCCACCGACCGCGCGCGAGATCGTCGAGCAGCGCGGCGCCGCCGCACCGGTGGTCAACGGCTGCGAGTTCGACCCCGCGCTGGGCATCCCCAGCGTCCACATCGACAACGCCGCCGCCGCACGCGCGGTGATGGAGCATCTGTACGGGCTGGGACACGAACGGATTGCGGTGGTCGGCGGGCCGCCTGACAACCCCCTGCACCAGCAACGGCTGGAAGGGGTCCGCGCGGCCGGCAAGGCGCGTGGCCGCCTGCGCCAGCTGAGCATCGTGCCGGGTGACTTTTCCGTGGAATCCGGCCATGCAGCGGCGATGGCGCTGCTGGATGGCACGGCCGCGCCGACCGCGGTGTTCTGCTTCAGTGACCAGATGGCACTGGGAACCCTGGCCGCTTGCCGGGACCTGGGCATCCGCGTGCCGGACGAGCTGTCCGTAGTCGGCTTCGATGATCTGGCGTCCTCCCGCTACCTCACGCCCCCGCTGACGACCATCCGGCAGCCGATGCGGGAGATTGGCGAGCGTGCGGTCAACCTGCTGCTCGCCATCATCGAGCACGTCGATGTGCCGCTTCAGCAGACGCTGGAGTTCAGCTTCAAGCTGCGTGGCTCGACGGCTGCGCCCCGCCCCGGGTAACCACGGGAGCGGGAGGGGCAGCGGCAGCGGCCCGCGCGATATCGCGCAACCTTGATCCCGAATTGACGCAAAGCTGTCAGACTCATCGCAGGCAGCCCGGCAAGGGCCGTAGCACCAGGTGCGATCGCGCAAGGGGGTCGGCAATGCCATTCTTCACCGATTCGGCGGAAGGCGCGGTCGAAGGCATTGGCGCGGCACGTCGCATCGGCTGGATGCGTTTCGTCGGCAATGGGCTGGGGGCGATCCCCATCGCTTCGATCATGCTTGAACGCCATGACGGCGGGCTGGCCTGGGTCCTGCTGCTGCTCAACGCGCTGGCGTGGCCGGCACTGGCACTGCGGCTGACCCAGCGCTCCCGCCAGCCGGCGGTCGTCCAGTTCCGTTGCATGGTGGCCGACTCCTTCTTCGGCGGTGGCTGGATCGCCTTCATGGCGTTGAGCGCGGTGCCCAGCGCACTGTTCGCCGCGCTGCTGGTGGCCGACAAGATCGCCGCCGGTGGCGTGCGCCTGGCGATGCGCGCCACGCTGGCCCTGCTGCTGGGCTTCGCACTCACCTGGTGGTTGCTCGGCTTCCCTTACCAGCCGGTCACCTCGCAGCGCACGATCGTGCTGAGTGTCCCGTTCCTGTTCGTGTATGGCATCGGCCTCAGCATTCTCAGCTGGCAGCTGGCGCGCCGGGTCAAATCGCAGAACCGTCAGCTGCAGCGGCTCAGCCGGATGGACCCGCTGGTCGAGCTGGCCAACCGTGGCTTCCTGATCCTGCGTGCGCAGCAGGCGCTGGACCGGGCACAGGGCCAGGGCGGTTCTGCCTGCCTGCTGATGCTCGATGTGGATGATTTCAAGCGCATCAATGACTCGCATGGCCACCGCGCCGGTGACGAGGTACTGCGGCATATCGCGGCGACATTGCGCACCTTTGCCCGGCCCGGTGATACGCCCGCGCGGCTGGGGGGCGATGAGTTCGTGGTGCTGCTGCGCGACTGCGCACCCGTCGATGCGATGCACGTGGCCGAGCGGGTGCGCCTGCACCTGCTGGAGGCCGCGCAGCAGGCCACGCCGGGCGTGGAGTTCAGCGTCAGTATCGGCATTGCCGCCACACCGCGTGGCGGCAGTGTCGAGGACTGGTTGGCACTGGCCGACCGCGCGCTGTACCACGCCAAGCGGCAGGGCAAGAACACGGCCAGCTACGGCGAGTGAGTGCGGCACGGCCGCCGCCGAACGAGGGTGAAATGCCCGTTCATCCTGCACGCGGAATCGGCATGCCAATCCTCTACCATGGGCCACCCCGCCCGGACGCGCTCCCATGCAAGACGCTCTCGTTGCCCAGCCCAAACCCCCCATTCCAAGGATCGCGGCGTGGCTGATGATGCTGCTTGGCATGTGGCTGGCGCTGAAGCTCGGCCTGGTAGTGACCCTGCTGTCCGGCCTGCTGGTGTTCCAGCTGACGCACGTGCTGGCCTCCACCGTGGAGGGCAAGCTGCCGCCGGGGCGGGCACGGGCGATCGCAGTGATCGTGCTGTCGGCGATCATCATCAGCGGGCTGGTACTGGCCGGCATCGGCGTGGCCTCGTTCTTCCGCAACGAGACCGGCGGCCCGGACGCATTGCTGGCGCGCCTGATGGAGATCCTCAACACTTCGCGGCACCAGGTGCCGGCGCTGCTGCAACCCTACATTCCCGAAGACATGCCGGCGTTGCGCGCGGCGCTGAACGACTGGGCCGCCGAGCACCAGCGGCAGCTGGGCGTGGCCGGTACCTCGGTGGTACAGGTCGGTGTGCGCGTACTGATCGGTATGGTGCTGGGCGCGATGATCGCGCTGTATGACGAACTGCCGCTGCCGAAGATGGGCCCGCTGGCGCAGGAGCTGGTCGGGCGCACCAGCCGCCTGGCCACCGCGTTCCGCCAGGTGGTGTTCGCGCAGGTGAAGATCTCGCTGCTCAACACCGTGTTCACCGCCATCTTCCTGCTGGGCGTGCTGCCGTTGTTCGGCGTGCACCTGCCGCTGTCCAAGACCCTGGTGCTGATCACCTTCCTGGCCGGCCTGCTGCCGGTGGTGGGCAACATCATTTCCAACACGATCATCGCCATCGTCGCGCTGTCGGTCTCGTTCTATGTGGCGGTGGCGGCGCTGCTGTACCTGATCGTGATCCACAAGCTGGAGTACTTCCTCAACGCGCGCATCGTCGGTGGCGAGATCCAGGCGCGTGCCTGGGAGCTGCTGCTGGCCATGCTGGTGATGGAGGCGGCCTTCGGCCTGCCGGGCCTGGTCGCCGCACCGGTGTTCTATGCCTACGTGAAGCGCGAACTGGTCGACCAGCGCTGGATCTGACGCGGCGGGGCATGACGTAATTTGCCCCGATTCGACAACCCGTGCGGCCTTTGTCGGTGCGTTCGCGGCGGGCGCGGTATACCCATGGCAACGATTGATCCGGTAGCGGCTTGGCGCCTGTGCAGGCGGCCGCTACAGTGTTGTGCACTACAGGGGAAATGTGCATGGCCCGCAAGGCGTCGCCCATCGGATTGCGGACCTGGGTCTGGATCCTGGCCGGGCTGTTCGTAGTCTGTACGCTGCCATTGATGGCCATCGCGCTGGTGCAGGGCACGCTGCGCTTCACTGCCGCCGAGGACAACCTGGTCAGCCTGCGCCAGTTGCGGCAGACCTTCGACCTGGCCAACCTGGTGTCGGCCGAGCGCGGCCCCGCCAACAGCCTGCTCGGGGCCAACACGGCCGATGCGGGCGAACAGGCCCGGCTGGCGGCGGAGCTGGCAGTCGCGCGCAAGCGGGTCGATACCGCCCTGCAACGCCTGGACACCGTGTTCAACGCTGACCCGGGCGTGGTCGACGAACACGGGCTGCTGGCCGATGCGCAACGTCGCCTGCAATCGGCGCGGGCCGCGGTGGACCGGGTGGCGGCACAGCCGCATGGCGCGCGCCAGGTGGAGGACGTGGAGCGCGCGATCAGCAGCATGTTCGCCGTGGTTGATCGCCTGCACGTGCTGAGCTCGGCGCAGATCAACGTGCTGGTCAGCGCCGACCGCGAAGCAGCGATTCCGGCGATGCAGGGCCAGGTGCTGATCGACCTGCGCGAGCATGGCGGCCGCCTGGCCTCGAACGTGATGGCGCCGGTGGCGGTACCGGGGGCCTGGCGTGACGAACAGGTGCGGGCGGCATTGCAGACCGAAGGCCGCCTGCTGGAGCTGTGGCGGCTGGCAGGCAGCCATGAAGCGGTGTTCCGCAGTGATCCGGCGCTGTCCTGGCATTGGGACATGGCGCGCCGGCAGTTCTTCGGCGAATCGCTGCCGATGATCGAACAGTTGATCGAGGATGGCCGGCGCGGCGTGCCGCCGCCGTGGACCTCCGCCGAATTCACCACCCGCTACGTGCCGACCCTGCGGTCGCTGGAAGCGCTGCGGGACGGCTACCTGAGCGTGTCCATCGCCCGTTTCGAGCGCACCCGCAATCGCGAAGCGACGCGCCTGGTGGTGCTGGTGGCGACGGTGCTGGGCACGCTGGTGGTGCTGGGCGTGGCGCTGCGCATCGCGCATCTTCAGATCCTGCGGCCGCTGCTGCAGGCGCAGAAGCAGGTCATCCAGATCGCCTCGGAAGCGCCCGGCCCGGAGCAGCATGTGACCCACCCGCTGGCCGAGATGCAGCGCCTGTTCGATGCCATCGAAGTGCTGCGCGAGAAGTCGCGCGAGCGCTCGGCATTGACCAGCGAGCTGCGCCAGCTGGCCGGCACCGATGAGCTGACCGGGCTGTTGAACCGGCGCGCGCTGGACGAGTTGGTGCAGCAGCGTCATGCCGACGGTGGCAACAGCGCGGTGGTGATCCTGCTGGACGTGGACCGCTTCAAGGCGATCAACGATGGCCACGGGCATGATGCCGGTGACGAAGTGCTGGTGCAGGTGGCGCAGCTGCTGCAGCGCCACCTGCGCCGCAGCGACAGCATTGCCCGCTATGGTGGCGAGGAGTTTCTCGTGTTGCTGGCCGACGGTGATCTGGCCGGTGGCCGCCAGCTGGCCGAGTCGCTGCGGGTGGCGCTGCAGCGGCTGGACATCGCCCTGGTCGGTGGCAAGGTGCTGCGCGTCACCGCCAGCTTCGGTGTGGCCGAGGGCGGCACCGATGCGCTGGGCTGGCGCACCCTGCTGCGTGCCGCCGACGCGGCCATGTACCAGGCCAAGGCGCAGGGCCGCGACCGCGTGCGCGTGGCCGGCGGCGGCCGCAACGCACGTTGACGGCACCCATCAGCCGATCTGCGCATGCACGCGCTGCAGCGTGCGCGCAATCATCCGGCGCGCGATGGGACGCGGCACCGAGAGTCCACGCCAGCGCAGCGCACCCACGCGGAAGGTGGCGCTGGCAGTGGCCAGCACCTTGCCGGCCGGGTCGGTCAGCCAGCCGCGGGTGAAGGCGATGCTGCCCTTGCTGTGCTCGACTTCGCCCCAGCCGATGATCCGCCCGGGCCGTGCGGGGCTGACGAAACTGGTCTTGGATTCGACCGTGACCGCGATGCGGTTGGCAGGCAGGGTGGCGTAGATCGCTGGCCCCATGCAGTCGTCCAGCATCGCTGACAGGAAACCGCCCTGCACGTTGCCCATCGGGTTGGTGAGCACCGGCCCGGCCTCGAACTCGACCTGGATGCGGCGCAGTGCATCGTCGTAACCGACGAAGCGCCAGCCGAGCAGGGTGCCGGCCTGGGAGCGTGGAAGATCACCGTTGACCACGCTGTAGAAGATCGATTCGGGATTCATCGTGGAGCCTCGCGGGGGAGAGGGGAGAAAAAGAACTCACTGCGGTAGCGACAACAGGGCCAGCACGAATCCGATGACCGACAGCAGCACCACCGCGGCGCCGGCGGGCACCGGTGTACGCGCACCGGTGCGTCGCCGCACGCCGGAAGCGACCAGGACCGGCGGCAGGGTGGCGACCAGGCAGAACAGCTGGAACGCCAGCAGCTGCGGCAGTGCGAAGTGACCTCCGAAGAAGATCAACCAGGCCAGCATCACGCCGGCACCGGCCAGTGCGATCCAGGCAGCGCCGACCACGCGGATGAGCGCCATCAGCAGCACCTGCATGCGGGGGTCGATCTGTGCCCACGGCCTGTCCACGGCCTGGCCGTGGTAGGGCATGAAGTCGGAGCGTTTCAGATAGGCCGCAGCAAACAGGCAGACAATGAAGAACGCCAACAGGTAGCAGCCGAACGCGAGCCAGGCGGACAGGTCCATGTGGAGGCCATGCGGTTGCGGAGGAAAGGCCGCGTTTGTACCGGCAGCCATGCCGGTCGCGCCACGGGGTTGCGCGATTCTGGGGCAGCACGCCGTTAGGGGCGTGTCGCGGCTTGCAGGGCCGTTCCTCCATCTGCCGTTAACGCCAGTGTGGTGGTGAGGAATGCGTCACGTACGCGCCATGCGCTCTATCTCGTTTCCTGTGAAGAGGCCGCAACTACCCCTCCACGCCCAGGTCACCGCGCTGCGCAGACGCTGGGATTCCATTCCATGAAGGACGACGCCATGACCCAGCTCACCCTGCCCGAACTGGCCAGGAAAATGGCCGGCATTGATTTCAGCCTGCTGCAGACCCACGCCGGTGGAGAGATTGCCGGCCGTCCGATGAGCAACAATGGCGACGTGGACTATGACGGTGACAGCTGGTTCTTCACCACCGAAGACACCGACATGGTGCGCGAGATTGAAGCTGACCCCGCCGTTGCGCTGGGTTTTTCCGGCAGCAAGTCGCTGCTGGGCAAGCCGCCGCTGTTCGTGCACGTGCAGGGCAGGGCTGTGCTGGTGCGCGACCGGGCCACGATGAGCCAGCACTGGGTGAAGGACCTGGAGCGCTGGTTCGAACAGGGCGTGGATACACCGGGACTGGTGCTGATTCACGTGCGCGCCAGCCGCATCCACTACTGGGATGGCGAGGACGAGGGCGAAATCGTGATCTGACCGGAACCGCGCAGCGCCCGGCGCATCGCGTTCCAGGGTCAGCAGCGCGCAGGGTGTGCTGCCGGATCCTCAAGGTTGGCCAGTTCCGGTGCCAAGGCGTGCTCCACCGCACGCCGCAGCAGTGCCGGTGCGACATAGTGCCGGTGCCCGGCGTCGATCAGGGCCATGTACATGCCGCCGAACGCATTGAGGGTCTGCACGCGTGAGCCCAGGCTGATCTCGACATGTCCATCGCGATGCCGCTGCACGCGCACGCTGCTGCGGAAACGCAGGTGCCGATCGTCGGCGCCGAGCAGGACTTCGGCGTCGTTGTCCTGCGTATCGATGTGCGAATCCAGCACCGGGAATCGACCAGCGAACAACCGGCTGCGATCGGTCGACAGCAATGACGACACCGGGCATCCCAGCGGCGACGTGCGCAACCGCAACGGTGCCACCAGTCGGTTTCGCAGCGCCATCAGCTGGCCTACGCCGCTGGGTGGATTGCGCAGGAAGCCCTCCAGTACGTCGGCCAGCAGCGCCGACGCGGAACGGTGGACCACCTGCGAGGGTTCCAGGCACAGGGTGGTCAGGTCCTGGTAGTGGCTGTGCGGCAGCGCTGTGGTCAGCAGGCCATCGGTGGGCGCGGGCCGCGAATGGATGGGATAGGCCGGTGTGGCACGTTCGACGAACCCGCGCAGCGGCCGCATGGGGATGCGGCGCAGCGGGCCGAGCAGGGCACGGGTACGCGCGCACAGGTGCGCGCACACGCTGGGAGGTGCCGCCTGCAGCGACAGCTGCAACAGCGGTGCCGCCGCAAGCGAGGTGCACGAAGGCCAGTACGATTCCGGAAGCACCTCGGTCAGGCTGGGGATATCGGCGGCATTGCGCTCCACCTGCGCACGGGTCTGCTCGCTCATTCGGCCTGCCAGTTCATCGCTGTGGCAGGACAGCGCAAACAGCGCCGGATGTGCAGGATGGTTCGACGCGAACTGGTGCCAGGTGCCGCCGCCGAAGCGCACGGTAAACAGGCAGTCCGGTGGGATGCGGACGCGCCGAAGCGTGCGCGCGAAGGCACCAGGACCTGCTGCCAGCTGCGCGTCGGAGGCGGTAGCGAAACGCAGCTCGGCTCCCGCGCTGCCGGCGATGGCGGTGAACATGCGCGGGCCTGCATGGCGATGAAACGGGTGGCCACCGGCACCGACGGTGAAGCTGTACAGCGAGGAGGCATCCCCGTGCTGCAGGTGCATGCCACCCAGTCGCGCCGAAGGTTCATCCAACGCATCGATGAAGGCCGGGTGGTGGCGCTGACGCTGGCCGGCGTCACTCACCAGCGCGTCACCCGCACCGATGCCGAGCTGCGCGATCAGGGTGACTTCGGTCGGACTGCCGCCGTCCTGTGCCGGAAGCTGCACTGCTGGAAACGAACGGCGATCGCGGGTCGAACCAGGCATGGTCATGCTCCTTGGCGGGGCGGATCAGCGGGCGGGGGACTTGCGGCGGGCGCGGGCTTCACGCTTGAGCGGGCCGCCGACCGGGCAGACTTCGGCCGCCCACGAGAACAACGTGTTGGCCAAACGGTCGGGTACCTGCCTGAAGTACACGAACTGGCCGCGTTTCTCGCGTTCGATCAGTCCGGCTTCCTCGAGGATGCGCAGGTGGCTGGACAACGCCGGCTTGCTGAAGTCGAAGCGCTCGGCCAGCTCGCCCGCGCTGAGCTCGCCGGCGCTGAGATAGGCCAGGATCTGCCGGCGGGCGGTGGAGGCAAGGGCTTCGAAGATGCGGTCCATGGAGAGCTAGTTAACTAATTCGTTAATTCATGTTGCTCCCGCCGCTTAGGACTGTCAAGCCATGAACCCATTGCGCGGCGCGCCCGGGCTTTGCCATCCTCCCTGCTGTTTTCCGTAGCGTGGAATCCCGATGCGTCCTGCGTTCTGGCTGGCTTTGGCCCTGCTGCCCACCCTGGCGGTGGCGCAACCCGCGCGTACTCCCAAGGCCAAGGCCCCGGCGCAGGATCCCTTCAGCGAGTTGTTCGATACCGCCTGCATGCAGCACATCGGTGCGCCGGCGCGGTTGCAGTCGCTGATGGAATCCAACGGGCTGTCACCGCTGCAGCCTGCCGAAGCGGCAACGTTGCTGCAGGGGCAGTCGGGCGTGGCCTGGATGGTGCCGCTGGCCAGCGGCCGTTATGCGGTCAGCTGGGCCGACGACGGCACCTGCTCGGTGTATGCGGAAAAGGCCGAAGCGGCGGTGGTGCAGAAGGGCTTCGCACGGCTGGTGCAGGCGGCACCGAAGCCATTGCAGGCGCGCTCGCTGCCGGGCCGTGGTCCGCTGTCGGCCGACCAGGTGGCGATCCAATACGGCTGGGCCACGCCGGGGCAGGCCAAGCTGCAGGTGCGCTTCCGGCTGGTGACGCGGCAGGCGGCCGAGGCCGGCGTACAGGCGATGGCCTCGGTGACGCCGGGGGACGCGATGCTCGAACCCGCGGCTCCCACCCGATAACGCCTGCCGGGGCCCGCGCCCAGCCGGTGGACCATGCCCGCGATTCAGCCTTTCACGCAGGATGTGGTATATCGTTTATCGATAAATCCACCCTGGGGCGGCGAGGCCACCCCAATGCCGGAGGCCGCTTGACCGCTCGTCCCGCCCGCGCCAGACCCGCGCGAGGCTTGTTCACCCTGGCCCAGGCCGCCGTACAGGCCGTCCGGGCGATGTGCTGGCTGGGCATCCTGGCCGCACTGCTGGCGGTGCCCCTGGTCGCCCATGACCGCCGCTGGCTGCTCGACAGCGTGCATGACGCCGAGGCCGCCGCTGCGCATGGCAACGACCTGTTCCTGCACTTCTGCCTGGGCCTGGGCGCGATCGTCGCGCTGCTGGTGCTGTGCCTGCTGTTCCTGCGCCATCTGCTGAGGCTGCTGAAGTCGGCGGCGCGCGAGCGGCCGTTCACCCATGCCAATGCACAGCGCCTGCAGCGCATGGCCTGGCTGATGCTGGCAATGGAACTGCTGTCGATCCTGATCGGTGCCTACGCGGCCTGGATGGGCCCGGATTTCACCTGGATGGAGGTGGGCGGCGGCATGTCGATCACCGGGCTGGTGGCGGTGCTGATGCTGTTCGTGCTCGCACGCGTGTTCGCCGTGGGCGCGGCGATGCGCGATGACCTCGATGGTGTCATCTGATGGCGATCGTCATCACCCTGGACCGCATGCTGCAGGCTCGGGGCATGACCCTGTCCGAGCTGGCCGGGCGCATCGACATCACCCTGGCGAACCTGTCGATCCTGAAGACCGGCAAGGCGCGAGCCATCCGCTTTTCCACGCTGGATGCGATCTGCCGCGAGCTGCAGTGCACGCCCGGCGACCTGCTTGGGCATGACCCGGCGCAGGCGCAGGATGCCGACTGAGTGGACGCCCTCTTCCCTTACCCACTGACGAAACGGACCTGAAATGGAATGGTTGGCTGACCCCTCGATATGGATGGGCCTTGCAACCCTGGTCGTGCTGGAGATCGTTCTCGGCATCGACAACCTGGTGTTCATTGCGATCCTTGCCGACAAGCTGCCGCCGCACCAGCGCGACCGCGCGCGGGTGATCGGCCTGGCGCTGGCACTGCTGATGCGGCTGGTGCTGCTGGCGGCGCTGGCCTGGATCATGAAGTTGACCGAGCCGCTGGTGACCTTGTTCGACCACAGCTTCTCCGGGCGCGACCTGATCCTGCTGGGCGGTGGCCTGTTCCTGCTGTTCAAGGGCACCATGGAACTGCACGAACGGCTGGAAGGCCGCGCGCATCACGAGGATGGCAAGAAGGTCTATGCCAGCTTCGCGATGGTGGTGGCACAGATCGTGGTGCTCGACGCGGTGTTCTCGCTGGACTCGGTGATCACCGCCGTCGGCATGGTCGACAACCTGGGCGTGATGTATGCGGCCGTGACCATCGCCATGGCGCTGATGCTGCTGGCCAGCAAGCCGCTGACCCGCTTCGTCAACAAGCATCCCACCGTGGTGGTGCTGTGCCTGGGCTTCCTGCTGATGATCGGCTTCAGCCTGGTGGCTGAAGGCCTGGGCTACAAGATCCCGAAGGGCTACCTGTACGCAGCGATCGCTTTCTCGATCCTGGTCGAGGCGTTCAACCAGTGGGTGCGTTTCAACCGTGAGCGCAACGAGCGCCGCCAGCCGTTTCGCCAGCGCACCGCCGATGCCGTGCTGAGGATGCTGGGCGCGCGTCCAGCGAACGGCCACGACGACGAAGGCGTGGACGAGCAGGTGGACGCCGACGAGCGCCTGCAGCCGGCGGAGCACGAAATGATCCGCAGCGTGCTGGGCCTGGCCGATCGTCCGGTGTCCAGCGTGATGACTGTGCGTGCCGACGTGCAATGGATCGACCTGGCGCGTGGTCAGGAGGATGTGGTGGCGCGCCTGGTGGCCTCGCCGCATACGCGCCTGCTGGTCGGCGACGGTGACCTGGACAGCCTGCGTGGCGTGGTGCAGAGCCGGGACGTGCTGGCCGACCTGCTGCAGGGCAAGCCACTGCAGCTGGAGGGCAACCTGCGCGAACCGCAGTACGTTCTGTCCACTGCCAGTGCGCTGCAGGCGCTGGAACTGATCCGCCAGCATCCGGTGCCGCTGGCGGTGGCGGTGGACGAGTACGGCAGCGTGGAGGGCCTGGTGACCGCCAACGACCTGCTGGCGGCGATTGCCGGTGACCTGGTCGATACCCAGGACGAGCGCTATGGCGTGGTGGCGCAGGGCGAGGATCAATGGGAGGCCGATGGTGCGCTGACCCTGGACGACCTGCAGCGTTTGGCGGGCGTGTCGCTGCCCCGCAGTGCCGACTACATGACCATCTCGGGTCTGGTGCTGGAGCAGCTGGGCCGCCTGCCGGACGTCGGCGACGCGGTGGAGGTGGCCGGCGTGCGCATCACCGTGCTGGCAATGGAGAAGCGCCGTATCGCCCGCCTGCGGGTGGAGCGCCTCGACGGAATGGCCTGACCGCCTGTTGTTGTAGAGCCGGGCCCATGCCCGGCTGCGTGTCGAGAAGCCGAGCATGGGCGCGGCTCTACACAACACGACCCGCAGCCGTCACCATGGCGGGCCCGCTTTCTGTCATGGATGGTTGCAGTGCTGAGTACGATCGGTTTGTTGATGGGCCTGTATGTGGCCTGCCGCCTGTTCTGGCCGCTGCGCATGCCCATCGGGTTGAAGGTCGTGCTGTCGCTGCTGGTGGTGGCCATGGCCGTGCAGCTGCGCATCGTGGCCACCTTCTGGGGCACGATGGCATCGCCGGAAATCCCGAAGATGGCCATCGCCGTCCTGGCCACCGGCTCCACGGCGGTGCTGCTGCTGGCGTTGCTGATGCTGGTGCTGGATGTGGGCCTGCTGCTGTCGCGCCTGCTGCGTTGGCCGCGCATCGTATCGGCCCTGCGCGCCTCGAAGCTGCGGCCGTTGGCCGGCCTGCTGGCGCTGCTTGTGAGTGGCTATGGCATCAGCCAGGGCATGGCCGTGCCCCAGCCCAGGCAGATCGACGTGGCGATCAAGGATCTGCCTGCTGCGTTCGACGGCTATCGCGTGCTGCAGCTGACCGACATCCACGCCAGCCGCCTGCTGACCGGCGACTGGGTGCGCAGGGTGGTGGACGAGAGCAACGCGCTGAAGCCGGCCCTGATCGTGATCACTGGCGACCTGATCGACGGCAGCGTCGAGGCCCGCCGTGACGACGCGCGTCCTCTGGCCGATCTGCGAGCGCCGGACGGTGTCATCGCCATCACCGGCAACCACGAGTACTACGCGCAGTACCAGGACTGGATGCAGGCATTCCGCGCACTGCGCATGCAGGTGCTTGAGAACAGCCACCTGCAGGTGCGGCGCGGCGACGCGGCGCTGACCATCGCCGGTGTCACCGATCCGGTGGCGGCGCGCTATGGCCTGCCGTTGCCGGATCTGGATGCTGCGCTGGCCGGTGCCGATCCGTCCGCACCGGTGATCCTGCTCGACCATCGCCCGCGCAATGCACGCGAGGCGGCGGCGCGTGGGGTGAAGCTGCAGCTGTCCGGGCATACCCACGGCGGGCAGATCATCGGCATGGACCAGCTGGTGAAGCGGGCCAATGGCGGTTTCGTGTCCGGCCGCTACGACGTGGAGGGGATGACGCTGTACGTGGGCAACGGCGCGGGCCTCTGGGCCGGTTTCCCGGCGCGCATCGGCGTGCCGTCGGAGATCACCCTGATCACGCTGCGCCGCGCGCCTTGACCTGATGTGGGGTCAGATCCCTTTGCCTTTGGCAAAGGGATCTGACCCCGGCCCGTCAGGCCGCCCGCAGCGGCGGCCGCGCATGCGCACTTCGACGCAGGGCCTGCGCCCGCTTGGCGATCCAGCGCACCACGAAGGCGGTGAACAGCAGCGCCGACGGCACCGCATACCAGAAGTTGCCGGGCACGCGCTTGAAGTACGAGTAGGTGAACACCGCCGCGATGATCCACATGCCGGTGACGTGCAGGCGACGCCAGGCGGTGGGTCCCATGCGCCGGGCGAGCCCCCGGTGCGAGGTGATGGCCAGCGCCAGGATGGCGATGTAGCCCACCGTGCCCGGGAGGTTGGCCAGCGCGGAGCGTGCTGGCCAGAACGCCGGGTTGAGGATGCCGAAACTGGTGATGGCGACTGCGTGCAGCAGGTGCGAGAACGCGAAGGACAGGCCGATGATGCGCCGTTCACGCAGCAGGAACCGGGTGAACGGGCCGGGCAGCAGGGTGGCGAAGGAGGATGCCGTGAATGCCGCCAGGAACAGCAGGAACGATGTGCGGGCGGTGAGCCGGATCGCCGCGCGGCTGCCTTCGGCTGCATCGGGATTCAGGGCGAAGGCGGTCAGTGCGAACGCGATCAGGACCACGGCGATGGCTACGAACAGGCGCCAGCCGTGCAGGAAGGAAATGTTGGAAGCAGCCATGATGAGACCTCGAAGTAGGGGGCGGGTAGTGCCGGCCGCTTGCCGGTCAATGAACGGGTAGTGCCGGCCGCTGGCCGGCAACCTCAGAAAGCAGGCAATGCAACCAGCACCCCCGCCGTGCACAGCTCGCCCAGAACGGGCACGCAGGCAGCACGCAATGCGTCCGTTGCCACGTCATGTGTTTCGGACAGCGCCTGCAGTGCCTCATCCACACGCGCGCCGTCGTCACCGAAGACCGAAAGCAGCGCGTAGGCCAGCGGTGACGGTTGCTCGACCTTCAGGCTGAAATCGGCGCGGCGCTGGATCACCAGCAGCGTGGGAGCTGCGCCCAACACCGGTTCCAGCCCCTCGTCCCCATGCACCGGCCACCGGTACCCAAGCACCCGCACCAGCGGCGAAACCGCCAGCACATCACTGTCCTCGGGTACGCGCTGCAGCAGACACCCAGTGCCACGCGCTTCAATGTGCAGCGACTGCTGCGTGCTCTCGTAGTGCGCCAGTTCCGCCGCCCAGCCCGGCAGTGCCAGCGTGTCCTGCACTGCCAGCCAGGCCGCGAACTCGCCGGCGATCCGTGGGAACAACGGGGTCTGGCAGGCGTGGTGGGCGTAGTAGTACGCCACGGTGTCGCGCCAGCGCGACGTGCCCAACTGCTGTTGAAGTCGCGGCAGGCTGCCGGCCAGCAGGGTCTCCAGGCTGTCGATGCACAGGCGGCGGTATACCGCCAGCCTGCGCGCCTCCACGCCATCGGGTGCGGTCTTTGCAGGGTCCCGCACATGATCGGCCCAGCGCCGTTGCAGGGTAGCCAGCGACTCAGCCATGGGCCGCCTCCGGCCAACGTGCCTCAGCCTGTGCCTGGCGGATCTGCGCGACCTCGGCCAGCAACCCGGCCAGCGGCGGGAAGTTGAAGTCGCGCTCGAGCAGCGTGGGACGCACGCCCACCCGCATGTAGGCCTCGCGCAACAGCGCCCAGACCACGCCTTTCACCGGCGCACCATGGGTATCGATCTTGAAGCCGTCGTCTTCATCGAAGTGGCCCGCTACGTGCAGCGAGGCGACACGGTGGGACGGCACGTGGGCCAGGAATTCGAAGGCGTCGTAACCGTTGTTGCAGGCATTGACGAAGACGTTGTTGACGTCCAGCAGCAGGTCGCAGTCGGCTTCGGCGAGCACGGCGTTGATGAAGTCGATCTCGCTCATGTCCGCGCCGGCAACGGCGTAGTAGGAAATGTTCTCCACGGCGATGCGCCGGCCCAGCATGTCCTGCACCTGGGCGATACGGCCGGCGACATGGTGAACGGCCTCGGCGGTGAACGGCAGTGGCAGCAGGTCGTAGACATGGCCACCGGCGGCGCAGTAGCTCAGGTGTTCGCTGTACAGCTGCACCTGGTGCAGGTCGAGGAAGGCACGGGTCTGTGCCAGCAGGGTGCGGTCCAGCGGATCAGGACCGCCCAGCGACAGCGACAGGCCGTGGCAGGTCAAGGGGTGGCGCTCGCTGAGTTGGCGCAGCGCGTTGCCGTGTGCACCGCCGACGCCGATCCAGTTGTCGGGGGATACTTCGAGGAAGTCGATGGCACCGGCCGGCATGGCCAGCAGTTCGTCGATCAGGCCACGGCGCAGGCCAAGACCGGCGGCATGGGTGGGCAGGGGCAGGGACATGGCGGATGCTCCACAGAGAGCGCCGCCTTGAAGGCGGCGCCGGGTGAACGTCGATCAATCGGCAACGCGGGAGAACAGGCCCTTCGGCATCGGCTTGCCGTTGGCGGTGTAGACGCTGCGCAGGTAGTCGTGCGCTTCCTGCTCGCTGATGTAACCGTCGTGGTCGGTGTCGATGCGGTCGAACTCGGCGGCACGCTTGGCGGCCACAGCGTTGAATTCGGCACGCGAGACCTTGCCGTCGTGGTCGCGATCAGTGCGGGCAAACGAGGCGTCGCCGCACTTGCCTTCGCCACACTGGCCCTCGGCCACCTTGGCCTTGCCGGCGGGCGTGCCGGTGGTGGCCTTGTTGGCCCCGCACTTGCCTTCACCGCACTTGCCTTCGGCGGCGGCGCTCATGGCCACCGCGCTGATCGACAGCGGCTGGATCGCCGCGGCCTGGCCGGCCAGCAGCAGGCCACCGGCCAGGGCGATGCCGATGGCACCGATGCGCGGCAGGCGGGAGGAAGAGGTGTTCTTGGTCGAGATGGACATGGTGGTGACTCCTTGGGAAAGCACGCGGGGCGTGCGGGATGGACGCCGCCGAAGAGGCGACGGAAAGCGAAACGCGCGGGAACAGGGGAGTCGGCTCAGGCGGCGCGGCGACGGCGCAGCAGATGGCCCAGCACCAGCACACCGCCGAGCAGGGCACCGCCGAAGCCGATGCCGGGCAACAGCGCGGCAACCGGCAGCAGCAGGGCGATCAGGCTGACGCCCCAACCCAGGCCGTCATTGCGTGCCGTGGCACGGCCGGACCCGGCCAGCAGCCGGTCCACGCTGAGTGCGCCACCGCCGTTGAGGATCAGTGGCAGCAGCATGGCCAGGAACAGCAACGGCAGCTTGAAGTTGCCGTAGCCCTGGTCGGTGATCGCATAGCCCTGCCAGAGTTCACCCAGGCCGTTCCATTGGTCGGGCCAGTGCACGGCGGCGATGGCAACGATGGTGAGCACCCAGAAGACGTAGGCCACCGAGCGCGTGGCCAGGCCGAGCAGCAGCATCACCGCACCCACCAGTTCCAGCCACGTGGCCAGCTGCCAGTTCAGCGACGCGGGCAGTGTGGAGAACGGGAACGGGAAGCGGCCTTCCAGGTCGGCGAACCAGTTCTGGCCGCCCAGCTTCTCGCGGCCGGATTCAAAGAACTCCCAGGCCAGCAGGGTGCGCAGCGCCAACGGCGAGAGCCAGCGGCCGACGGCGTTCAGGCGGGGCGTATACACGGAAGAAGCGGTGCTGATCATGGTGGTGTCCTGCGGGCCAGTGGTCGATGGAAGCCATTCCAGGCGGCGCAGGTATCGGCAACGTGTGCCGTTGCCCGGGGTTTTGTCAGCGACTGTGGCCGCGGCCGGGGTTTCGTACAGTCAGATACAAAGACGATGCGCTGATGCGCATCGGGGCGTTGCGCGCCCGCGTGCGGGCAGCGATATCCACCCGAAAGCGCCCGGCCAGGACCGGCGCGCGAATGTATCCCACTGTAGAAACCCGCCTGCGCCCTACAGTCCGGTACAACTCCGCGCTGCGGAGAAACAGCGCCGATACACCGGCAGGCGGAAATGGCCACTCCCAACTCCGGAGTGCCCCCCATGATCCGTACCTGCTTGCTGGCCGCCGCTCTCGCCCTTGCCGCCGCCGCCCCTGCCTTCGCTGCCCGGGCCGATACCGCTGCACCGCCCACCGTCATCCTGGTGCACGGCGCGTTCGCTGATGGCTCCAGCTGGAGCAAGGTCATCAGGACCCTGCATGACTGGAAGCTGCCGGCGGTGGCCGTGCAGAATCCGCTCACCTCGTTGGCCGACGACGTCGCCGCCACCCGTCGTGCGATTGCCGCTGCGCCTGGCAAGGTGGTGCTGGTCGGCCACAGCTGGGGTGGCACGGTCATCACCGAAGCGGGCAATGACCCGAAGGTGCAGGCGCTGGTGTATGTGGCGGCGTTCGCACCGGATGCAGGGCAATCATCGGCGCAACAGGGCGAAGGCTTCCCGGTCGGTCCGGGCCTGGCCCGCCTGCAGGAAAGGGACGGCTACCTGACGTTGCCGGCTGACGCTGTCGCCCAGGACTTCGCGCCGGACGTGATGAAGAAGTCGGCCGCACTGCTGTACAGCACGCAGGTCCCGTTGAAGGCCAGCGCGCTGGGCGAAGTAGTGAACGTTGCGGCGTGGCGCAGCAAGCCGAGCTGGTACGTGCTCAGCCGTGACGATCGCATGCTGTCGGCGCAGCTGCAGGCCGCCACCGCAAAGCGCATTGGCGCGCAGCTGCAATCGATCGGCAGCAGCCATGTGTCGCTGCTTTCGCATCCGGCGCAGGTGGCCGACAGTATCCTCGAAGCGGCGGGGGTGAAGCCGGCGGAACTGCCACTGGCCGAGCAGGGGGGCTGAGCGATGGCCGGCCTGCGTGCGTACGTGCTGCCGTTGCTGATGGGCGTGCTGGGTGGGGCTGCTCTGTTGATGGCCTGGCCCAGCCCGGAGGCCGATGCGCAGCCGGCACAGGCCGTTCCCGCCGCCGGGTTCGACGGTGGCGGGCCCTGGCACAACAGCCCGCCGCTCACACTGGAGCAGTTGCGGGGGAAGGTGGTGCTGGTCGAGTTCTGGACCTACACCTGCAGCAACTGCCTCAACGTGGCGCCGTATGTCCACCAGTGGCATGCGCGCTACGCGTCGCAGGGCCTGAGGGTGATCGGCGTGCATACGCCGGAGTTCGCCTATGAAGGGCTGCCTGGCAACGTGCGCAAGGCCATCGCACGGTTGGACATCGCCTGGCCGGTGGTGCAGGACAACCAGTACCGGATCTGGAACGCCTGGGGCAACCGCTTCTGGCCCGCACTGTACCTGCTCGACCGGCAGGGGCGGGTGGTCTACCGCCATTACGGCGAGGGCGACTACGCACGTACCGAAAGCGAGATCCAGCGCCTGCTGGGCAACCCCTGAGCCGCGCTACCATGGCCGCACCGCGCGGCCTTGACCTTCGTCCTCATCGAGAACGCAATGAACCACGTACCGCACATCCTGGTCGTCGACGATGACAGCGAGATCCGCCAGATGCTGGCCGATTACCTGCAACGCAACGGCCTGCGCGTGAGCCAGGCCGACGGTGGCCGGGCCATGCGCGCGCTGATGGATACCCATGCCGTGGATCTGGTCGTGCTGGACGTGATGATGCCGGGCGAGGACGGACTGAGCCTGTGCCGTAACCTGCGCGCCGGCAAGCATCGTGCGGTGCCGGTGGTGCTGCTGACCGCCCGCGACGACGAAACCGACCGCATCATCGGCCTGGAAATGGGCGCTGATGACTACGTGACCAAGCCCTTCTCTTCGCGCGAACTGCTGGCACGCATCAATGCGGTGATCCGCCGTACCCGGATGTTGCCGCCGAATCTGCAGGTGAGCGAAGCCGGTCGCCAGCTGGCCTTCGGCGAGTGGCGCCTGGACACCACCGCACGCCATCTGCTGGATGCACAGGACACCGCGTATCCACTCAGTGGCGCCGAATTCCGCCTGTTGCGCGTATTCCTCGATCACGCCAATCGGGTGCTCAGCCGCGACCAGCTGCTCAGCCTCACGCAGGGCCGCGATGCCGAACTGTTTGACCGCTCGATCGACCTGCTGGTCAGCCGCGTGCGGCAGCGCCTGGGTGATGACGCACGCGAGCCGACCTACATCAAGACCGTGCGCAGCGAAGGCTATGTGTTCAGCGTGCCGGTGCAGTTGCTGGGGCCGGACGAATGAACGCCACCGCACGCCGCCCACGCTGGCCGCGCACGCTGTCGGCGCGGCTGCTGCTGGTGCTGCTGGGCGGACTGGCGCTGGCCCACGCACTGTCCTTCGGCCTGCTGTTCTTCGAACGCTACCAGTCCACCCGCAGCATGATGCTGCGCAACCTGGACGAAGACGTGGCCGTGAGTGTTGCGCTGCTGGAGCACCTGCCCGCGGACCAGCGCGATGCCTGGGTGCCGCGGCTGGAGCGGCGCACCTACCGTTACCTGCTGCGCCCGGCCGCGGCCGGACCGGGGCTGCAGACCGATCGTGCACGCCAGGTCACGGCGATCATCGATGACAGCCTGCAGCACCGCTATCCGTTGCAGGCGCGCCAGGTGGCTCGCCTGCCGGAGCGGTTCGAGGTGGAACTGCGCCTGCACGACGGCACTCCCTTGACCATTGAAGTCACCCCGTCGGGCCTGCCGCTGGCGCGCTGGCTGCCCGCCGTGCTGCTGGTGCAGCTGGCGCTGCTGCTGGTGTGCGCGTGGCTGGCGGTGCGCCTGGCCATGCGCCCGCTGCAGCAGTTGTCGCATGCGGTGGAGCATCTGCAGCCGGGCAAGGACGGGCCTGCACTGCCTGAAGATGGCCCGGCCGAAGTGGGCGGCGCAGCAGCCGCGCTCAACGCACTGCAGGCACGCATTCGTGGCCATGTCAGTGAACGCCTGCAGATCCTGGCCGCGATCTCGCATGACCTGCAGACCCCCATCACGCGCATGAAGCTCCGGGTGGAGACCCTGCCTGAAGACAGCACCCAGCAGCGGCTGCTGGCCGACCTCGACCACCTTGGGCAACTGGTGCGCGAGGGTGTGGCCTATGCGCGCAGCAGCCACGTCGCCAGTGGCGCGCCGGTGTCGATGGACCTGGGCGCGTTCCTGGCCAGTGTGGTCGGCGATTACGAGGACATGGGCAAGCCGGTCAGTGGCGGTGCGCCCGCTGGACTGGTCGTGCAGACCTGGCCGCAGCTGCTGCGACGGGTGGTCGGCAATCTGGTCGACAATGCACTCCGCTACGCCGGCGCTGCCGAGATCGAGGCCGGCCGTGACGAGGCCGGAAGGGTATGGATCAGAATTTCCGACCGTGGCCCGGGCATCCCCGAGGACCAGCTGCAGGCAGTGCTGGCGCCGTTCCATCGGCTGGAAAGCTCGCGCAATCGCGATACCGGTGGCACTGGCCTGGGACTGGCCATCGCGGTGCAACTGGCGCAGTCGCTGGGCGGCTCGCTGCGGTTGCGCAACCGCGAGGGTGGCGGGCTGATGGCTGAGCTGCAGCTGCCGGGGTAACGGGCGGGGTCGGATCCCCTTGCGGGAGCGAAGGGCTCTGACCCCGATGTGGGATCTGTGACGTTCCTGCACGGCCTTGGGATCGGCGATCATCTGCAGGGAGTGTCAAAACCAGGAAGCACGCAATGCAGGGAACGCAGCATTCAATCCAGCGCCCGCGCCACGTCGCGCTGCTGGTCGGTCTGCTCGCGCTGGCGGCCTGCCAGCGCATACCGGACGCACCGACCGACGCACCCGCAGCGGGCACACCGCCTGCCGCCCCGGCCACCGCAACAGATCTCTCTCCGCTGCTCGACGCCTTGCCGACCTGCGCGCTGGACGGCTGGTACATCGATCAGCAGACCGGGCGCCCGGCCCATCCCTGGTTGGCGGCGAACGCGCCGAAGCCCTGCAAGGAAGACGTGGAGAACGAGATCGCCACGTTCTGCGTGCAGGGGCAGTGGAAGGGGCTGCCGGTGGAAGAGGTGATCCTGCCGACGATGACATTCGTTTCGTTCCGTGGGGCCAGGATCGGCCTGCCGCTGGAGAAGGCACGTCCCATCGTCCGCCAGCGTTTCGGCCAGGACTTCCCGGGTGGTGCGGCTTACGAGGAGGGCCGCGAGCCGAAGCTGATGGCCGATCCCGAAGATGCGCAGCGTTCGTGGCTGCTGTGCAGCACCCCGGAACTGGGCCACGACGTGGACAGCGAGGGAAGCATCAGCTATTCCGGCATGAACCTGCCCTACGACCACGACGGTTGCAGTTACCGCTACAGCCCGGTCGACTTCTGCGATGCGCGGCACCGCGCAGCCATCGAAGATGCCCTCCAGCATCAGAAACCCAATTTCAACCGGCACTACCTGCTGGTACAGGTCGATGATCGTCCGGAGTATTTCCAGCGCACGCTGGTGCTGGTCGATACCCGCACGGGCAGGGCGACGCCACTGCCGTTCGATGCCTTCACCGGGCCGGCGGGAAAGGGCGGTGATGCTACCGGCTACGGGACACTGGAGACGGGCGTGGACCGGCAGCAGTTCTGCCTCGATGGCGCGTTGCTGGTCTACCGCGTGTTCGAGGAAGGGCGCTTCTGCTTCGGTTTTGACGGTGAGCGCTTCACCGGCCATGAAACCCAGTACATGCAGGCAGCGGATGGCCGATGACCGGTATTTCACCCGGGCCATGACATCCTGCCCCGAACCTGCGCAACCGGGACCGAGGCTGTTGAAGGCGAACACGCAATGACCGCGGCGCGGCAGCGCTCGATGTGGGTGGCGGGCCTGTCCACGGTAGTGGAGTGGTACGACTTCACCCTGTACCTGTATTTCGCCACGGTGCTGTCGCGGGTGTTTTTCGGCGGCGGCGAACAGGCGCTGCTGGTCACGCTGGCAGGCTTCGCGGTGTCCTACCTGATGCGCCCGCTGGGCGCGCTGTGCTTCGGCCACCTGGGCGACCGCCTGGGCCGGCGCTGGATGCTGCTGGCTTCGATGGCGTTGATGGCGGCGGCGATGCTGGCCACTGCGTTGCTGCCGACCGCGGCCACCGCAGGTACCACGGCGGGCGTGCTACTGCTGGTATTGCGCTGCGTGATGGCGTTTTCGGTGGGCGGTGAGTACACCGGCGTGGTGGCGTACCTGCTGGAAAGCGCACCGGCGCGGCGGCGTGGCCTGGTGACCTCGCTGGCCTCGGCCGCCAGTGAAGTAGGCGCACTGCTGGCGGTAGCGATCTCGGCGGTCACCGTGGCGCTGCTCGCGCCCGCGCAGCTGGACAGCTGGGGCTGGCGTATTCCGTTCTTCGTCGGCGCTGCGCTGGCACTGGTGATCCTGGTCGCGCGCTCGGGCATGCACGAATCGCCTGAGTTCGAACGCCAGCGCCGCGAAGGCAGCATTCCTGCCACGCCGCTGCGGCATGTGCTGCAGCACCACCCGCTGGCGGTGGCGCGCACCTTCGCGATCTCGGCCTTGGGATCGATCACCTACTACGTGGGCATCACCTATGTGCCCGCATTCCTGCATGCGCGGGGCCACGATGAGGGCGATGCGCTGTGGCTGTCGACGATTGCGGCCGTGGCGGTGATCGCGATCACGCCCCTGTGCGGCGCATTGTCCGACCGTGTCGGACGACGGCCGGTGCTGTTGGGCCTGACCGTGCTGGCAGCGCTGCTGCCGCTGTCCTTGTTCGCCTGGATGGCACAGGCGCCGCCGTTGGGCATTGCGCTGGCGGCGGTGCTGCTGGCCTGCGTGGCCGGCGGCGTGAGCGCGGTGGCGGCCCCGGCCACGGCCGAGCAGTTCCCCGGCGAAGGGCGGGTGAGTGGGCTGGCACTGGGCGTGACCATGGCCACGGCCTTCTTCGGCGGGGCAACGCCATGGCTGGCGCAATGGTGGGTGGAACGCAGCGGCTGGGCGGCGGCGCCGGGCGCGATGATCGCGCTGGTGGCGGTGCTGGTGCTGCCGGTGCTGTGGACCCTGCCCGAGACGGTCCCGGGCAGGGCCAAGCGCTAGCAGGTCAGACCTTCAGGGTCTGCTCGATGTCGGCCAGCACGGCGGCCGCATCGACGCCGATGGCAATCGACTGCACCACGTGGCCGTCCCACACGCTGGGGCCGAACGCCAGGCCTTCCGGCTTGGGAATGGTCATGCCGCGGGCGACGCCGTCGGTGGCCACGCGCACGCTGGCGCGCTCGAACTGGAACAGCTCCGGTCGGGTCAGCGCGATGCAGGCGCAGCAGTCGTGCACGACCATGCCCTTGTGGCCGGCCTGCAGGTAGAAGTCCACGTAATCCTGCGACAGCGCACGCACCAGTTCGGCATCGGCACCGCCGATGGCGGCCAGCTTGTCCAGACCGTCACGGTCCATTTCCACGCGGGTGGTCACGTCCAGGCCGATGGCGGTCACCGGCCAGCTGGCAGTGAACACCACGTCGGCCGCTTCGGCATCGCCCCAGATGTTGGCCTCGGCGGCCGGGGTGATGTTGCCGTTGACGTGGAACGCGCCGCCCATGATCACCACGCCGCGCACCAGGCCGGCGATGTCCGGGGCCTGCTGCAGGGCCAGCGCGAGGTTGGTCATGCGGCCGACCGCGACCAGGGTCACTTCGCCCGGATGGGCGCGGACCAGGTCGATGATCAGCTGGTGAGCGGGGCGCGCGTCGGCGGCCACGTCCAGTTCGGTCGGCACCGGGTGGTTGCCCAGGCCGTTGTGGCCGTGGATGTGCACCGGCCAGGCTTCCGGGGTGGCTTCCGGCTGCAGCGGGCCACCGGCACCGCGCGCGACCGGGGCGGCGAAGCCCCAGGCCTGCTTCAGGTACAGCGCGTTGTGCGTGGTCGACTCCACCGAGGCATTGCCGAAGGTGGTGGTGACGCCGATCAGGTCAATCTGGGCGTGCTTGTGCAGGTACAGCAGGGCCAGGGCGTCGTCGACGCCCGGGTCGGTATCGAAAATGACTTTCAGCATGTTGTTGTTCTTCTTCTTCCGTGTGGTGCGGGGGGCGCCGGCGGCCTGGAAGCAGGCCGGCGCGCCCTGCATTGTCCCATCTTCATGACGGGCAGGGCGAACCGGGGCGCCGGTGGGGGCATATCATCGCCTTCAAGGTAGGGTATCGACTCGAACCGTCTGAGAGCTGTTCTGCCAGACTCCGAACCATCTTCATCGATGACGAGCCAGTGCCACTTTGCATTGCCGACACCTACTATGCAGAGAACGGCAGCAGTTCCGTATTTGAAGAGCGCACCTGGCTCATTGGCAGGAGGTGACTCCTTGGTGGAAACAATTGCAGAGAGTTTCAGGAAAATAGTGATGAAATATCAACTAACAGAAGGACAGCTCAATGGTCCAGCTCAACTTTCGGCCATTGATAGCCTGCCAGAAGACTTGAGAACGGCACTCCCTAAGAGCTACCTTGAATTCCTTAAGACTCACGACGGCGGCGAAGGATTCATTGGTGATAACTACATCATTTTTTGGAGGGCGGAAGAGCTGGTTGATTTCAATCGTGAATATGAAGTCGAGACGGATGCGCCCGGTGTATTCTTGTTCGGCTCCAGCGGGGGAGGAGAAGCGTATGGATTCGACATGTGGGATGTCGCTATGCCGGTAGTAATGATTCCTTTTATAGGCATGGATCGTCAATACGCCATCTTGGTAGCGGCCGACCTTCCAGATTTATTTGCGCAATTGGCAGAGCGAGAATGATTGGCCTGGATAAGCACGAACGCCCTAAAGGCATGGAGCTGTTCGAGCTTAGACCCGTTATCGTTGGTGGTGATCCGGTCAGCCCTGAGAACAAAGTCTGGTTGACGAGAGAGCAGCATTTTGAGGCTGTGCGCTACTGGAATAGGATTGTCAGAAGTCTGCGTGATGGGCCGAAGTAGCTGGAGATAGAAAGCTGTAGAAGGAGTAGGTCAGAAGCGGCCAGCTGCTATATCAGACATCTTGAATTGCTAAGCGAGCCGGAGGGTGTCCGGCTCGTGCAAGATGGTTAGTAGAATTCCTGCAGGTCTGACTAAAATGCCTGGTCAACATTTATCGATAGCCCTGCAGAATATTTATTCGAACGGAGATTCGATGAAAAAGCCGCGCTGCAACCAATGGATCAGTCGCGGTAGGTATGCCCCCCTGCTCAAGGAGCTGCGCCATGCTGGTGGTAACCCTGGTCCTGGTCGCCCTGGTATTGGGCTTGAACCTCGTCGCCACCTTCGTGGTGCTGGGGCGCGAAGAGGTGTCGGCGGGCGGTCGCGCGGTGCAGCTGCTGCTGGTCTGGCTGCTGCCGCTGGTCGGCGCCATCCTGTGCCTGGCAGTGGCCACGGCCAATGGCTCGGCCAGCCGGGGGGATGGCGGCGGAAGCCACGACACCTCCGTTGGCTATTCCAGTGACAACCACAGCCATCACAGTTACAGCAGTTCCGACTGCAGCAGTGATGGTGGTGGGGGGGACGGCGGCAGCTGCGGCGATTGAGGTCCCTGTAGCGTCGAGCCATGCTCGACTGCCCTTCCTTCCAAAGCCGCGACGCCTGATCGAAAAGCAGTCGAGCATGGCTCGACGCTACAAGGTGCCGGGCATAGCCCGGCAACCCCGCCTGCCTCAGAACTTCCAGCGCAGGCTGGCCGACACGAAGCGCGGCTCGCCGAAGTTGTTGTAGTCCAGGTTGGCCCAGTAGGTCTTGTCCAGCGCGTTGCGCACGCTCAGCGTCGCGGTCCAGTTGTCGCTGATGCGGTAGTTGGCGTTGAACTGCACCAGCGAATACGCCGGCTGGTTCACCGTCACCGTGCCGCCGAGCGGGTAGGCGATGTTGTAGCCCTGCACCCGGCTCTGCCACTGCAGGCCACCGCCGATGCTCAGTCGCTCCAGCGCGCCGCGCAGCTGCAGCTGGGTGTTGAGCTGCAGCAGGTCCTTGGGCGGATTGGCGTACAGCAGGTCGGTGGCGGCGCGGGTCACCTTGACGCGGGTGTAGCCGGCATTGACCGTCCAGCCCGGCAGGATCTCGCCGTTGACGTCCATCTCCCAACCGCGCGCCTTGGTGCCGTTGATGCCGATATAGGCCGAGCTGCCGTCGCTCAGCGTACCTTCCGGCACGCTCATGTCACGCACCGCGTAGTTGTCCTGCTTGGCCTCGAACACCGCCGCATTGGCGGTCAGGCGGCCATCGAACCACTGCGTCTTGATGCCCGCTTCCAGGTTCGAGCCCTGCACCGGTGCCAGCAGGTTCTCGTTGCGGTCCTTGTAGTTTTGCGGATTGAAGATCTCGGTGTAGCTGGCATAGGCCGACACGTTCGGGGTGATCTCGTAGACCAGGCCCACGTACGGAGTGACCTCATCGCTCACCTTGTATGCACCGCTGGTGCCGGTATAGGCGCCGGCAGCGTTGTACGAGCGGCTGAGCGTTTCCCAGCGGCTCAGGCGCGCACCGGCAATCAGCGACAGCGGCTCGGCCAGGCGCAGGCGGGTGGCCAGGTAGACGCCGCTCTGCGTGGTCTTGGCCACGCGGCGTGCGCCGGTGCGGGTGTAGGTCACTTCGGAGATGTCGCCGTTCCAGTTGAACACGTTGGGGATGTAGTAGCAGCGCTCACGCCCGCAGGTCGCCCAGTCGCCCGGGAAGTTCAGCGCCACGGTATTGGTGGTGCCTTCCAGGTCCGACCACTGCGCGCCGACGGTGAGGTCGTGGTCGCGGCCGAACAGCGGGAAGCTGCCGGTCAGGTAGGCATCGACATTGCGGCGGGTGTCCTTCGAATCACCGGCGGCCGCGCGCAGGTAGATGCCCGCGCCGGTCACCGGGTCCGGGTTGCCGGTGCCGTACAGGCGCACGTTCTGCACGTTGCCGCGGGTGTAGGCGGTGTTGATCTTCAGCAGCCAGTGGTCGCCGAAACGCTGTTCCAGGTTGGCGAAGGCGGTATTGCTTTCGCGCTTCCAGTAGCTCCACTTCGGCGACAGGTTGGTCGAGCGCGCCAGATGGGCGAAGTTGCCCTGGTTGTCGAAGAACGCCACGGTGCCCCAGGTCGAACCGGTCGGGTTGTTGTCCTGGGTCTGGTAGCCGACGGTAACCGTGGTGCTGTCGGTGACATCGCCTTCCAGCACCGCCATGCCGGCCATCTTGTTTTCCTTGTAGCGGTCGTAATACAGGCCACGATCGGTGTAGGCGGCGACCACGCGGCTGCGGAAGCGGCCGTCGGCGGTCAGCGGCGCGGTTACGTCGGCTTCCATGCGGCGGTAGTCCCAGCTACCGGCGCTGACCGCGAACGACGCGTCGAATTCCTTGCCGGGGCGCTTGCGCAGCAGGTTGACCGTGGCCGACGGCACGCCGGCGCCGCTGAGCAGGCCGTTGGCACCGCGGATCACTTCGATGCGGTCGTAGAAGGCGGTGTCGTACTCCTGGTTGGTCGAGCCGCTGTAGGTGGGAATGCCGTCGACCTGGAAGTCGGTGATGGCGAAGCCGCGCGCGTAGTACAGCGGGCGTTGCGTGTCATAGAAGGACACGCTGACGCCGGTCACGTTGCGCATCACATCGTTGATGCTGAACAGCGATTCGTCCTGCAGGCGCTGCAGGCTGATCGCGGTGGCCGACTGCGGGGTTTCCTGCAGGGTGATCGGCAGGCGCGTGGTACTGGCCGGCGGCGCCGACTGCTCGGCACGCACGCTCACCCGGTCCAGGGTCTTGGCGTCGGCAGCGCCATCAGTGGCGGCGAACGCGCTGGGCGCGGCCAGCAGGGTCAAAGACGAAAGCAGGGCAGCCGGCAGCAGCGCGCGGCGGGGCAGGCGGTTATCGAAGGTCAGGCACATGGTGGGCTCGAAGCGTGGAGGCGGGGAGGGGCGGCAACAGTCGTCCAGCACCCGGGGCGGCGGCTTCGGGCACGGTCAGGTCCGTCTGGGGCGAGGCGCGGTCACTGCGCAGGACGCAAATGTAAATAATTCTTAACAACATTACAATTCGCGTCATTGTGCGCAGGATTCCCGGCACGGGGCATCGCTTTCTGTAGAGCCGAGCGATGCTCGGCTGCTTTTTGCCGGAGCCGGGCATGGGCTCGGCTCTACGGGCGTAGCCTGCACAAACGCAAACGGCCACCCGAAGGTGGCCGTCCGTCTGCATCGAAAGGAACCTGCGGGCTTACAGCGCCTGCAGTTCCTCGTTGGCGTTGCGCTTTTCCTTGGCCGGCGCCGGAACCGCCGCCGGAGCGGGCGATGCCGCGTTCGCGTCCACCGGCACCTCCAGGTAGGGCAGCTGCAGGGTCTGGCTGGTCAGCGTGCGGATCTCGTTGACCAGCGCGGCGCTGTCGTTGAGCTTGCGCCCGTACGACGGCACGATCTCGCGCAGGCGGGTTTCCCAGCCGGCCTTCATCTGCTCCGGGAAGGCCTTGGCCATCAGGTCAAGCATGATCGGCGGCGAGGTCGACGCGCCCGGCGACGCGCCGAGCAGGGCGGCGAGGGTGTGGTCCTTGTCGGTCACGATCTCGGTACCGAACTGCAGCACCGGGCCCTTCAGCGGATCGCGCTTGATGATCTGCACGCGCTGGCCGGCGGTGACCAGCTTCCAGTCACCCGGCTTGGCATTGGGGAAGTACTTGACCAGTTCGGCCTGGCGGTCGGCATCGTTCAGGCGCGCCTGTCCCATCAGGTACTGCACCAGGTCCAGGTTGTCCTTGCCCACTTCCAGCATCGGGCCAACGTTGTTGTGGGTGACCGAGGAATACAGGTCCCACCACGAGCCGTGCTTGAGGAACTTGGTGCTGTACAGCGCGAACGGCCCGAACAGGACCACCGGCTTGCCGTCCAGCTTGCGCGCATCCAGGTGCGGCACCGACATCGGCGGCGAGCCGGTCTCGGCCATGCCGTAAGCCTTCACCCCATGGCGCGAGGTCACGTCCTGGCCCTGGAAGGCGAGGAACTGGCCGCCGACCGGGAAGCCGGCGTAGTCCTTCGATTCCGGAATGCCCGACATCTGCAGCAGCTTCAGTGCGGCGCCACCGGCACCGATGAACACGAAGCGGGCGTGGGTGGTGGATTCGGTGCCGGCCTTGAGGTCCTTCACCGTCACGTTCCAGCTCTTGTCGGCGTTCTGCCGCAGCGCGCTCACTTCATGGTTCAGGTGCAGGTTGAAGTTCGGGCTGCGCTGCAGGCCGGCGGTCAGCTGGCGGGTGATCACGCCGAAGTTGACGTCGGTGCCCAGCGGCATCCAGGTTGCGGCAACCTTCTGCTTCGGGTCACGGCCTTCCATCAGCAGCGGGGCCCACTGCTTGATCTGGGCCGGATCCTCGGAGTACTGCATGCCGTAGAACAGCGGATTCTTGACCAGGGCCTGCTGGCGCTTGTGCAGGTAGGCGATGTTGTCATCGCCCCAGACGAAGCTCATGTGCGGGGTCGGGTTGATGAAGTCGCTGGGCTGGCTCAGCCGGCCCTCCTTCACCTGGTGCGACCAGAACTGGCGCGAGACCTCGAACGATTCGGCGATGCCGACCGCGCGCTTGGTCTCGATGCTGCCGTCGGGCAGTTCCGGGGTGTAGTTCAGTTCGGCGAACGCCGAGTGGCCGGTGCCGGCGTTGTTCCAGCCATCGGAGCTTTCACCGGCGACGCCGTCGAGGCGTTCGTAGACCTGGATGTTCCAGTCCGGCTGCAGCTCCTGCAGGTAGGTGGCCAGGGTGATGCTCATGATGCCGGCGCCGACCAGCACAACATCGACGGGCTTGTCGTTGCTGGCGGCAGGCACCGAGCGCTGGGTCAGCGGCCAGTACAGGAACAGCGCGGCGGCCAGCAACAGCAGCACGAGCAGGGCGAGAAGAGCCTTGCCAAATTTCTTCATGGGGGCGGGATCGTTGGCGGAGGGGAAGGGGTCAGGATGCGCGTGGGGCAGGGAAAGGGCGTGAAGAAACAACGCCTTGCATCATCCACCGGTGATTCTAACCGGATCCGGTCCTTTTTTGATGCAACGCAGCATCCGATGTTTCGCGGTGCTGCCACATGGGCGGCAGGCGATGCCCGGCGACGGTGGGATCAGACCAGCTCAAGGATCTCGTCGCCAGCCTCATCGACCCCGCCGGTCGGGCGCCAGCCCAGCCGGCGGTAGAAGCCGTGCGAGCGCGAACGCGGGTCGGCCGAGCAGGTCAGGAACAGCCGCCGGTGGCCGGCATCGCGGGTCAGGCTGACCACTTCCTGCAGCAGCTGGCGGCCGATGCCGCGGCCCTCGTAGTCCGGCAGCAGGGCCAGCACCAGCACCTCGCCGCTGTCGCGGTCGGCGAAGCAGTAGCCGGCCATGCGCTCGCCCTCCCAGGCGACGCGGCCGATCGAATCGCCCTGGGCGATGCCGGCGGCCCAGCTGTCCACAGTGATGCCCAGCTGGGCCAGCTGCTCGGCGCTGAAGGCGTTCTCGCGGGTGCGCCCACGCAGGTCGATGCAGGCAGCGGCATCCTCGGGGCGGGCGTCGCGCAGGTACACGGGCATGCCGGACATCCTTGTAATGGTCGGCCCGCCAGTATCCGCATCGCGCATGGACCCGGTGTGTAGGCTTGATGGAGATCCGATGGAGCCCCGAAAAAGGGGACGGAGGGGATTAAGTCGTATTTGCCTTGAATGTCGTATTGGCCTTAAGCGACTTAATTCCCTCCGTCCCCTTTTTGCGCTGTGCGTCAGCGCTTGCGCCGGATCAATGCCGAGGATGCATCCAGCACGGCGCGGGTCAGCAGGGCCATGGTCTGCACGTCGCCCTTCCAGTGCTGCCAGTACAGCGGCACGTCTTCCCACGCGCGCTGGCGTACGTAGACCAGGCGGCCGGCGTCCAGGTGCCGCTTGACCAGCGGCAGCGGATTCATCGTCCAGCCCATGCCGCCCAGGTTGGCCTGCACAAAGGCGCGGGTGGAGGGGATCCACCAGGTCGGTGCGGTGCTGGGCAGGTCATCGCCGGCCATGCGCCGGGCGAAGCGCGACTGCATGTCGTCCTTGCGGTTGAATACCAGTACCGGTGCCTGCGCCAGTG
The DNA here is from genome assembly GCF_049384345.1 of Stenotrophomonas sp. CASM110. Lineage (NCBI taxonomy): Bacteria > Pseudomonadati > Pseudomonadota > Gammaproteobacteria > Lysobacterales > Lysobacteraceae > Stenotrophomonas > Stenotrophomonas sp. CASM110. The sequence goes on from NZ_JBMRGI010000012.1 coordinate 110,367, forward strand.
CCTGCGCGGTCACTCCCTTGGCGAAGTGGCGTTCGCGGAATTCAGGAGTACAGGTCGCTGCATAGCGGATGCTGCCCAGCGCATGGATCTGGCAGCCCTGCACCGGCTCGTCCAGCGTGGTCACCGCACCCAGCACCGTGCCCTGGCGCAGCAGTTCGACGGTGTGGTCCTGGTCCTCCACGCGCAGGTCCAGGGTGGTCCCGGTACCCTGCGCGAACTGCGCCGCGGCCTGCGGAAACCAGGTTTCCAGGCTGTCGTGGTTCACTGCCACCGGGATGCTGGCCTGGGGCAGGTCCTCATCCGCCAGGCCCATGCGGTGCAGCGCATCGTGTTCCAGCAGGGCGGTCTGCTCGGCCAGCTGCACCAGCAGCTGGCCCTCGGCGGTCGCGGTGGCCGGGGTGCCACGCTTGACCAGCAGGCGGCCGATCCGGTCCTCCAGTGCCTTGACCCGCTGCGAGATGGCCGAGGGCGTGACATTCAGCGATTGCGCGGCGCGGTCGAAGCTGCCTTCGCGGATCACCGCGGCCAGGGCGCGCAGCTGGGCGTGATCGATGCGCATCGAATTAAGCTCCGCTAATGTTGGTTTAGGAAGTTTAGCTCGTCTTTTCCATGTTGCGGCGCGACAATGGCGCCCGTTCCGGTGCTGTCCGCCTTCGCGAGGCACCGTCCCCCAAGCAATACAAGGCAGTGAATCCCATGTTCTCGGTCATCTCCGCCAGCACCGGCCTCGGTGCCTGGTTCTCTGGTGCAGCCACCGGCATCGGCCTGTTCGCCGTGGTCGGGGCCCAGAGCGCCTTCATTCTGCGCCAGGGCATCCTGCGCAAGCACATCGTGCCGGTGGTCGCTACCTGCGCGGCCATCGATGCCATCTTCATCTTTGCCAGCGTGGCCGGCCTGCGCACGCTCACTTCAGCGCTGCCGTGGCTGACCACCGCCGTGCTGTGGACCGGTGTCGCGTTCCTGGCCTGGTATGCGATGAAGTCGGCACGCCGTGCGATCGCCGGCGGCGGTGGCATGGGCGAGGCCGACAGCGACGACGGCAGCCGCCGCGCGGTGCTGATGGCCGCGGTCGGCTTCTCGCTGATCAACCCGCACTTCTGGCTGGACATGATGGTGATCGGCTCCATCGCCGAGAACTTCGGCAATGCCCGCATGGCCTTCGCTGCGGGCGTGGTCACGGCCAGCTGCCTGTGGCTGACCGCGCAGGGCCTTGGCGCACGCCTGCTGGCGCCGCTGTTCACCAAGCCCAGCACCTGGCGCGTGCTCGACGGCACCATCGCCGTGATCCTCAGCATCCTGGCCCTCATGTTGGCGGTGCGCGGGGTCCACTGACCCGGCGCACGCCCCCCGAACCCACGTCCTGACTCTCTCTCCAAGGTAGTGGCAACGACGGCACCGGCAACGGTGCCGTCGTCTTTTCCGGCTCTGGCGGGAAACCCATTGCCCTGCCTAGAATCGGAGACCAGGACAAGGTGTCCACAGGAGCAGGGGAAGGATGCACAGGACGATTCTGGCGGCCGCACTGGCCGTCATCGGGGGCGTTGCCGCAGGCAGCGCGGGGGCGGTGGAGCTGACGCAGTACCTGCGGCGGGAGACCTTCACCGACATCAAGATCTCGCCGGGGGGCGAGTACGTAGCGGCAACGGTGCCGAGGGAAGACAGCACCGCGATCGCGATCCTGCGCCTGAAGGACAAGGAGGTGGTCGGCAGTTTCTGGCCGCCCAGCCGCAACCACGCGCAGGAATTCGATTGGGTCAGCAACGAGCGCCTGTTGATCGGCCTGGCCCAGAAGTGGGGCTCGCTCGACCAACCCAATCCCACCGGCGAACTCTATGCCATCGACGCCAACGGCAACCGCGGCGAACTGCTGGTCGGCTATCGCGTCGAAAGCAAGGGCCCGGGGACCCGCATCCAGCCGAAGAAGGTCGAAGCAGTGGCCGCCTTCCTGGCCGACGACCTGCCGGGCGACGAGCGCAACGTGCTGGTGACCGTATGGCCGCTGGCCGAGGATCCGTACACCCGCGTAGATCGCATGGATGTGACTACGGGGCGTCGCTCGCGGGTGGCGTCCTCGCCGGTACGGCGCGGCGAGTTCACCACCGACGGCGCCGGCGAAGTGCGCTTCGTGCATGGCTCGGGCAGCGACAACATCAACAAGCTGTACTTCCGCGAACGCAGTGGCGACAGCTGGAAGCTGATCAACGACGAGGCCGTCAGCAAGCGCATCGAAACCGCCCTCGGCTTCTCGGCCGATGACAGCCTGGCCTACCTCAACGTCGAGCAGACCCAGGGCCCGGACGCGATCGTCAGCTGGAACCCGCAGACCGGCGAGCGTGCCACGCTGCTGCGCGACGAGGTGGTCAATCCGTATCGCATCATCCATCGGCCCGGCACCCACGTGCCGGTGGGCGCGCTCTATCTGGGCGATACGCCGCGTACCCGGTTCTTCGACGAGAAGTCGCCGGAGGCGCGCCTGTACCGCAGCCTGGAAGCCGCCTTCGGAGGGCCGGTCTACATCACCTCCAGCACCCGCGATGGCCGTGTCGTGCTGGTGGAAACCTGGTCGGGCTCGAACCCGGGCGATTTCTACGTCTACGACACGGTGGCGCGCAAGGCTGACCACCTGATCAGCCGCAGCGACTGGATTGACGTGGACCGCAGTGCCAGCGTGAAGCCGATTGCACTGAAGGCGCGGGACGGGCTGCCGTTGCATGGCTTCCTGACCCTGCCGGCCGGCAGCAACGGCCGCAACCTGCCGATGGTGGTGATGCCGCATGGCGGTCCGTTCGACATCTTCGATTCCGGCCAGTACGACCGCGAAACCCAGATGCTGGCCGCCGCCGGGTATGCCGTGCTGCAGGTCAACTTCCGTGGGTCGGGCAATTACGGCCGGGCCCACACCCAGGCCGGTGCGCAGCAGTGGGGCGCGGCGATGCAGGACGATGTCACCGATGCCACCCGCTGGGCAATCAGCGAAGGCATCGCCGATGCTCGTCGCATCTGCATCTATGGCGCCAGCTACGGGGCCTACTCGGCGATGATGGGGGCCGCCCGCGAACCCGGGCTGTATCAGTGCGCGGCCGGCTATGTGGGGGTCTACGACCTGCCGATGATGTACACCCGTGGCGATATCCAGGACCGCGGCTCAGGCGTGACCTACCTGCGCGAATGGCTGGGTGATCCGGCCAAGCTGGGCGCGGTGTCGCCGGTGAACCTGGCCGAACGGATCAAGGTACCGGTGTTCCTCGCCGCCGGTGGCGAAGACAAGCGTGCGCCGATCCAGCATACCGAGCGCATGGAAGCGGCGCTCAAGCGCGCCGGCACACCGGTGGAAAGCCTGTACTACAAGACCGAAGGCCACGGCTTCTACACCGAGGCGCATCGCAGCGAGTACTACGACAAGCTGCTGGCGTTCCTGGCGCGCAGCCTGGGGGGCAAGACCGCGACGACCGCGCCCGTGGCCGGCAAGGACAAGGCGCCCTGAGCTGACAGGGCGGCGGATGAATTTTCCGCCGCCCTGGTCTTCCGCACGCGGGACTTACTTCACCCCGTGCATCATCTTCTTCAGCAGCGGCGCGGCGATGAAGGCCACCAACGCGCAACCCAGGCCGATCCACATCAGCAGCCAGAACAGGTGCGCGTAGGCACCGGCGGCAGCCACCATGTCCAGCGATTCGCCTTCCGGCACCTCGATCGCGGCCAGCTTGCCGAACAGCGCGGCCAGCGTTTCCGAGAATGCGGTGGCCAGGAACCAAGTGCCCATCATCAGGCTCATCACCCGCGGCACGGCCAGCTGGGTCACCGCCGACAGGCCGACCGGCGAGAGGCACATCTCGCCGCTGGCCAGCAGGAAGTAGGCCAGCACCAGCCACCACACGCTGGCCATCTCGCCGGTGGCGCCCACCTGCTGTGCGGCCAGCGCCAGCGGCACGAACGACAGCGCGCCGATCACCAGGCCCCAGGCCGACTTCACCGGCTTGCCCGGTTCCCAGCCGCGGCGGTCCATCCACGTCCACAGCGCGGCGAAGGCCGGAGCGAGCAGCACCAGGAACAGGCCGCCGAGGTAGGTCAGCGAGCCGGCGGTCTGCGGAATCACCAGGCAGTCGCGCACCAGCAGCACCAGCATCAGTACGACGATGGCGGCGAAGAACGTGCGCGGCGCGGCCGAGCCCGGGCGCCGTTCCGACAGGCGCGCGCTGACCACGAAGCCGAGCGGTGCCAGCAGCAGCGAGAGGATCGACCACGGCAGCGGCGTGCCGCCGGTGATCACCAGCGAGGGCACGATGTCCTTGGTCAGCAGGCGGTCGGTGAAGGTCACCCACGAGCCGTAGGACTGCTCGTACATCGTGAAGAACACCAGCGCCATGAAGATCAGCACCATCAGCGCGATCATCTGCTGGCGCTGCACCGGCGTGCATTTCGTGCCGGTGAACCAGGCGAACCAGACCAGCACGCCGCCCAGCACCACCAGCATCAGCATCAGCGCCAGGCTGATTTCACCGCCCAGCGCGAACGCGCCGTTGCCGGCGGCCCACATCAGCCATGCCACCGGCAGCACGCCGAGCACCGCGCACAGATAGATGAGCCATTCGCGTGGCAGGCCCAGCACCTTCTGCTTCAGCGCCGCCGGTTGCGGCGGTTCGGCATGGCCCTGCAGGTACTTCTGGCCCCACAGGAACATCGCCAGGCCGGCCAGCATGCCGATGCCGGCCGCACCGAAACCGTACTTCCAGCCGTAGGCCTCACCGAGGAAGCCACACACCAGGGACGAGAACAGCGCGCCGAGGTTGATGCCGGCGTAGAACAGCGAAAAGCCCGAGTCGCGACGCGGGTCGTCCTTGGCGTACAGCTTGCCGACAATGGTGGAGATGTTCGGCTTCAGGAAGCCGACGCCCATGATGATCAGCGCCAGCGACAGGTAGGTCACCGCCAGCGCCGAGGTGTCGCGCACCACTTCGCCGTTCACCCGGTACGCGGCGTGGCCCTCGAAGGCCATGCCGAGGTGGCCGAGTACCAGCAGGATGCCGCCGAACAGCACTGCCCGGCGCATGCCCAGCCAGCGGTCGGCCAGCATGCCGCCGAACACCGGGATGCAGTACACCAGGCCACCGTAGGCACCGAGCAGGTCCAGGCCGGCCTTGTCGCCGAACAGGTGGTATTTGGTCAGGTACAGCAGCAACAGCGCCTTCATGCCGTAGAAGGAGAAGCGCTCCCACATTTCAGTGAAGAAGCAGACGTAGACGCCCTTGGGGTGGCCCAGGAAGTCGTCGGAAGCAGAGGCGGCAACGGTCATCGACGGCGGGGACAGCGGAAAGGGCGCGATTATAGGCCTCTGGGCCTGGGCAGGCAGCCGCCGGTGGATCCACGCCATGCAGGGATGGCGCTCCCCCGGCGGCCACCGCTCACAGGTATCGCAACCAAGGCAGATCGCGCCTTCGCGCTTTGAACCGCGCGAAGGTCCGCGTCGGGGGGTACAGCACCACCGCCAGCGCACAGGCCACCAGCAGCAGGCCGCTGACCGAATCCAGGGCATACAGTTCGCCATGGGTCGGTCCCCAGGCCGCCAACGCGGCCAGGTACAGCCCCTTCAGTACGTACAGGTGCAGCAGGTAGAAGAACATCGGCGCGGCGCCGATATCGGACAGCGGGCGCAGCGCACGCGCGAGGGGCGGCCATTCGTACAAGCGCAGCAGCAACAGCCCCACGCCCAGGGTCAGCAACAGGAACTGCAATGACGGCGGGTACTTGGTGACGTTGAAGATGCTCAACCACGTGCGCAGCGTAGTGGTCTGGTACGACCAGGGAGCATCCCCATACTGGTTGGCGAACCGCAGCAGCGCGAACAGGGCCAGCGCGCCGACGCCTGCCCACAGCAGCCAGCGCTGGCGCTGCTCCGGCGCGCGCGCGCGGCCGAACCAGGGCCCCATCAGATAACCCAGCGCAATCACCCCGATCCACGGCAGTACCGGATAGGAGGTGCGCAGGCGCAGCGCGCCGGCCTCGATCCAGTCGCGCTGGTGCAGCACTTTCCACAGCACCGCCAGCAGGCCGTTTCCTTGCACCCGAAGGCCGTCGAACAGGTTGTGCCCGGCCACCACCGCGATTGCCAGCATCAGCAGGGCCGGGCGTGGCAGCCATAGCAGCCCGGCCAGCGCGATCATGCTCAGCCCGATGGCCCAGATCACCTGCAGGTACAGCGTTTCCGGCGGCAGCTGGAAGGTCCAGGCGAAATTCACCAGGGTCAGTTCCAGCACCACCAGGAACAGCCCGCGCTTGAGCAGGAACGCAGCTGTGGCCCCGCGCGGATCCGCCTGGCGCTGGCCGTACAGCCAGGCCGACAGCCCGGTCAGCAGCACGAACACGGGGGCGCACAGGTGGGCCAACAGACGGCAGGCGAACAGCGCAGGGGAGACCGTCGCTGCGTCCATCGGGTCGCTCACCTGGTGCTGCAGGAAGAAGGTCTCGCGCACGTGGTCCAGCAGCATCAACAGCATCACGGTGCCGCGCAGCTGGTCGATGGAGGCCAGGCGGGTAGTGGGGGAAGGGGCCACGTACGAAGTTCGGTCGGCGTGGCAGGATATAACATAACAATTGCGTCTTTCCAGCGCGTGCTGAGCTGTTCCGACGAGCGCGCGCGTCGGCTCAGGGCAGGCAAACCGAGGGGCTCCAGCCCAGCGCCTCGTCGTAGTGGACCTGGATCGCTCGCAGGCTCCCGTCGGGGTTGGCCTTCAAGCAGAATCGGGCGCTGTGGTGTTGCGTGGCGCCGGTCCTGGTGGCCGACAGCGATACGTCGTACAGGCGTCCGGGCTGCAGCGGCATCGCCGTCTGCCTTGTAATGGCGTTGGCTGGCACTTCTCCGTAGACCACGCAGGCTCCGGGGGGAAGTGGGATTGATGCGGGATGGGCAAAGTAGAAAGACCATTGCCGCCGCAGCGGTGGAGTAATTGCGTCATGCACCTCCACACCAAACACCTCTGGAGTTTTACCGATACGCTTGCGCTCCTTCTTGGGTAGTCCGAAACAAGGTTTGCCGGCGTGGTCGGTGATCTCGACTGCGCCAATGCGGCTCCAGGCAGATGCGTAATCGCAAAGCGGCATCAGGCAGGTCAGGGTCACGACAGCTACGACCGGTGATTTGATCGGGCGGATCCGCAGTGGGTTGTTCATCGGGCGGCTCAGCGTCATCGGTTCAGATCATGAACACGATGCACGGGGCGTTGAGGCACTTCAAACGATGATGGCTGGAATGCTGCAGTACTGGTTGGCCTGGCCCCTGCAGGACAAAGAGACCGCGAGGCCCGGCAGCCCTCCGGGATGTGCCTCACGCGCTTGATGCGTTGGCCGAGTTTGGCCAGAAACGACTATCTCACTGCCGACCTGGCCGCAACCCTCCCGAACCGCACTGGACTTGCCGCCTCCTGAACGCTAGCGTGCAGGGGATTTTTTGCCAGCAGGGGCTCCCATGAACCACGACGCTGCGCCCAAGCAGCTCACCTTCCGCGCAGTGGCCCTGGCCATCGTGCTGGCGGTGGTGCTGTCGGCCGCAAACGCCTACCTCGGTCTGTTCGCAGGCCTGACCATCGCCACCGCCATTCCCGCCGCGGTGATTTCAATGGGCGTGCTGCGCCTGCTGGGCGGTGGCTCCATCCTCGAGAACAACATCGTGCAGACCGGCGCCTCGGCCGGTTCATCGATCGCCGCCGGTGTGATCTTCACCATCCCGGCGCTGGTGATCATGGGCTACTGGCCGGACTTCAAGTACTGGTGGGTGCTGGGCATCGCCGGCCTCGGTGGCCTGTTGGGCGTGCTGTTCTCGGTGCCGCTGCGCCGTTCGATGATTGTCGAAGACCCGCTGCCGTTCCCGGAAGGCAAGGCTGCGGCCGAAGTGCTCAAGGCCGGTGAAAATCCGGGCCCGGGCCTGAAGATCCTCGGCCTGTCGGCGGTGATCGGTGCCTTCGTCAAGCTGGCCGCGGAAAGCGGCATGCGCCTGATTCCCGATGCCTGGGCCACCTCGGCCTACGTCGGCAGTTCCAAGGTCACCGCCTTCATCGGCACCAACCTGTCGCCGGCACTGCTGGGCGTGGGCTACATCGTCGGCCTCAACGTCGGCATCGTGGTGGTGTCCGGCTCGATCCTGACCTGGCACATCGCCATTCCGATCTACCAGGCGTTCTTCATGAACACCGATCCGGCACTGGCCGCGTCGGTTGCCGCTGCCTCGTCCACCGAGGCAGCGTTCGCCATCTGGGGCGCGAAGATGCGCTACCTGGGCGTCGGTGCGATGCTGATCGGTGGCATCTGGACCCTGATCTCGCTGCGCAAGTCGCTGCTCAACGGTGTCAAGAGCGGCTTTGCCGCCGCCCGCAAGAGCGGTGGCCCGGTGCTGGCGCACACCGAGCGCGACCTGCCGATGAAGTGGATGCTGGTCGCCCTGGTGGTGTTCGTGCTGCCGCTGCTGGCCCTGTACCAGGCCATCGTCGGCCAGTGGCACGTGTCCATCCCGATGACCCTCATCATGATCGTCGCCGGCTTCCTGTTCGTTTCGGTCTCGGCCTACCTGGCCGGCCTGATCGGCTCGTCCAACAACCCGGTTTCGGGCATCACCATCTCCACCATCCTGTTCGCTTCGGCCGTGCTGGTGGTGCTGCTGGGCAAGGATGGCCTGCAGCCGGTCGGCGCCTTCGGCGCGCCGCTGGGCGCGGTGGCCGCGATCATGATCGGCGCGGTGGTGTGCTGTGCTGCAGCGGTCGGCGGTGACAACCTGCAGGACCTCAAGGCCGGTTACATCGTCGGTGCCACCCCGTGGAAGCAGCAGCTGATGCTGGGCATCGGTGCGTTCTCGTGCGCGCTGATCATGGCCCCGGTGCTGAACCTGCTGGCCACCGCCTACGGCATCGGCGTGAAGTCGGAGCTGCACCCGAACGCGCTGGCCGCGCCGCAGGCCAACCTGATGGCCTCGGTGGCCAAGGGCCTGTTCGGTGGTGAACTGCCGTGGACCTTCATCGGCATCGGTGCCGTGGTCGGTGCCGCCATCATCGCGTTCGACAGCTGGCTGAAGTCGCGCAACGCCCGCTTCCGCGTGCCTGTGCTGGCCGCCGCCATCGGCATCTACCTGCCGCTGGAACTGATGGTGCCGATCTTCCTCGGCGGCCTGATCGCCTACCTCGTCGAGCGCTTCCACAAGGTGCGTGCCGATGACGAAGAAGGTCGCGACCGCGTGCACAAGCCGGGCGTGCTGTTCGCCGCCGGCCTGATCACCGGTGAGGCACTGATGGGCATCGCCATCGCGATTCCGATCGTGGTGAGCAGTCGCGCCGACGTGCTGGCCGTGCCGTTCCACCTGCCGGGCGCACAGTGGATCGGCCTGGCCGTGCTGTTCCTGGTCGGCTGGCTGATCTACCGCACCGGCAAGCGCGCCATGGCGTAAGGGTTGGGGTCGGATCCCTTCCCGCAGGGAAGGGCTCTGACCCCGGGTTGACAGCGTCTGGGGTCAGAGCCGATTCCGTCGGAATCGGATCCGACCCCGGTGTCCCCACAAACCGCGCCACGGCGCGGTTTGCTTTTTCTGGCGGCGGGGCCGCGCCCCACCGGCAGCCATGACCGATGGCCTTGGCAGCCCCGGCCGCACGGGCCTACCATCGGTTTTTTGCCGTCCTGCGGAGACCCCGATGAAACTGCGTCATGCCCTGCTGCCACTGAGCCTGCTGGCCGCCCTGCCCAGCGTCGCCGCTGCCCGTGGCCTGGAAGTCCGCGACATGGTGGCCATGGACCGCGTCTCAGCGCCGGTACTGACCGCTGACGGCGGCACCGTGGTGTTCGCCAAGCGCAGCGTGGATGCCAACCTGAAGGCCTCCACCGCGCTGTACGCGCGCAACCTGCGTACCCGCGACGCAGCACCGCCGAAGCAGATCACCCCGGCCGGCTGGAACGTCAATTCCGCTTCGCTGTCGGCCGATGGCCAGACCGTGTATTTCCTCAGCGCCAGGAACGGCAGCCAGCAGCTGTACGCGCAGCCGGTCAGCGGCGGCGCCCCGCGCCAGCTGACCGACTTCCCGGTCGACGTGGACAGCTACCACGTGTCGCCGCAGGACGACCGCGTGCTGTTCAGCGCCGGCGTGTTCCAGGCCTGTGCCTCGGACCTGGCCTGCACCGAGAAGAAGCTCAAGGACGTCGCCGGCGCCAAGGCCAGTGGAAAGGTCTTCGATTCGCTGTTCGTGCGCCACTGGGATACCTGGAACGACGGCCGCCGCAACACCCTGTTCGTCGCGCCGCTGCCGGCAGCCAAGGCCGGTCCGGTCAAGGGCGCTTCCGCGCTGAGCGCCACCATCGACGGTGATGCCCCGTCCAAGCCGTTCGGCGGCAATGATGATTTCGCGTGGTCGCCGGATGGCGCCAGCGTGGTCGCCAGCATCCGCGTGGCCGGCAAGCAGGAGCCGTGGTCGACCAACTTCGACCTGTACCGCTTCGACGCGGCGGGCAAGCAGGCGCCGGTCAACCTGACCGCCTCCAACCCGGCCTGGGATGCCGGCCCGGTGTTCAGTGCCGACGGCAAGACCCTGTTCTACCGCGCGATGAAGCGCCCGGGCTTCGAGGCTGACCGCTTCGGCCTGATGGCGATGGACCTGGCCAGTGGCAAGACCCGCGAGATCGCCCCGCAGTGGGATCGTTCGGCTGGCGGCATCACCCTGTCCGCCGACGGCGCCAGCATCTACACCACGGCCGATGACCTCGGCGAACACCCGCTGTTCCAGATCGACGTGGCCAGCGGCAAGGCCACCAAGCTGATCGGCGACGGCAGCGTGACCTCGGTGGATGTGGCCGGCAACAGCGTGGCGATCACCCGCAACAGCCTGAAGAGCAACGATCAGGTGCTGGTTGGCTTGCTGCCGGCCGCGGGCGAAGCCATCGGCGAGCTGCGCGCGCTGACCCCGGCCGCTGGTGAGGTGCTCAAGGATGTCAGCTTCGGCGACTACGAACAGTTCGAGTTCAAGGGCTGGAACAACGACACCGTGCATGGCTACGTGGTCAAGCCGCACAACTACCAGGAAGGCAAGTCGTACCCGGTCGCGTTCCTGATCCACGGCGGCCCGCAGGGCAGCTTCGGCAATGGCTGGAGCTACCGCTGGAATCCGCAGACCTACGCGGGCCAGGGCTATGCGGTGGTGATGATCGACTTCCACGGCTCCACCGGCTACGGCCAGGCGTTCACCGATGCGATCAGCCAGCACTGGGGCGACCGCCCGCTGGAAGACCTGCAGAAGGGCTGGGATGCGGCGCTGAAGAAGTATTCCTTCCTCAATGGTGACAAGGCCTGTGCGCTGGGCGCCAGCTACGGCGGCTTCATGGTCAACTGGATTGCCGGCAACTGGAACGGCCCGTTCAAGTGCCTGGTCAACCATGACGGCGTGTTCGACCAGCGCATGATGGGCTACGCCACCGAAGAACTGTGGTTCACCGAGTGGGAGCAGGGCGGTACGCCGTACCAGAAGGCGGCGAACTACGAGAAGTTCAACCCGGTCAACCACGTGGCGGACTGGAAGAAGCCGATCCTGGTCATCCACGGCCAGCAGGACTTCCGCATTCCGGTCGAGCAGGGCCTGGCCGCGTTCACCGCTGCCCAGCGCCAGGGCATCGAATCGAAGTTCCTGTACTTCCCGGATGAAAACCACTGGGTGCTGAAGCCGAACAACAGCATCCTGTGGCATGACACCGTCAATGCCTGGCTGAAGCAGCACATCGGCAACTGATGGTTGCGGCGCCGCCCTCCGGGGCGGCGCTTCTGTTTCACCATCTGCTTTACCGGTGGGTGCCGACCGTTGGTCGGCACACCTTCCTGATCTGCCGCCAACAGCAGCCGGCCAGCGGCCGGCTCTACCAGAGCGCCTGCATGCCTTCGACTGCCCTGATCCAGAACGACATCGTCGTCTTCGGTTTGATCGCCGCCACTCTTGGCGCCGTGTTCTGGACCGCCTCGCGCGAGCAGGGGCTGTGGAAGCGCTTCTATACGTTCGTGCCAGCGCTGCTGCTGTGCTACCTGATTCCCGGCATCTACAACACCGTCGGCCTGATCGACGGCCAGAACACCAAGCTCTACAACCCGATCGCGCGCGACATCCTGTTGCCGGCGGCGCTGATCCTGCTGACCCTGGCAGTGGATATCAAGGGCATCCTGCGGCTCGGCCCGAAGCTGGTACTGATGTACCTGGGCGCCTCGGCCAGCATCATGCTCGGTGCGGTGGTGGCGTTCCTGGTGATGCGCGCGATCCATCCCGACACCGTGGCCGGCGATACCTGGGCCGGCATGGCGGCACTGGCCGGCAGCTGGATCGGTGGTGGTGCCAACATGCTGGCGATGCGCGAAGTGTTCGACGTCAACGCGACCACCTTTGGCCAGTTCGCGGTGGTCGATGTCGGCGTCGGTTACGTGTGGATGGCCGCGCTGATCTTCCTGGCAGGACGTGCAGCGAAGATCGATGCACGCAGTGGCGCTGATACCTCGGCCATCGATGAACTGAAGGAGCGCATCGCGCGCTTCCAGGCCGAGCACGAACGCATTCCCAGCCTGACCGACCTGATGCTGATCGTGGCGGTGGCCTTCGGCGGCGTCGGCCTGTCGCATGCGATCGGTGCGCCGCTGGCGGCCTGGTTCAAGGCCAACGTCAGCTGGGCGTCGCAGTTCAGCCTGGACGCGCCGTTCGTGTGGGTGGTGGTGCTGTCGACCACGCTGGGCCTGAGCCTGAGTTTCACCCGCGCACGCAACCTGGAAGGGGCGGGTGCATCGCGGCTGGGTTCGTTGCTGCTGTACTTCCTGATCGCCTGCATCGGCATGCAGATGGATCTGCTGGCGCTGCTGGATCGCCCGTGGCTGTTCCTGCTTGGCCTGATCTGGATTGCCGTGCACATCGTGCTGCTGTGGTGCCTGGGCAAGCTGCTGAAGGTGCCGTTCTTCTATTTCGCCATCGGTTCGCAGTCGAACATCGGTGGCCCGGCCTCGGCGCCGGTGGTGGCGGCCGCGTTCCATCCGGCCCTGGCGCCGGTGGGCGTGCTGCTGGGCACGATGGGCTATGCCACCGGCACCTACCTGGCCTACATCGTCGGCATCACCCTGCGCGCACTGGCCGGGCAGGGCTGATACGGCGACGGGGTGATGGGGTCAGATCCCTTTTGCGACGCAAAAGGGATCTGACCCCGGTTCCCGGTGAATCACGCCACCGGCAACCCGCGTTCGATCAACCATGCCTTCGCGTCTTCGGCGTCCTGCTCGAACCACGCTTTCGTAGATCCCAGCCGATACGTATACCCCCAGGCATCCATGTCGGTCATCAGCCGCTGGCTGCCGACGCCGGGCAGCTGCCCGGCCAGCACGATCTGCAGGTAGCAGGTCGCGTCTTCCTCGGCCACCGAGTCGGTGGCATCGGTATGCACCTGCGCGCGCCGCTCCGGCGGCAGTACGATCAGGTGGCAGGCCTCATGCAGCATCGAGTGCACGGGCGTGTCATCGCGCACGTAGACGTTGCTGGCGATGATGCCCGCCTCGGGCTCGCCCCAGTAGCTGCCGGGAATCGGCTCGCCGGCGGCCACGTGGTGCAGCCGCAGGCCATGCGCGGCGAGCAGGCACTGCGCATCGGCGAAGGCGATGTCGCCCACGCAGGTGATGTCCACGGCGGTTGTCGTATCGGTCATGCGGGTCAGGCAGCCCCGCCCATGCAGGCACGGGCGGGGCAGGGGATCAGGGTTTGTCCGGGCCTTCCGGCAGCGCCACGGAGATGTCCAGCACATCGTGCTGGCCATCCTTCACCAGGTCGACCTTCACCGCATCGACGTCGATGTTCACGTACTTCTTGATCACTTCCAGCAGCTCGCGCTGCAGCAGCGGCAGGTAGTCCGGGCCACCACGGTGGCTGCGTTCCTGCGCGATGATGATCTGCAGGCGGTTCTTGGCGGTTTCGGCGGTGGTCTTCTTCGCTTTGAGGAAATCAAACAGGCCCATGCTTACCCTCCGAACAGCTTGCTGAAGAAGCCCTTCTTCTCGACGTTGGTGAAGCGCATCGGGCGTTCTTCGCCGAGGATGCGCGCGACGGCGTCTTCATAGGCCTGGCCGGCAGCGGATTCGACATCCAGGATGACCGGCTCGCCCTTGTTGGAGGCGTTGAGCACGTCGCCCGATTCCGGAATCACGCCGATCGCCTTCAGGCCGAGGACTTCCTCCACGTCGGCGATGCTCAGCATCTCGCCGCTTTCCACGCGCAGCGGGGTGTAGCGGGTCAGCAGCAGGAAGGCCGGCACGTCCTGGCCGGATTCGGCCTTGTGGGTCTTCGAATCGAGCAGGCCGATGATGCGGTCGGAGTCGCGCACCGACGACACTTCCGGGTTCACCACCACCACCGCGCGGTCGGCGAAGTACATCGCCAGGAAGGCGCCCTTCTCGATGCCGGCCGGGGAGTCGCAGATGATGTAGTCGAAGCCGTCGGCGGCCAGGTCCTTCAGGACCTTGCCCACGCCTTCCTGGGTCAGTGCGTCCTTGTCGCGGGTCTGCGAGGCCGCCAGCACGTACAGGTTGTCGAAGCGCTTGTCCTTGATCAGGGCCTGCTTGAGGGTGGCTTCGCCGTGCACGACGTTGACGAAGTCGTACACCACGCGGCGTTCGCAGCCCATGATCAGGTCGAGGTTGCGCAGGCCGACGTCGAAGTCGATCACCGCCACCTTCTTGCCGCGCCGCGCCAGGCCGCAGGCCAGGCTCGCGCTGGAAGTGGTCTTGCCGACGCCGCCCTTGCCGGAGGTGACTACGATGATTTCAGCCAAAGGACTTCTCCTGGTTCTGCATGAGTTTGGTGCTGCGTCAGTCCAGCGCAGCGATCTTGATCTGGTCCTGTTCCAGCCACACCTGGACGGCCTTGCCGCGCAGGTTGTCCGGAACATCGTCCAGTACCTTGTAGTGGCCGGCAATGGCCACCAGTTCCGCATGGAAATCACGGCAGAAGATGCGTGCCGCGGTGTTGCCCTGGGCCCCTGCCAGCGCGCGGCCGCGCAGGGTGCCGTAGATATGGATGCTGCCATCGGCGATGACCTCGGCGCCGGCGCCGACAGTGGCCATCACGGTCAGGTCGCAGTTTTCCGCGTATAGCTGCTGGCCCGAACGCACGTTGCCCAGCTGCATGCGGCCCGGCTGCGGTGCAGCGGCGTCGGCCACCTTGGCCACCGGCGTCGCTGGGGCTGGCTTCGGTTCGGCACGGGCTGCCCGGCGCGGTTCCGGTGCGGGCGGCGGCGGGGCCGGTTCGCCCTCGGCACGCTCGTACTGCGCGCGGAACTTGGCCAGCAGCGGCAGGCCGAGCTGCTGGGAGAGCAGGTCGACCGCGCTGGTGCCGTAGGCCAGCGCCACCGGCAGCACCCCGGCGCTGCGCAGGCCGTCGACCAGCGCCTGCGCGGTGGCCACGTCCGGCACCTGGCTCAGGCCGCCGAAGTCGAGGATCACCGCGGCGCGGCCGAACAGCTTCGGTGCGCGGGTCACGCGCTCGCGCATTTCCTGCACGAGGCGTTCGACATCAAGGGTACGGATGCGCAGGTTGGCGATGCCCACCTGGCCGATCTTCAGTTCACCGGCCTGTTCGTAATCGAAATTCACCGCCACGCTCAGGTCCCCGTCGGCCGCTGTGCCTGCGCCGGCAGCTGCCGGGCGCGTGTCCATGCCACATCCGGCAGCTTGTCGCCGTAGGTCTCCTGGACCCACGGGTAGCTGCACAGTTCCTTGGCCAGCATGCTGGCGCGCACATCGACCTGCGGCATGGTGTTCTGGCCCAGCTCGCGGAAGCCGAAGCTGCCGTGGAAGAGCAGGGCGGCATCGGCGCCATGGTCGAGGAAGACCTCGCAGGTCATCTGCGGGTAGCGCAGCTCGGCGAAGCTCTGCGCGTCGGCGTAGAACGCACGCCCGACGCCACCGCCACGACGGCGGCTGGCGACCACGATGCGGTCGATATAGAAGAACGGGGTGTCCAGCTGCTGCTTGAACCAGGCGAAATTGCTGCTGTCGTGCTGGCTGTCGCTGCCGAAGCCGATCAGGAAGCCGGCCAGGTTGCCGTCGCGCTCGGCGACGCGGAAATACTCAGCGGTTTCATAGAACAGGCGCAGGCGGGCCGCATCCAGGGGAAGGATGGCCAGGCCAGCGTTGTTGTTCAAAGCCAGGACGGAATCGAGCTCGTGCTCGCGCACGTCGCGGATGACAATCGACATTGTGACTCCGTGGGGTAACGCGGTTGGTCCATCAAGGGACCCTGCGCACGATTATTGCATGCCCGGGGTGGGCTGCGGCATGAACAGGCGACCGGGCAGGCATGACTTCCGTGGGGTGCGGTGCGCAGGCGCGGCCCGTAGAGTGCTGGCATGTTGGGAGTCCTCAGCCATACCCGCGTCCTCCGCCTGGCCGGCCTGTTCACCTGGGTCATGGTCGGCCTGCCCCTGGCGTACTCGCAGTTCGAGAACCTGCACAGCCGCGGTGACATGGGCGGCTGGGCGATCCTGTTGTTCGTCGCCTACCTGTCCTTCGGCACGGCCTACTACTGGTTGACCCGCATCCTGCGCAGCGACAGCCACACCAGCTGGCTGGACCGCGGCCTGCTGCTGTTGCTGACGGTCTCGGCGCTGGGGGTCAGTTTCCTCAGCGGTTCGGGCCTGGGCAGCATCCTGATGATGGTGGCCGCCGGGGTCATTCCGTGGATGCTGTCGGTACGGCTGGGGGTGCTGTGGCTGCTGGTCAGCCAGCTGGCGGTGGCGCCGGTCTATTACCTGCTGCTGCGCTTCCCGCTGTTCGAAGCGGTGATGCAGTCGCTGCTGTACGGCGGCTTCTCCATGTTCATCTTCGTGACCAGCCTGGTTGCACGGCAGCAGACCGAGGCCCGCGACGAGCAGCGCCGGCTCAATTCGGAGCTGCGTGCCACCCGCGCCCTGCTGGCCGAGAGCGCGCGGGTCAACGAGCGCACCCGCATTTCGCGCGAGCTGCACGACCTGCTGGGCCACCAGCTGACTGCGCTGACCCTGAACCTGGAGGTCGCCGGCCACCTGGCCGAGGGCCAGGCGCTGGACCACGTGAAGCGCTCGCACGCGCTGGCCAAGCTGCTGCTGGGCAATGTGCGCGAGGTGGTCAGCCAGCTGCGCGAGACCGGCGCGATCGATCTGGCCGCGGCGCTGCGCCCGCTGACCGAGAACGTGCCCTCGCTGGACATCCAGCTGGAGATCGAGGATCCGTTGAACGTGGAAGACCCGCAGCGGGCCCACGTGCTGCTGCGCTGTACCCAGGAGATCATTACCAACGCGGTGCGCCACGCCGGCGCCCGCCACCTGTGGATCAAGGTGTACCGTGAAGCCCCCGACCGGGTGGTGGTGGAGGCCCGCGACGACGGCGTCGGCGCGGATATGGTCAATGTAGGCAATGGCTTGCGCGGCATGCGCGAGCGCCTGCAACAATGTGGTGGCCAGCTGCAGATCGAAACCCGTCCCGGAGAAGGCTTCCGGCTGCGGGCGACGGTGCCGGCAACGGTGCTGGTGGCGGCCCTTACCAAGGTTCCTGAAGGAGTGCGTTGATGATTCGCGTCTGCCTGGTCGACGACCAAACCCTGGTGCGGCAGGGAATCCGCTCCCTGCTGGCGCTCGACGACGGCATCGAGGTGGTGGCCGAGGCCGGCGACGGCCGGCAGGCGGTCGAGCTGATACCGCAGGTGCGCCCCGACGTGGTGCTGATGGACATGCGCATGCCGGTGATGTCCGGTCTGGAGGCACTGCAGGTGCTGTCGCGGCAGGAACAGCTGCCGCCGACCATCATCCTCACCACGTTCGACGATGACCAGCTGGTGCTGGCCGGGCTCAAGGCCGGTGCCAAGGGCTACCTGCTCAAGGATGTCACCCTGGCGCAGCTGGTCGGTGCCATCCGTACCGTGGCCGACGGCGGTTCGCTGGTGCAGCCGGCGGTGACCCAGCGCCTGCTGTCCGGCCTGGAGCACATGCGCAACGAGTTCGTCAGCCTGGACCGCCCGGACCCGCTGACCGACCGCGAGACCGAGATCCTGCGGCTGATGGCCAGCGGCTTCTCCAACAAGGAGATCGCCAATTCGCTGGGCGTGGCCGAAGGCACCATCAAGAACCACGTGTCCAACATCCTGTCCAAGCTGGGCGTGCGCGACCGTACGCGTGCCGTACTGAAGGCGTTCGAACTCCAGCTGGTCTGAAGAAAATCGTTCAAGTACAAAGACTTGGGTCGTAGTTACGGGTTCCTGCCAAGGTTGCCCCCTACTTGCCGGGTAGCGGTATGCGTTACCCTTCGAATTCTTTGTCCATACAAATACGCAGCCGGCAGGGAAACCGGTGCGCCAATCCCGATAAACAATGCCCGCGAAGCCTGCTAGGATTGGCGCTTCGCTTCAATCAACCCGGCCGTGGGATCGGCCCCGGAGACTCTCTGAATGACCCGTATTATCGAGTTCCTGATCGCCTTGGGGATCGTGGCTGGCCTGTTCGTCATCATTGGCGTATGTCTGCCGGGCGAGCGTCACATCACCGAAAGCATCGAGACCAACCGCAAGATGACGATCGTGTACGACACGGTCAGCAGCCTGCGCCGCTTCAAGGACTGGAACCCGCTGGTACTGCGCGATCCCGCCGTTGAACTGAAGCTGTCCGGCCCGGCCTCCGGTACCGGTGCCACCCTCGACTTCACCTCCAAGGACCTGGGCACCGGTTCCTGGAAGATCACCGAAGCCGAAGAGAACAAGCGTGTTGTGATCGCCATCGAAGACGCCACCAAGGGTCACGACAAGGTCACCACCTTCAACCTGGAGCCGACCGGCAAGGGCGGTCGCAACGTCAAGATCACCCAGGACTACTCGGTGAAGTACGGCTTCGACCTGTTCGGCCGCTACGCCGGCCTGTATGTCAGCCGCCAGATCGGCGACGACATCAAGCTGGGCCTGTCGCGCATCGCCAACATGCTCGCAACCGTGCCGAACGTGGACTACCGCACGCCGGAAGCCCCGCTGACCGACCTGGCCATCGTTGAAGTGCCGGCCGAGAACCTGCTGGTGGTCAACGCCGGCAACGTGGACCGCGGTCAGGACACCATCACCAAGTCCATCAAGGACAACCAGGAGTGGATCAAGCGCGTGATGGAGGCCAATGGCCTTGAAGCCGCCGGCCCGTTCCGCATCATCACCACCGACTTCGGCCAGGAGAAGTACGCCTTCGACATCGCCCAGCCGGTGAAGAAGAAGGGTGCTGAAGGTGCTGCTGCCGACGAGCTGACCGTCAAGATCGACGGCGGCGCTCCGGTCAAGTACGTGCACGTTGCTCCGCACCGTTCGGCGCATGCGGCCTACACCGGCCACATGGCGGGTCTGGACGTGGCCCGCAACGGCCTGCGTGCCTGGGCCGTGACTTCGGGCAACGAAGTCATCGACCGCCCGTACGAAACCTGGAAGGACGGCATCGACAAGTCGTTCACCCCGGAAGCGACCTACGACATCTACTGGGCCGTCAAGTAAGCCTCGGCTGACCCATGTAGTGTTGGACACGAAAACGCGCCGCTCATTGCGGCGCGTTTTTTTTGATCCGGCGCCCGGCAAGGGGCGCTGCGCAAGGAGCCCCCATGTTCAATCTCGAACGTCGTGCACGTAAGCCGTCCCTGCTCGCCTGCCTGGGGGCGCTGCTGGCCGCTGCCTCGATCGGCCTGTCCGCCTACGCCTCGCATGGCGTGGCCGATCCGCTGGCGCAGCAGCACCTGAACATGGCGGCGCTGTACGCGTTCGCGCATGGTGCGGTACTGGTGGCACTCGGGCCGCGCGCGCACGGGGCGATCGCACACCTGGCGCTGTACGTGCTGCTGCTGGGTGTGCTGTTGTTTTCAGGCAGCCTGGTGGGCGGGGCGCTGTGGCAGTGGCCGACGCGGATGGCGCCGATCGGTGGCACCAGCATGATGGCCGGCTGGGTGGTGCTGGCGATCAACGCGTTGAGGCGGTGACGGCAATCCGGGTACAGCCGAGCATGGCTCGGCACGACATGGGGGCGTTGCGCGGCAGCTGCTGTAGAGCCGAGCCATGCTCGGCTTCGAGCGAAGCGGCCCGCTTTTGTCTTCGCTCTCTCGTTCCATTCCGCGTGCGGGCGCCACGAGGGGCTCAGCCGTTGGCCGGCCTCCAGCACCAGTGCCAGGGTTCGTAGACGATGCCGTGCGGGTTGTCGCGTGGGTAGCTCAGATGGAAGCCATGCCCGCCGGCATGCACCTGCAGCCAGGCGAACGCGTCGGTGGCTTCAAATGATTCCTCGGCCGGGGCATCGCCCGGTGTGCCGATGTCCAGCGCATGGCCGCTGTGGTGTTCGCTGAACCCCGGCGCTGCATTGACCTTCAGGATCTCCGCCACGCTCAGGCCGCGCGCCAGTTTCCGTTCAAAGATGCCCAGCTGGTAGGCATGGCTGCGGAAGCCGGAAATTGCGTCGAGCGCGATGCCCTCCCGTGCCGCCTGCAGGCGCATCCGCCGCCATCCCTGCGCGGCGCCACGGCGCAGCCACAGCGGGCGGCCGAAGCGGTCACGGCCGGCGAAGTGCAGCAGGCACGGTTCGGGCTCCAGTGGCAGGCCGCTGTCGTCGGCATAGCGCTGTGCATCCAGGCCCAGTTGCTGCAGGCGTTGCTGCAGCCCGGCCAGCGGCAGCCACTGTTCCTGCAGCGCAGCGCCGAACGGACGTGCCGCCGCTGCATCGAGCAGCGCCAGTGCGTCCTCGGCCCCGGGCTCGCGCGGCAGGCGTGGCACCAGCGAATGCACGCCATGCGTCGTTACCGCCGCCAGGTAGCGGCCATCGCGCTTGCGCCGCAGCACCCACTGTGCCTGCGACAGCAGGCGGGCATCCAGGTTGCTTCGTGCGCGCAGCAGGTGGGCGGGCCACAGCTCGATGGCCTCGGTATTGATCAGCAGGGGCGCGCGTCGTTGCATCGCCGCAGCTTACCGCCGAGGCGCCGGTGCGGCCACCTTGCGCAGTGCGTCCAGCAGCACCTGCGGCCGCTCCAGGCTGAGCAGCAGCGTGCTGCCATCGCTGACCGGCAGGGCGAGAACGCGCGTGCGGTCGGTGACCAGCGCGAACCCCTTGCCGCCGCCCTGCAGGCGGAAGTGGCCGGAATAGAAGCCCGGCATCGCATAGCCATTGGTCTTGAAACGAATGCCATAGCGGCGGTCACGCTGCAGGTCGACCACCTCGGCCTGGTCCAGCCGCAGCTGTGCCACCGGAACGCGGCGGCGGTACATCGTCGAGCGCACGTCCAGCACGTCGTCGGCCAGTTCCACCCGGCGGCGGAAGAACGCCGCGCCCAACCCGATGCCGAGCGCGGCGATCACCAGCAGGCTCCAGGCGGCACTGCCGCCCATCCGGAACCAGGGCGGCGACAGCGTCACTTCGATCCAGGGCGCCGTGGCCGGTGCCTTGTACAGCTGCGCATACAGGCAGGCCACGAAGGCGGCGAGCAGGGGCAGCACGATCCACAGCACGCGCAACGGCGAACTCTCGGCCACCTCGTACTGCTTTGGATCGCTGGCACCCATGGCTCAGGCCTCCTTCTTGAATACCAGCATCGCCGGGCGCATCGGTGCGGGGATGATGATGTTGACCAGCTCCCAGCCCAGTTGGCCCTGGCGGCTCAGTTCGCTCTGGATGTCCTCGGCCTTGAGCTGGCCCATCATGGACGTCTTGACCTCGATCGTCTGGTAGCTCCAGCGCTTGCTCATTCCTTGTCCCCCGAAGATGGCGTGGGTTTCGGCAGGCGTCCTGCCTTGCGCAGGGCGTCGCGCAGCACGTATTCGATCTGTGCGTTGAGGCTGCGCAGCTCGTCGTCAGCCCAGCGTTGCGCGGCGGCCAGGACGTCGGCATTGATGCGCAGCGGGTAGGCTTTCTTCTCACTCATGCAAGCTCCTGGCGGGGTGGTGGGGCACCCCGTTGCGAGGGTGGTTCAGTACAGCGAACCGGCGTTGACGATCGGCTGGGTACCGCGGTCCGAGCACAGCACGGTCAGCAGGTTGCTGACCATGTGCGCCTTGCGTTCTTCATCCAGCTGCACCACGCCGTTCTTCTGCAGTTCGGCCAGGGCCATTTCAACCATGCCCACCGCACCGGCCACGATGCGCGTGCGTGCGGCGATCACCGCGTTGGCCTGCTGACGCTGCAGCATCGCCTGGGCGATTTCGGCGGCGTAGGCGAGATGGCTGATGCGTGCGTCGATCACCTGCACGCCGGCGTCGGCCAGGCGTTCGGCCAGCTCGTTCTTCAGGTGCTGGGAGATCTCGCTGGCATGGCTGCGCAGGGCCAGCTGGCCGTCTTCGTGCTGGTCGTAGGGATAGCTGGTGGCCATCGCACGCAGCGCAGATTCGGACTGGATGTGCACGAAGCTCTCGTAGTCGTCCACGTTGTAGACGGCCTCGGAGGCGTCGACCACCTGCCAGACGATCACCGCGGCGATCTCGATCGGGCTGCCGTCCAGCTCGTTGACCTTCAGCTTGCCGCTCTCGAAGTTGCGCACGCGCTGGCTGACCCGGCGCTTGGCAAAGAAGGGGTTGTTCCAGCGCAGGCCGTTGTCCTTCACCGTACCCACGTACTTGCCGAACAGGCTAAGGACCGCCGCCTGGTTGGGCTGGATGGTGTACAGGCCGGCCAGGATGAACACGCCCAGCGCCACCAGCAGGGCGCCCAGCAGCATCAGCAGCAGGCTGGGCGAGCCGGTGCTGGCCTTGGCTGCCACGCCCACCACGAACAGGGCGGCGCCGGCGAGGCCGACGAGCAGGGCGCCGACCAGCGTGCCGAGGCCGTTGAGGGAAGACAGCGACTTCTCTTTCATGGCGGTACGTCCTTGAGGGTTCAAATTTAAGATATCAAAGTGATATCACCTGTCCACTACCGTTCGTCGGATGCCATGGTCAGGGTGCCCGGCCAGCTAGAATGCCCTCCCGCCTTCACATCGCTGCTGGAACCGCCATGGCCAAGCTTGGAACGCCGTTGTCCCCCTCCGCCACCCGCGTGCTGCTGCTGGGCTCGGGCGAACTCGGCAAGGAGGTGGCCATCGAGCTGCAGCGGCTGGGCGTGGAGGTGATCGCCGCTGATCGCTATGCCGACGCCCCGGCCATGCAGGTCGCGCACCGCTCGCACGTGATCGACATGCTCGATGCGATGGCGCTGCGGGCGCTGATCGCCCAGGAGCAGCCGCACCTGGTGGTGCCGGAAATCGAGGCCATCCACACCGAGACCCTGGTCCAGCTGGAACAGGAGCAGGGCCTGCGGGTGATCCCGACCGCGCGCGCCGCACGCCTGACCATGGATCGCGAAGGCATCCGTCGCCTGGCCGCCGAAACCCTGGGACTGCCGACCTCGCCGTACCGCTTCGTCGATACCGAGGCCGAATACCGTGCTGCCGTCGCCGCCATCGGCCTGCCGTGCGTGGTCAAGCCGGTGATGTCGTCCTCGGGCAAGGGCCAGAGCACCCTGCGCAGCGAGGCGGACATCGCCCCGGCCTGGGACTACGCGCAGACCGGTGGCCGCGCCGGTGCCGGCCGCTGCATCGTCGAAGGCTTCATCGATTTCGATTACGAGATCACCCTGCTGACCGTCCGCCATGCCGGTGGCACCTCGTTCTGTGCGCCGATCGGCCATCTGCAGAAGGACGGCGACTACCGCGAAAGCTGGCAGCCGCAGCCGATGTCGAGCGCGGCACTGGCGCGTGCCGAAGAGATTTCGCGCGCGATCACCGATGACCTCGGCGGCTGGGGCCTGTTCGGCGTGGAGCTGTTCGTGAAGGGCGACGAAGTGTGGTTCAGCGAAGTGTCGCCGCGCCCGCACGACACCGGCCTGGTGACGCTGGTATCGCAGGAGTTGAGCGAGTTCGCGCTGCATGCGCGCGCCATCCTCGGCCTGCCGATCCCGGTGATCCGCCAGAGCGGCCCGTCGGCGTCGTGCGCGCTGTTGGCACACGGCGAGGGCGTGCCGTACTTCAACAACGTCGCCGCTGCATTGCAGGTGCCGGATACTGCCGTACGCCTGTTCGGCAAGCCGAGCGTGCATGGCCATCGCCGCGTCGGTGTCACCCTGGCGCGCGCGGAAACCATCGACGAGGCGCGCGCCATCGCGCGAGATGCCGCCGACGCCATCGGCGTCGAACTGCGCCCGTAAAGCAAAAAGGGGACGGAGGGGATTAAGTCGTTTGTGCCACAAACGACTTAATCCCCTCCGTCCCCTTTTCAGGGCCGTCGACTCTACCGCACGTCCACCCACACCAGGTGGTGGTCGCTGCCGTCGGCGATCTTCGCTTCCGGGCTTTCATTGGCCGGCCAGAAGATACCGCTGCCGACATATTCGAAACCGGTCGAGGGCAGTACGTAGTCCAGGCGCATGGTGCCGGACTTCGGGCCGAAATCGCCGGTGGCATGGAACGGTGCGCCCTTGCGCTCGATGCCCTTGGCCGCATAGGCCAGGCTGGTCTGCTCGCCACCGACGCTGTGCGGGGTGGGGTAGCGCAGCACGCGGGCGTTCTCGATCAGTTCGACGATCGCCTCATGGCGGCCATCGCCATCCACCGGGTCGTTGTTGAGGTCGCCGAGGATCACGAAGCGCGCGTCCTGGGCCAGGCCGCCGCACTGACCCTTGTCGTCGCACAGCCATGGCTTGTCACCCTTGGACAGGTATTCCTGCCACAGGCGCAGTTCGTCATGGTTGCGCGCCGCGTTGCGCTTTTCCGGGCCGTCGAACACCGGCGGGGTCGGGTGCGACACCAGCGCGTGCACCACGCCGGCCGGGGTCTTCACCGGCACGTCCCAATGCGACTTCGACGACAGGCGCAGCTGCGACCACACATGGTCGTTGTAGAAGCTCTGGCCGGTACGTGGGTCGACCGGGCGGATCGCGCCGGGCATCGCGCTCCACTTCAGCAGCTGGAAGCTGCGCACCCTGGCTTCGTCGATCGGGTAGCGCGACAGCACCAGCATGCCGTACTGGCCCGGGTGCAGGCCGTAGCCCCAGGCATCGTTGCCGCGGCTGCGGCCTTCGCCACCGACCACGCCGTTGTTGTCCAGGTCCAGGCCGCTGGGCACGCCGGTGTTGACCGGTGCCAGATAGCGGTAGGCGAAGTGCAGCGGTTTGCCGCCACCGGGCTGGGCGACCTCCAGGTAGCGCTTCTGGAACAGGTCGGCGGCGCGATGGGCGTCGTCGAAGTCGAATTCGTTCAGCAGCACCAGGTCCGGGCGCACCTGCTGCAGCACTGCGGCGATCTTGCTCGCGTGTTCGCTGTCGCCTTCCAGCTCCTTGATCAGGCCACCGGCGTCATCGGAGTACAGCGAGGTGTTGTAGGTGGCCAGGCGCAGCGCAGCGGACGGCTTTTCGGTCATCGCAGGGGACGTGGCGAAGGCAGGGGCGGTGGCGCCGCAGAGCAGGGCCAGGGCGAGGATCAGGGGATGGCGGCGGGTCATGTTCATGGGCCGTATTGTGCACCCGGCCCGGTGTCAGCGGTTTGTCAGCGCCCGTCCAGATCCTTGTCGAAATCGTGCCAGCGGCGGCCATCGTAGGCTTCCAGCGGATGGAAGCGGCGCTTGTAGTCCATCTTCTGGTGGCCGCGGATCCAGTAGCCCAGATACACGTGCGGCAGCCCCTCTCGGCGTGCCCACTCGATCTGCTGCAGGATCGCGAAGGTGCCCAGCCCGCGCGCGGGGTGGTCCGGGTCGAAGAAGGTGTAGACCGCCGACAGGCCGTGCTCGGTGACGTCGGTCACCGCTACCCCCAGCAGCTGGCTGGGCTGGCCGTCGTGGCCGGGCAGGCGCATCTCCATGAAGCGGGTGTGCGACCAGCTGCCGATCAGGAACTGCTCGAACTCGTGCGGGCCGTGGTCGTCCATGCCGCCGTTGGCATGGCGGTGGGTGAGGTAGCGGTGGTACAGCGCGAACAGGTCATCGCGGGCGGTGGCGGCGGTGATCCGCACCTCCAGGTCGTCATTGCGGGTGGCACAGCGGCGCTGGCTGCGGTCCGGGGCGAAGCGGGCCACCGGGATGCGCACCGCCACGCAGGCCTGGCAGTGCGCGCAATGCGGCCGGTAGACCAGGTCGCCGCTGCGGCGGAAGCCCCAGCTCAGTGCCAGTGGATAGAGCGCGCCGAGGCGGCGGTCGTTCGGGTCCAGCACCAGGTCGCGTGCCACCCGGTCCGACCAGTACCCGCAGGGGTGCTCGCCGGTCTGGAAAAGTCGCAGTTCGTCGTCTCTGTCGCCATGTATCGCCATGGGCACAGCATAGCCCCAGGTTGTCGCAGTGGCGGCGACTGTCCGCCGGATGAATGGAATCGGCAGTAGCGTCAACCGACGTCGCGCCCGGGCGTTGTTGTCCCCCGAGGGTGAAGTGATCACCCCGACGCTGTTCCCATCCCCAGGAGTGACCTCATGATCCGTACCCCCCTGCTGCTGGCCCTGCTGCTCGGCACCTCCGCATCCGGTATCGCGCTGGCGGCCGACACCCCGGCCACGCCGGCACCGCGCCCGGCCAAGCTGGACACCAACGGTGACGGCGTGATCGACCGCAGCGAGGCGGCCGCCAACCCGCGCCTGGCCGCGAAGTTCGACGAGCTGGACAAGAACAAGGACGGCAAGCTCTCGCGCGACGAGCTGCCGCGCTGGCAGCATGGCCGTCGTGGCCACGGCGGTGAGCGCTGGGCCGCGCTGGACGTCAACAAGGATGGCCGCATCAGCCGCGAGGAAGCCAAGGCCGATCCGCGCCTGGCCGCGCGCTTCGACCAGCTTGATCTGAACAAGGACGGCTACCTGGACAAGGCCGACCGCGAGCTGCGCATGAAGCAGCATCGTGATGCCTGGTTCGCCGCCGCCGACACCAACAAGGACGGCCAGCTGAGCAAGGCCGAGTTTGATGCGGCCAAGGGCCCGATGCATGGTGGCCCGCGCCATGGCGGTCCGCGCGACGGCGGCGCACCGAAGCCGCAGCGCTGAGGGTCAATGCAGTGATGACGACAACGCCGGCGGCACTGCCGGCGTTGTCCGTTACAAGCGGCCGCTGCGCATCAGCGAGTACGCCACAAGCGCAATGACCATCAGGTTCATGGCGATGATGGCGGTGCGGCCGTACATCGATTCGAACTTCCAGTTGATGCCGGTTCGCCCGCGCCGCGCCGAATCGCGCGCGATCATCGGCGCCATCACCCGCTGCAGCGTCACCAGGCACTGGTAGTTGACCACGCCCAACCCGACCGCCAGCACCGTCAGCTGCGTCCAGACCGGTGCCTGCAGCACCACAGCCAGCAGGATCGCCAGGCACCAGAACATGCCGGTGGTGATGTTGAGGTAGAGGAAGCGGCGCACATCGGCCCGCTCTGCCGCAGTTTCGGTGTACGACATCAGGAAGCGCCCGCCGAGATAGCTGCCGATCGCGCCACCGGCAACGCCACCAATGACCGCCCCCCAGCTTTCGGCCGGCAACACATGCAGCTGGCCCAGGGTGGCGGTCAACGAGCCCATCGCGGTTCCACCGGCAACGCTGGCGCCGCCGAGGCCGAGCTTGCTGCCGCCGATGCCGACGCCGGTGCCGAGCAGCACCGCTGCACTGGCGGTGCCGGGCGCGGCCACCAGCACCATCGACACCACGGCGGTGGCGAATGCAGCGCTCGGCGCGCTGCTGCGGGCGAATTCACCGAAGCGCTGCAGCAGGCCTTCGCGCACCAGGGCACGTGCACGCGACAGGCGCTTGCGCACGGCTGCATCGCTGAGCCCGAGCAGGTCGGCGACCTGTTGCGAGCGCTGTCCTTCGCGGTAGTACAGCAACAGGACTTCGCGGCTGTCAGCGGGCAGCGCGGAGATGATGTCCTCGGCGGCGATCTCCTCTTCCACCCGCTGCAGGCGATCGGCCGCACCTGGGGCCGGGTCGGCGGCCATGCCCATCGCCACCTCCGCGGCCTCGCCGGTCAGCGGCCGGCCGCGTTGCGCACGCAGCCAGTCGCGGGCCAGGTTGCGGGTGATCTGCCGCAGCCAGGGCAGGAAGCTGGTCGCGCTGCGCAGCTGGTGCAGCTGCTGCCAGCCCTTCACGAAGGCCTCCTGGGCGATGTCCTCGCTGGCCTGGCGGTCGCGGGTGATGGCCAGGGCGATGGCGGTGACCGTGTTCTGGCAGGCCAGCACGATACGGCCGTAGGCGTGCTGGCAACCGCTGGCGGCGGCGGGCAGTTCGCGTTCCAGGGTCTGGTCGATCGATGCGGCGAACGTCGTCATGGCGGCGGCTCTCCTGCTGGGATTGTGTCCCATGACGGAGCCGCGCGCCCAATGTGACCGACTTCCTGTGCTGACAAAAAAGGGACGGAGGGGATTAAGTCGTTTGTGCCACAAACGACTTAATCCCCTCCGTCCCCTTTTTGCAGTTGCCGGCCAGCGGCGGGTACGACCCTTGGGTTATTTCGATGGCTGGATACGGACCCGGACTTCTTCCTCTTCCGCTGCGGCCTGCGGGGCCGGTTGCGCCTGCTGCGGCTGGGCCTGCGGGGCAGGGGCCGGTGCTGCCGGGGCCGGGGCACCGCGATGGCGCAGGCCGATCACCAGCGCCACGCCGGCGATCACCACCAGCAGGGCGATGCGGATGCGCCAGGCCCAGCTGCGGCCGCCGCTGCCCTGTTCCGGCGTGTCGCGGAAGGCGAACTCGGCGGTCGGATGGTCGCGGCGGGTGGTGTCGAGCAGGCGTGCCTCACGCAGGATCTCGCGTGCACGCGGCTGGTCGTCGGCGCGCACGATCCATACCGCCGGGTAGGTGTTGGCGTTGCCGAGGTCGGTATAGCTGAACTGGCCGCGGCGACGGGTCTTGTACGAGCGCCCGTTGGTCACCTTGACGTCGATGCCATGCCCGCGCAGGAGCTCGGCCACGCCTTCGACGGTTTCCACGCGCTGGCTGCTGAAGATCTGGCGCATGGGTTTACTCCTTGGCCGGCACGGCGGCCGCGGCAGCCTGGTCGGGAACCACGCGGATCAGGCCCTCCTGCGCGGTGCTGGCCACCAGCACACCATTGCGGGTGAAGAACTGGCCGCGGGCCAGGCCGCGCGAATCCTGCGCGCTGGGGCTGTCCAGCGAGTACAGCAGCCAGTCGTCGGCACGGAACGGGCGGTGGAACCAGATCGCGTGGTCGAGCGAGGCCATCTGCACGTGCGGGTGGTAGTAGCTGATGCCGTGCGGGAACGTCGCCGTGCCCAGCAGGTGGAAGTCCGAGGCATAGGCCAGCAGGGCCTGGTGCAGTTCCGGAGCATCGCCGACCGGCTCGCTCAGGCGCAGCCACACCTGGTGGTAGGGCGGGCGCTTGGGCGGGTTCAGTTCGTCGCGCGGGTAGACGTGGCGGAATTCGAACGGGCCGCCGCGCGACAGCCAGCGCTGCACCTTGATCGGCAGCCGCTCCAGCACTTCGGCCGGCAGCGGCCGGTTCGGTTCAATGTCTTCCGGCTGCGGCACTTCGGGCATCTTGTGCTGGTGCTCGGCGCCGGTCTCGGCCTGCTGGAACGATGCCGCGCAGAAGAAGATCACCTTGCCGTGCTGGATCGCTGTGACCCGGCGCACCGAGAAGCTGCCGCCATCGCGGGTACGGTCCACGTCGTAGACGATCGGGTGGTCGATGTTGCCGGCGCGCAGGAAATAGGCGTGCAGCGAGTGCACGTGGCGGCCGTTGTCGACCGTGGCCTGTGCCGCGGCCAGCGCCTGGCCCAGCACCTGCCCGCCGAACACGTACTTGGTGCCGATGTCGCGGCTCTGCCCGCGGAACAGGTTGTCCTCCAGCCGCTCCAGCGTGAGCAGGTCGATCAGCTCGGAGACGACGGGTTCGGGCGTGTCGTTCAAGGGGGCGGCCACAGCAGTGAAAGAGGGCCTGATTATACCGGTCAGGGGTCAGATCCCTTTCGCCCGGCGAAAGGGATCTGACCCCGGGCGGGGCAACCGCTATTTGCCCAGCCGGGCTACCAGGGCCTGCAGGGCGTTCTGTGCGTCCGGGGCGAACCAGGCCTCGACGAAACGGTCGAGCTGGATCAGGTCCGGCTGCAGCGCCACGTGCAGGTCGGCGCGGGCGATGGCGCGGGTCAGCAGCATCGGCTGGCGCGGCTGCCTGAGCAGGTCCTGCAGCCAGGCAATCGCGCGTGCCACCACCAGGTCCCCCTCTGCCAGCTCATCCACCAGGCCGATCTGCACCGCCTGTTCGGCCGGTACCAGCGAACCGGTGGTCAGCAGCACGCCGGCGCGGTGCACGCCCACCGCACGGCGCAGCAGGCGCTGGATGCCCTCCGGCGCGATCAGGCCCACCTGCACCTCGTTCAGGCCGATGGCATATGGCCGCGACGGATCGGCGCTGCGGGCCATCACCCGGTAGTCGCAGCACAGGGCCAGCACGCAGCCGCCCGCCGGGGCGTGGCCGGTGATCGCCGCGACCACCGGGATGCGGCTCTCGGCCAGCGTGCGTACGGCGCCAAAGAAGGCGTTCCAGGTGTCCAGCAGCTTGTGCTTGTCATCGCCATGCGAGAGCAGGTGCGGCACGTCCATGCCGCCGGTGAAGATGCGCTCGCTGCCCGACAGCACGATGCCGTGCGCGTCTTCGGCCATGGCCAGCTCGATGGCATGGATCAACTGCCGGCACAGGTCGGTGTCCAGTGCGTTGACCGGCGGCCGCGCCAGGCGCAGTTCGCGGATGGGGCCATGGTTGATCACCTCGATGAGCGTCGTCATGCTGCGGTCTCGTTGCGAAGAAGGAACCTGGGCGATGATAACCAAACCATTCGTTGGCGTACTGTGGCTTCTGTGTGCGGCCGCAGCATCGGCCTCGGCGGCGGAATCGGGCTGCGTCACGGTGGATCAGGGCTGGGCGCGGTTGCCACCGAATCCGGCAATGCCGATGACCGCTGGCTACGGCGTCATCCACAACGGCTGCGGCAAGGCGGTGGTGATCACCGGCGCGACCAGCAGCAGCTTCAATGATGTGTCGCTGCACGAAACCACGATCACGGATGGGGTCAGCCGGATGCGCGCGATCGAGCGCCTGCCGCTGGCGCCGGGTGCACGTGCCGAGCTCAAGCCCGGTGGCCTGCACCTGATGCTGATGCAGGGCAAGGGCGCGCTGAAGGAGGGGCAGGCGGTGCCGCTACGGCTGCAGCTGGAAGGCGGCGGCGAAGCAAGTGCGACGCTGGCCGTACGCAAGGCTGCGCCGTAGCGGGATGGTCGTGCCGGCCGCTGGCCGGCAGCACGGGCA